>CAXTFI010000185.1:0-9939 GCA_964243255.1 uncultured Hymenobacter sp.
ACCTGAGCTGCGCGAGTTTATCTTCAGCTCGTCGCTGGTGCGCGCCGCCAAGCGCATTGAAGAGGAAAACGGCCCGCAGGGCCTGGAGCACCTGGCCGCCGAGCCACTGGCAGATTTGTAGGAGCCAGTAGCAGTAGCGCGAAGTTTCACTTCGTGCGCGAGCGCAGCTCGCATGGTCGTCTGGAGGCATCTAGGCGGCGCTGACGATGATGCGAGCTGCGCTCGCGCACGAAGTGAAACTTCGCGCTACTGACCACCAAACAGTAGTTGAAAGTAAAACTTAGGCTGCTTGAGGCGCGCCCGCAAGTCGATATCCAGAAACATCATCGACAGCGTTTCGGCCAGCGTGGCATTGCGGGCAGCTCGGTTGGCCACGAAGTTGAACAGGCTGGGCCAGCGCATGAGGCGCTGCAAAATGGTGCTCAGGCGCAGCTCCTGACCCAGGCGGCGGTACACGGCCGCGTCGTAGCCCGCCAGCAAACCGGCCGAAAAATCGCCGGCCGCCAGCGCCCGGCCGGCCCAGTCGGCGGCGTGGCGCCCACTCACCATAGCGTGGCTGATGCCCTCGCCCGTAAACGGGTCGATGAGCGAAGCCGCATCGCCGAGCAGCAGGTAATTATCCCCCGACAGCCCCCGGCGCTTGGAGCCCAGCGGCAAGCCCCAGCCGCGCACCGGCTCCAGGCGCTCGGCCCGCGCAAAGCGCTGACTAAGAACGGGATGCGTGGCCAGCAAATGCAGAAACTTCTCGCGTAGGTTGATTTTATTATGAGCTACATCGCGGCTCAGCATCCCCACGCCCACGTTGGCCTCGCCGTTGGGCAGCGGAAAAATCCAGAGGTAGCCGGGCAGCAGTTCGGGCAGAAAATGCAGCTCCAGAAAGTTGTCGGTGCTGAGGCCAGTCACGCCCCGGTAGTAGGCCCGCAGCCCCGCGCAGTAGTGAGCCGGCTCCAAGGCCTGCCCCGCCACCTGCCGCACAAACGCCGACTGCGCGCCGTTGGCTACCAGCAGCAGCTTGCACTCAATCAATAGGTTATCGTTCTTATCGAACAGCTGCCAGCCGGTGGCCGTGCGCGCGGTGCGGGCCACGGCGCAGCCCTCCCGAAGGTCAACGAGCGGCTGCTGGCGCACCTCCTCTATCAGCAGGTTGTCGAAGTCGAGGCGCTTGACCACGTAGCCGTCGGGCGGGCTGCTGGCCGGGTCGTAGCGCGGCTTGAAGGGCACGCTCATGCGCCGGCCGTTGGGCGCGAAGAAGCTGATACCCCAGCTTTTAGCTTCGGTGGCCAGGGCTGCCAGGCGGGCCGGCAGCGGGCCGCCCAGGTGCCGCAGCTCGGCCAATACCTTGCTGCTGAGCGCATCGCCGCAAATCTTGTCGCGCGGAAACGTGGCGCGGTCGAGCAGCACGCAGCGGTGGCCGGCGCGGGCCAGGTGCAGCGCCGCCGTGGCCCCGCCCGGCCCCGCGCCCAGAATACAGATGTCGGGCATTACGGGAGTAGGGTAAGCTTTAGCTTGCCGCGTGGGCCAGCCTTCGTTTAGCTCAAAGAACGGCAAGCTAAAGCTTACCGCACACTACTTTCGCCCCCATGAATCAAACTCTCGTTGGAAAAGTAGCCCTCATCACCGGGGCTTCGAAAGGAATTGGCCGCGCCATTGCTACGCTATTTGCCCAGCAGGGCGCTCAGGTGGCTTTCACCTATTTATCATCGGTTGAAAAAGGCCAGGCGCTCGAAACTGCGCTGGCCGCCCACGGCACCAAGGTGAAGGGCTACCGCTCCGACGCTTCCGACTACAGCCAGGCCGAAAAGCTGGTCGACGACGTGGTGAAGGAGTTTGGTAAGCTGGATATCCTGGTCAACAACGCCGGCATTACGCAGGACGGCCTGCTCATGCGCATGAGCGAAGCGCAATGGGACAACGTACTGAACGTCAACCTAAAATCCGTTTTCAACCTCACCAAAGCCGCTACCAAGCCCATGATGCGGGCCAAAGTCGGCAGCATCATCAACATGACCTCGGTGGTGGGCATCAAGGGCAACGCCGGCCAGGCCAACTACGCCGCCAGCAAGGCCGGCATCATCGGCTTCACCAAGTCGGTGGCCCTGGAGCTGGGCTCGCGCAACATCCGCTGCAACGCCATCGCCCCCGGCTTCATCGAAACCGAAATGACCGACGCGCTCGACCAAAAGCAGGTGGACGAGTGGCGCAAAGCCATTCCGCTCAAGCGCGGCGGCTCGCCGGAGGATGTAGCGAAGGCCACTGCGTTTCTGGCGTCAGATGATTCGGCTTATATCACCGGGCAGGTGCTGCAAGTAGATGGCGGGATGCTGACGTAGAGCGATTTATGGTAACTGCTGAAGAACACGCCGCCCATAATGCCGCCGCTGAGAAAAAAATTATTAGTGACGTAGCGGAATACGGATTTCATATTGCGCAATTTGACGGCGATGGTTATTCGCCCAGCTTTGCCTATACCATCGGGTTATTCAAAACGTATGGCTACCCCGAGCTTATCTGCTTCGGCTTAAATCTGAATTTGCTGCATTCGGTACTTTGGTCGGGTAAAGAGCTGCTGGATAAGCAGCCCGAGTTTGACCAAAGTGTTGGGTATCCCGATTTTCTGGGTGACTACGACGTGCGTTTTTTGACCGTCCACAAAGCTTGGTACAAAGACTATTTTTGTTATGGCCACTGGTTTAACCAAGGTTGGGATTTTCCTGCGCTGCAAATTGTATGGCCAGACAAGCAGGCGCTATTTCCGTGGGAAGAAGACTTTAACTTGGCCTGGAAAGCCGGACAGCCGCTACTTGACCGCTCTTGGGATTTCAAGTTTCGCGAGGAGCAGAATGTGGCCGTTTTTACCACCCGCCAGGTTTTAGAAGGACTACCTATTCTGCGCGTAACCCACGACTCAGACGGTGATTGGCAGTTTCTCTGTGATACGACTTATGACGTGGCCGACTTGAAAGTTGTTGGGCTAGGCGAGATAGTGAAGCGTGACCTAACAATCAATGAGTTATTTCAATTGAATTATGGCTGGCAAGCAATGCGAGAGGCAGTAGGTGACAAGTGGCAGAAGGAGGTATATGACTCAGAAGAGGACGAAGAAATAGCAGAATAATTCTGTGACTATGACCTTGCTAACTAAGTTGCTGCTTGTATCGCTGGTGGTAGCTGGCACGACCGGCCCCCTCCCCTACTCCCGCCTAACTAACAAACTACATCGCTGGCAGGCCGTCCGCCAAGCTACAGATGCCGTGGACCCACTTGCGCCTACCCTCTACGAAGGCGACCTCATCTTCCACACCTCCCAATCAGCCCAAAGCCAAGCCATCCAGCTAGCCACGCACTCGCCTTACAGCCATTGCGGCTTGCTGTATAAAGCCAACGGCGAGTGGCAGGTTTTTGAAGCCGTGCAGCCGGTGAAGCTGACGCCCCTGAGCCGCTGGGTGGCGCGGGGCCAGAGCCAGCACTTCGTGGTGAAGCGGCTGCGCGACGCGGCTACGGCCCTCACGCCGGCCGCGCTGGGCCGGCTACGGGCGGCCGGCCAGCCGCTGCTGGGGCGCGACTACGACTTGGCCTTCAACTGGTCGGACCGGCAGATTTATTGCTCTGAGCTTATCTGGAAGGTGTACGACCGGGGCCTGCACCGGCAGTTGGGGCAGCTGCAGCAGCTGCGCGACCTCGACCTGCGCAACCCCGCCGTGCAAGCCAAGCTGCGGGAACGCTACGGCAACCGGCTGCCGTTGTCGGAGCCCGTCATCTCGCCGGCCAGTATCTTTAACAGCGCTGAGCTGGTTACCGTCGTGAGCCGGTGAGGTAGCCGGCGTTCTTCGTTCATTGCCCGGCGCCACGCTACGGCGCATTTCTGCTCTTGCTTTCTACTGCCTATTCTCCCTGGTTTATCCTGCTTTGCCTAGCCGCAGGCGCGGGCTACGCGGCACTGCTCTACTCGGCCCAGGCGCCGTGGAGCCGGGCCGTCAACTACGCGCTGGCGGGGCTGCGCTTCGTGGTAGTGAGCTTTCTGTGCTTTCTGCTGCTTTCGCCGTTTATTAAAACGACTACTACCCGCACGGAGGCCCCTACCGTCGTGCTGGCAATTGATAACTCGCAGTCCATCAGCTTGTTCACCCCTAAGCCGGCGCTAAGCCAGCTCACGGCGGGGTTGCCGCAGCTGGCGGCCACGCTGCGGGCCAAGGGCTTTCAGGTCGAAACCCGCACCCTCACCAAGCCTGTTGCCGCGCCCGACTCGCTGCGCTTCACGGCCAGCCGCACCGACCTCAACCAGCTGCTCGCCGACAGTCGCGAGGCCAACGCCGAGCGCAACCTGGCCGGCGTGGTGCTGGTGAGTGACGGCCTGGTAAACCAGGGCCAGGAGCCGCAGTTTTCGGAGTTTAATTTCCCCATCTTCAGCGTGGCGCTGGGCGACACCGTGGCCAAGCGCGACCTGCGCCTCTCCGACCTGGTGTATAACCGGGTGGCCTTCAGTGGCAATAAGTTTCCGCTGGAAGCTGAGATTGGCTACGAGGGCTACGCCGGTGGCACGGCCACGGTGGAGGTGCGCGAGGGCAACCGGGTGCTGGAAAGCCGCCGCGTGGCGCTGCCCGCCGGCCGGCGCCGCGTCAAAACCACGTTTCAGCTCACGGCGCCCGCGCCCGGCAAGCGCCGCTACGAAGTGCGCGTGCTGCCCCAGGCCGGCGAGTTTACGGTGCTCAACAACACCCGCACCGCCTTTATCGAAGTAGTGAAGGGCAAGCTGCGCGTGCTGCTGGCCGGGGCGGCCCCCCACCCCGACCTGAAAGCGCTGCGGGCCGCCATTCTGGCCAACAATAACTTCGACCTGACCCTGGTGGTGGCGGGCGTGGGCGCACCGCTGCCCGCCAGCACTAGCTTCGACGTGGCCGTGCTGCACCAGCTGCCCGCCCGCGGCGGCCTGGGCCAGGAGCTGCTGGCGCGGGTGCGCGCGGCGCGCGTGCCAATACTTTATGTGCTGGGCGCGCAGTCGGACTATACTGCTTATAATCAATTAAATACCGGCTTAAGCGTGCAGCCACGCGGCGCCCAGACCGACGAGGTAACCCCGCTGCCGAACCCCAGCTTTGCGCGCTTCCCGCTTGATGAGGAAAGCCGGCGGCGCTTTGGGCAGTACCCGCCGGTGCCGGTGCCGTTTGGCGATTTTCGGCTGGGCGGCGGGGCCGAGGCGGCGCTGTGGCAACAGGTGGGCCGCCTGCCCACCCAGAAGCCCCTGCTGGTGTTTGGCGGCGCGGCCGGCCCCGCCCCCCGCGCCGCTACCCTGCTGGCCGAAAATACCTGGCAGTGGCGCCTGGCCGAAGCCATTGCCCACGACAACCACCCCGAGAGCTACGACCGCCTTGTGGGGCGCACCTTGCAGCTGCTGACCCAGAATGCCAACAAGAAGCGCCTCGACGTGTACCCCACCCAGGACGCCTTCGGCACCCAGGACGATGTGACGCTGGGGGCCGAAACGTATAACGCTGTATTTGAGCGCATTTACGACCAGAAAATAACCCTTACGCTCACCGACTCGGCCCGGAAAGCGCGCACCGTCACCTTCGCCAACGCCGCCGATGGCTCGCCGCTGCACCTGGGGCCGCTGCCCGCCGGCCTCTACCGCTACCAGGCCCGCGCCACGCTCGGCGGCCAGGCGCAGCAGGCCGGCGGCGAGCTACTGGTGCAGAATCAGCCCCTCGAAGCCCAGGAATCCAAGGCCGACCACCGCTTGCTGGCCCAGCTCAGCCGCCGCAGCGGCGGCCGGCTCTACTACCCCGCGCAGCTCGATAAACTGGCCCAGGATATCGAAAAAGCCAATTTCAAGCCCGTGCTGCATAGCGAAGAAGACCTCAAAGACCTGGTTAACTTGAAGTGGCTATTCTTTGCGCTGTTAGCGCTGCTGGCCGCCGAGTGGGCCACGCGCAAGTACCAGGGCGGCGTTTGATTTCAGTTATCAATTATCAGTTGTTTAACTACTTGCATGGCTAGTGGTCGATAATCGATGATTGATGACTGATAACTGCTCACTGATAACTGAAATATGCGTTATATCCTCCTCAACAAGCCTTTTGAAGTGCTCACCCAGTTTACGGATGAGCACGGGCGCGCCACGCTCAAGGACTTCGTGGCGGTGCCCAACGTGTACCCCGTGGGCCGGCTCGACTTCGACAGCGAGGGCCTGCTGCTGCTCACCGATGACAAGCAGCTGCAACACCGCCTCAGCGACCCGCGCTACAAGGTGAGCAAGACGTACTGGGCGCAGGTGGAGGGCACGCCCACCGAGGCCGACCTGAACCAATTGCGCGAGGGCGTGCAGATTAAGGAGGGCTTCACGCTGCCCGCCGCGGTGCGGGCCGTGCCCGAGGCGGCCACGGCCGAGCTGTGGCCCCGCAACCCGCCCATTCGCTACCGGGCCAGCATCCCGACTAGCTGGCTGGAAATCAGCATCTCGCAGGGCATGAACCGGCAGGTGCGCAAGATGTGCGCCGCCGTGGGCCTGCCCTGCCTGCGGCTGGTGCGCCAGGCGCTCGGCGACTTGTCGCTGCTTGACGTAGCACCCGGCCAGTGGCGCGACCTCACGGCCGAGGAGGTGGCCGCCCTGCGCAACCTGGCCGGCGCCGGTGAGCGCCACCCGCGCCCCGCCCGGCCCGCTACCCCCGCCAGCACCTACCGGCCGGGCCCGCGCCGGCCGCGGCCCTAATATATTACTTACCTCACTGATTTTCAGATTTATAAAGAAAGCGTGCTACCCATGCTTGGTCGTGCCCACGTGCGGGCAAGTTGGCCAACACCAGCTTTTCCAGCCTTTACGAGGGAATGGCCAGCGTGGCCCAGCCTGGCCATTACTGGTTTGATTTGCTTATTTTTGAGCATGTCTGTACCTTCCTTGCCCTCTCCTATCCCGTCAGCCCCGCATAATACGCAAGCCCCTACTGGGCAGTTACTGGAAGTAGTGGCCTTGGGCCAGTTTAATGTGTATGCCCGTGAGCAGTTTCGCACCCGCAAGCTCACATTTGGCCGGCGCGACTACTACAAGATTGCGCTCATCACCGGCAGCAGCCGCTACAACTACGCCACCCGGGGCGTACTGATTGAGCGGCCCGCGCTGGTCTTCTCCAATCCCCTGATTCCCTACTCCTGGGAGCCCGTTTCGGAAGAGCAGGGTGGCTACTTGTGCATGTTTACCGAGGAATTCCTCATCATCAACGACCGCGCCGCCAGCCTGCAAGAGTCGCCGCTGTTCAAGCTGGGCAGCGACCCGGTGTACTTCGTTGATGAGACGCAGTACGGCGACCTAAGCTACCTGTTTAGCAAAATGTTGCAGGAGATGAATTCGGGCTACCGCTACCAGCAGGAAGTGGTGCGCAACTACCTGAACCTTCTTATTCACGAGGCCCTGAAACTCCAGCCGCAAGCTACTTATTACCAGCATCTCAACGCGGCCAGCCGCATTGTGGCCCTGTTTCAGGGGCTGCTGGAACGGCAGTTTCCCATCGACTCGCCCGCCCACGGGCTGCAGCTGCGCACCCCGGCCGACTTTGCCCGGCAGCTCTCGGTGCACGTCAACCACCTGAACCGGGCCGTGCGCGCGCTCACCGGCAAGCCCACCTCGGCGCACATCGCGGAGCGCATTACCAGCGAGGCCAAGGCCCTGCTGCAGCACACCAGCTGGAGCACCGCCGAGATTGCCTATGGGCTGGGTTTTGCCTACCCAACCTACTTCAACAACTTTTTCAAGAAGCAAACGGGCACCACCCCGTCGGCCCTGCGCGCCTTGCTCAGCCAAGGCCAGGCGGCCCCTTCACCACCGGCGGTGGTTTGAATATCTTACACTTTCGTTTGAATCTCGTTAGGGGCCCGTTGGGGGTTGAGGGACCTTTGTGCTGTTCAATCAGCTCAGTTTTCTACTTCATACCCTTCTCCATGAAATACGCGCTTATCACCGGTGCCAACAAGAGCATCGGCCTTGAAACGGCCCGCCAGCTACTTCAGCACGGCTACTACGTGTACCTGGGCAGCCGCGATTTGCAAAAAGGCGAGCAAGCCGCCCGCCAACTCCAGTCGGAAGGGTTGCACCAGGTCGAGCCAATTCAGCTTGACGTGGCGGATAGCGCCTCGGTAACCGCTGCCCAGCTGGCCCTGGGCCAGAAAACGGCCGTGCTGGATGTGCTCATCAACAATGCCGGCATTAGCGGGGGCTTTCCTCAAGAGGCGGTTACCACTGAGGTAGCCGTGTTTGAGGAAGTATACGACACGAACCTATTTGGGATGGTGCGGATGACGCAAGCCTTCCTGAGTATGTTGCGGCAGTCGCCCGAGCCCCGCATTGTGAATGTCACGTCGGGGCTTGGCTCACTTGCCTTGAATGCTAACCCTGCCTGGGAGATGTACAACGTGAAGGCGGCGGCGTACAATTCATCGAAGGCGGCGCTCAACATGTACACTATTGTGCTGGCGTATGATTTGCGTGACACTGCCTTCAAGGTGAACGCCGTAGACCCAGGCTATACCGCCACCGACTTCAACCATCACAGCGGCCCCGGCAGCGTGCCCGATGCGGCTGCGCGCGTGGTAAAAGCCGCCCTGTTAGCCCCGGACGGCCCAACCGGCCAGTTTTTTAGCGATAATAATGCGCCGGAAACGGGTATAAGCCCCTGGTAGCACCCGCCCCAGTAGCCAGTTCTCGGCCGGGCTACCTAAAAAGAAACGTCAGGCTGCACTAGGTGCAGCCTGACGTTTCTTTTTGGCGAGAATTCTTCCCCAGTTAACGCGCGGCCAGCTCGCGGTTGGCGGGCAGGTCGTCGGCGTAGTGGGTGTGCTCGGCGCGGTAGGTGCGCTCAAATATCAACGGGAAGATGAAGAGCGTGAGCACCGTGCCGGTGAGCAGGCCGCCGATAACCACAATGGCCAGGGGCTTCGAGGTTTCGGAGCCGATGCCGGTGCTGAGGGCCGCCGGCATCAGGCCGATGATGGCCATGAGGGCCGTCATCACCACCGGGCGCACCCGCGAGGCCACGCCTTCCGACAAGCTGCGGTCTAAGCTCATCTTATCCAGCATGTTCTGCTTGAATACGCTGATGAGAATCACGCCATTCTGAATGCAGATACCAAACAGCGCGATGAAGCCGATACCGGCCGAAATCGAGAAGTTGGTGTGCGTGATGAGCAGCATGGCAATGCCCCCGATGAGGGCAAACGGCACGTTGAGCAGCACCAGCCCGGCATCTTTGAGGTTGCCAAACAGGATGAACAGGATGAAGAAAATCAGCGCCAGCGAAATGGGCACTACCTGCGCCAGCCGCTGCGAGGCCCGGCGCTGGTTCTCAAAGTCGCCGGTCCATTTCATGGAGTAGCCCTTGGGCAGCACCACGGCTTTATTCACCTTTTCCTGCGCTTCCGCGATGGCCGAGCCCAAGTCGCGGCCCCGCACCGAGAACTTTACGGCCGAGAAGCGGGTGTTGTCGTCACGGTAAATCAGGCTGGGGCCGGTTACCTGCTTCACGTCGGCTATCTCGTTCAGGGGCACGGTTTTACCATTTTGCGTGGGCACCATCAGCTCGGAAATTTCCGTGGGACTCTGGCGAAACTGCGACTCGTAGCGCACCCGGATGGGGAACTTGCGCTCGCCCTCGTACATCTGGCTGGCCTGCTTGCCGCCCACCGCCATTTCGAGCACCGCGTTGGCGTCACTCTTACTCACGCCGTAGCTGGCCATGCGGCGCTCGTCGAGGTCGGCGTGCAGCTCGGGCTGACCGATGTTGCGCAAGAGGCCCAGGTCGTCGATGCCGTCCACGTGTTGCAGCACCTCATACACCTGGCGCGCTTTGCCCTCCATCAGCTTGAGGTCGGTGCCGTAAATCTTGACCGCGATGGAGCCCTTCACGCCCGAGGCGGCTTCCTCCACGTTGTCGGTAATGGGCTGCGAAAAGTTGA
>CAXTFI010000186.1:0-9901 GCA_964243255.1 uncultured Hymenobacter sp.
GTCGCGGCGGCCATACTTGGCGTCGTAGGTGTAGTCGGCGTGGCTGGGGCGGTAGGCGCCCGCAATGTGGGTGTAGTCGTCGGAGCGCTGGTCGGCATTGGGGATAAACAGGCTGATGGGCGTACCCGTCGTAACGCCTTCAAACACACCCGATTGCACTTGCACGCGGTCGGCCTCCTGGCGCGGGGTGGTGAGGGCCGACTGCCCCGGCCGCCGCCGGTCGAGCGCCCGCTGAATGTCGGCCGGGTCGAGGGCCAGCCCCGCCGGGCAGCCATCAATAATTACCCCAATGCCCACCCCGTGCGACTCGCCGAAGGTGGTGATGCGAAAAAGCGTTCCGAAACTATTTGACATAACACGCTGTAAATGTTACCCTTGCATAAAGAAGGGCACCCTTGTTGGTAGCCAGCCCCTGGGCCATCGCCCGCCGCCAACCGCCAAAGTTACCGCGCCCGCCACCAGCCCACAGCCGCCACCCCCAGCAGCGCGGCCACCAGCCAGGCGGCGTAGCGGCCCACCTGCCGGTACACGTCGAGGGGCTGCAGCTGGGCGTCGGCACGGGCGAGGGCCGGGCCATAAAAGGGGTCGTCGGTGGGACCAGCGGCGGCCACTGCTTTTTCGGCGCCGCTCACTACCACGCGCAGCTCGGGCCGCAGCGTGTCGTAGCGGGCCGCCACGGGGTCGAAAAACGGCAACCGAAACAGGCTATCGAAGGCCAGCGGGCCGGGCCGCTGCACCACCAGCCGGTAGCGGAAGCTCTTGCGGAAGCGGCCCTCGGGCAGCGCCTCCTCCCGCACGTCGGGGCCGTAGACCTCCAGCCCGGCGCGGGGCCGCGGCACCGGCCCCACCAGTGCCGAAGCATTGCCGCGCCCCTCTACCCCAAACGTGTACGTAAACGCCTCGCCGGTGCGAAAGCGCGTGCCGCTAATGCCTTCATGCAGGGCGTATTCGCCCACGGCGGCCGCGCCGGGCGGGGGCAGGGGCCGCACGGCCACGCGCAGGGCCGGCGCGGTGTAGGTCTTGTACATGGCCAGGCGCTCGGTATCGCCGGGCTGGGGCTTTTTGAGCAGCTTAAACTTGGTGAGGGTGAGCTGCAAGGCCGGAAATTGCAGCGCCTGCCGCGTGAGTGGGTAGTAGGTGCGCGTGGCCAGCCGAAACCGCAGCAACACCTGCCCGCCCGCGCGGCGCACGGTATCGGGCAGCACCGAGGGGTCGGCGGCGGGCACTTCCCAGGTGGTGGGCTGGCGCAGCTGGCGCAGCAGCTCGGTTAGCTGGTTGTTGAAGTCGTAAAAATTGAGCAGCGCCTGGTCGGCGGGCTTGAGGTAAAAAAACAAGCTCACCTGCACGCCCTGGCCCACGTACACGCGGTCGTGGTCGACCTCCAGGGCCAGCGCGCCCGCATCGGGCGGCTCATAAAAATACTTGGGCTTGGGCTTGCCCAGCAGCTGGTCGAGCGAGCCGCTGGCTACGCCGGGCGGCGCGGTGCCGGGCGCAGCCGCGCCGGCATCGGGCGCGGGAGCGGGCGCTACTACCCGCACCCGGCTGGCCGCGCTGCGCAGCACCTGCCCATTCACGGTGAGCACGAAGGCGGGTACCACGTAGTCGCCCTCGGTGTAGGGGAAGTAGCGCTGCGCCACCGTGAGCTCGGTGCGGCGCTGGCCGCCGGGCAGCAGCCGCGTGGTAGTGGTGGTGCTACTGGTTGCCTTGCGAAAGCCCTCAATATCCGGGAAATCGGAGTGGCCGGCCAGCGGGGCGCCGCGCAGCCGGAACGCCAGCGTAAACGGCCCCGCCAGCGGCACGCTGGCCGCGGGCGGCACCAGCTCCACGGTGCCGGTGGCGGCTGGGGCCACCTGCGCCCACGCCTGGCCCGCCCCCAGCGGCCCGGCGGCCAGTAGCCCGCTGCCCCACACCAGTTGCACTATAAAACGCCGAGCTGCCAAATTTTTGCTTGCTGAGAAAATCCAGGTTGAGCACAAAGTTCGTAAAACCGGCAGGTTCTTCCTCACACTCGAAAAGGACTAGCCGGATGCGCGGTTTTTTAGTGTCCAACGCCCTTTCGTCGCCTTTTATCCTATTTTCAGCAACTAGCTAGGCTATGTTTTGGATAGTTCTGGCGGCTCGGCAGTTTGGGTCATCGAAAGGCCAACCGCACTCGGCCCGACCCGCGCTTTCTTGCTTTACTATTAAGGCCGGCTCCTCGCAATGAGAGCCGGTTTTTTGCTGACTATCCGGTTTGTCCTTTTGTTCCCTTTCCTCTTTCTAACACCCTTTTCTGGTATGCCCCATTCTCCTACTCCTGGTCACCCTGCGTTGCCGGCTACCCCGCCTGCGCAGCGCTTGCTGGCTCCCATCAAGCGGCGCTCCTTTTTTAGGTATGCCGGGGCTACGGCCGGGGCCACCGCCCTGGTGCTGGCGGGCTGCAAAAAGGATGACGAGCCGCTGGCCCGGCCCACTATCAGCGCTTTTACGCCCACCAGCGGCATGGCGGGCACCACGGTCACGGTCACGGGCACCCACTTTACGGGGGCCACGGCCGTGCAGCTGGGCAGCATTAGCACGTCGTTTACAGTGCTGAGCGATACCAGCCTCACGTTTGTGGTGCCCGCGGGCGCCCCCAGCGGCACTATTGTGGTGGGCACGCCTGCCGGGCCCGTCACCACCGTCGACCCCTTCACCGTGACGACTACGGCGGCGGCCGTTGTAAACGTGGGCACCGGCGACGTGGGCGTGCTCAACTACGCCTACGCCCTCGAGCAGCTCGAGGCCGCTTTTTACGCCCAGGTAATTAAAACGCCCGCCAGCGACTTCACGGCTGCCGAGCTGGCGGCCCTCAAGCAGGTAGCTACCCACGAGGCCATTCACCGCGACTTCTTCAAGGCGGCCATCAACCGCGACGCGCCGGGCCAGATTATCCCCGACCTGTCGGTCAATTTTACGTCTATTGACTTCACCAAGCGGGCCAGCGTACTGGCCACGGCCCAGGCGTTTGAAGACACTGGCGTACAGGCTTATAACGGGGCAGGCGCGCTTATCAAAAACCCGGCTTACCTGGTGCTGGCCGGCAAAATTGTGTCGGTGGAGGCGCGCCACGCTGCCTACATCCGCAACCTGCTTTACCCTGGCGATGTGACCAACTTCGCGGCCGGCGACAGCGTGGTGGATAGCAGCTCGGGCCTCGACAAAAACCCACTCAAGCCCTCGGCCGTGGTGGCCATCATCCAGAAGTACGTAGTGCAAACCCTCGACGCCAGCCAGCTGGGCTAAGCCCGCGCGTCCTTATCCCCACTGCATTTGCCATGAATTTCTTTTCTATTATCGACCAGCTGGCCGCCGCCGATGCCGACTTGCTCGGCCGCTTCGACTCGCGCCGCGCCATTTTTAAGCACTTCGGCACGGCCGCGCAGCGCACAGCGCTGGCGGCTACTCCGCTGTTTTTAGGGGGCTTGTTTCAGAAAGCCTATGCCGGCACCAACGCCGACACGCCCCTCGACATCCTCAACTACGCCCTCACGCTGGAGTACCTGGAGGCCGACTTCTATACCAAGTTTACGGCTTCGGGCCTTATTCCAACCGGAACCCCCGCCACCACGCTGGGCAAGATTAAGCAGCACGAAGACAGCCACGTGAAGCTGCTGGCAGGCACCATCACGGCCCTGGGCGGCACGCCGGTTAAGGCTGTGCAGTTCAGCCAGTCGGTGTTCGATGCCAATAAAACCTACGCGGCGCTGCTCGGCCTTGCCGAAGTGCTCGAAGACACCGGCGTGCGCGCCTACAAGGGCCGCGCCGCCGAGCTGGTAGTGGGCGCCAGCAATGGCCTGTCGGCCTCTACGCAGGCCAGCCTGCTCACTACTGCCCTCCAGATTCACTCGGTGGAGGCCCGCCACGCGGCCCACATCCGCTTTATGCGCGGCCAGCCGGCCTGGGTGAGCAACACCGACGACGTAGCTGGCAATGCCGCCTATTCCGGGGCCACCCCGGAAACCAACACCATGCAGTCGAATGTGGACCTCACCACCAAGCTCGCCTCTCTCTACTCGGCGGCCGATGTGGCCGCTGCCTTCGACGAGGCCCTGACGCCCGCCGAAGTGCTCGACAAATCGCGGGCGGGCGGCTTGGTGCAATAGCACTTTGCTACCCAGGCAACGCTTTATGCGTCTTCTGTAATTTGAAAAAAAGGCTGCCCCAGGGCAGCCTTTTTTTTGCTTTATTAACTCTACTGTGAAGGAATACTTTGCAGTTAGCGGTCAGTCGATTGACCATTCGTCCCCGCTTCGTGCACGCTTCGGTCTACTTGGCTCACCCGAATCCTTGTGCATACTGTTCCGTACAGAGCCAATGAGGGCCAAATACTTAGTTAATTTTTTTTAAAGCTCATCGCTATAAGAAATTACTTTACGATTTAAATTTTTTCTTTTTCACTTTCTTTTCTCCAATGCCTACTAATTTTCCTTCTGTGCCTCAGCTGCCCGAAGTAGCTTCGGACCAGCCGTTGTACACGCCTATCAAGCGGCGTTCATTTTTCATGTATGCTGGTGCTACGGCTGGTGCTACCGCCCTTGTACTAGCTGGCTGCAGCAAAGACGATTCGTCGCCAGGTACGGTTGACGTAGGCTCGGGCGACTTCGGCGTGCTCAACTATGCCTACGCGCTGGAACAGCTCGAGGCCGCCTTCTACACCCAGGTACTCACGGGCACTTACTTCACCGGGTTGGCAGGCACGAGCTCAGAAAAGCAAATCTTCACTGATTTGGCCCTGCACGAGAAAATTCACGCCGATTTCCTGAAGAAGGCGCTGGGCACGAACGCCATCAAGGCGCTAACGCCCGATTTCTCTACTATCAACTTCAACGACCGCACCAGCGTGCTAAACGCTGCCCAGGCGTTTGAAGACCTTGGCGTGCAGGCCTATAACGGTGCGGGCCAATACATTACCAGCGCTGACTACCTGGTGCTGGCCGGTAAAATTGTATCGGTAGAGGCCCGCCACGCGGCGCTCATCCGCGACCTTATTTCCTACAACTCTTTCGTAGGTCCGGTAAGCGGCTCGACCGTAACGAGCAATGCCGTAATCGACCCGAGCACCACGAGCGCCACGGCCCGCCAGGAGCAGTCGAAGCTTCCTTCGGTTGTTTTGGCTACCGCCAACACCTTCCTGGCTAGCGGCTCCAAAGTGACGGCTACCAGCTTCGGTTAAGTCAAGGTCCATTTTTCAATTCTCAGCTTTATAATTTACAATGGACTTTTTTCAAATCTTATCCGACATTGAGAAGGTAGACGCCGAGGTATACGAGCGTTTCGATACCCGCCGCGCCATCTTTAAAAACCTTTCGGGCATGGGCAAGGTCGTAACGGCCGCCACTATGCCAGCTGTGCTGGGTACCATGTTCCGCAAGGCGTATGGCCAAACGACCACCCTGTCGTCTGACATCGTAAATACCCTGAACCTGGCGCTTAGCCTCGAGTACCTGGAGCGCTATTTCTACCAGGCTGGCATCGACCGTAACCTGTTTACGGGCAACGACTTAAACGCCATCACCATCATCCGCGACGATGAGGTAGGCCACATCAATGCCCTGCGCGCAGTGCTGGGTAGCCAGGCTATTGCCGACCCTACGGCCGCCGCATTTGACTATACCGCTGGTGGCAAGCTTACCCCGTTTGCAAGCGCAGCCTTGTTTCTGGGCAATGCCCAGGCATTCGTTGATACGGGTGTGCGTGCCTACAAAGGCGGTGCCGTGAGCCTGATGAGCAACAAAGCCATCCTGACGGCTGCCCTCAACATTCACTCGGTAGAAGCACGTCACTCCTCGCACATTCGCACCATGCGCCGCGGCGGCACTGCCGTAGCTGGTGTTGATGGCGGTGGCCCCAACGATAGCCTGCCCAAGAGCTGGCTCTCGCTGCAAGAAGGCGGCGGCCCGGCCCCGGCCGTAACGACTCCCGTGTACGGTGCCGGCACGCCCGCTGCTACCTTCCCAGCCGACGACAACGTGACCCAGGCTGGCATCAACGTGCAAACCAACGCCACCGCGCCTGCTGGCCTCACCATCACGACTGCCGCTGCCTCGGAGGCTTTTGATGAGCCGCTTGACGCTGCTACCGTGAAAACGATTGCCCGTAACTTCCGCTCGCCAGCGGGTATCGCCTTGGGCTTGTTTAATTAAAGTTTCGGTTCTTCGGAATCCAATTGGGCGCCACTCACCGTATTATGGAGAGTGGCGCTTTTGCGTGCGCCCAATTGCGGATGCTGTTTATACACTTAAGCTGGAGGTAATAGCTTGGCTTAGAATAACCCAATTAGTAGGGTAAGCCGTATGAGGCTCAAAAACAACTGAAAACAGGTGTATAAAGCATAAAATCCGATTTTTTCCCCTTTTCCTTTTTCCTTTTTTTATGTCATCCAATCAAATCTCTGATTTGCAGCAGGAGTCGCAACTAGATAAGCCGCTGTACACGCCCATTAAGCGCCGCTCGTTTTTCATGTACGCTGGCGCTACCGCCGGTGCCACGGCGCTTGTGCTGGCTGGCTGCAGCAAAAATGACTCGTCGCCGGGTATGGTGAACGTGGGTAGCGGCGACGCGGGCGTGCTCAACTACGCCTACGCCCTGGAGCAGCTCGAAGCCGCTTTCTATACCACCCTGCGCACGGGCACCTACTACACTGGCCTGGCCGCCACCAGCGCCGAGCGCCTGATTCTGGACGACCTCTACTACCACGAGGTTATTCACCGCGACTTCTTCAAAACGGCCATCACGGCCGCCGGTGCTACGCCCATCATGGCCCTGATGCCAAACTTCGGTGCCATTAACTTCAACGACCGCACGTCGGTGTTGAGCACCGCCAAAGCCTTCGAAGACCTGGGGGTATCGGCCTACAACGGTGCGGGTCAGTACATTAAGTCGGCCACCTACCTGTACATCGCCGGCAAAATCGTATCGGTTGAAGCGCGCCACGCCGCCATCATCCGCGACCTGGTTGCGGAGGGCACCTTTGCCGGCAACGACGTATTGACCCTCACGACTGCCAACAACAGCAGCGTAGCTACCAACAATTCGCCGGCTGGCTCTAGCCTGGAGCGCTCTATGTCGCCGACCGAAGTAGTGGCCATGGCCAACAACTTCCTGGCCGATGGCTCGAAACTCGATGTTTCCGGCATCAGCTAAGTCAGCCCAGCCTGGCTATCCCTTCATTCAAATCTTCGTCTTAGTAATATGAATTTCTTTCAAATCATTTCCGAAATCGAGAAAGTTGACCCCGAGGTTTATGACCGCCTCGATTCGCGCCGCTCGGTATTCAAAAACATGACCGGCCTGGGCCAGAAACTGGCTACCGCTGCCGTGCCCCTGGCACTGGGTGCCATCTTCAACAAGGCCTACGCCCAAACGCCGGTGGGCGCTGACGTGAACGCTGTACTCAACTTCGCCCTAAAGCTGGAGTATCTGGAGTCTTATTTTTATCAGCAGCGCTCGGCAGCCGTAAGCGCGGGCCTCAGCGCAGCTAATGTGGCTGCTCTTAACCTCATCACGACGGACGAGAAAAACCACGTGCTTTTCTTACGTGCCGTACTGGGCTCAGCCGCTATTCCTGACCCTACGGCCGCCCAGTTTGACTACACCGCCGGTGGCACTTTCCCTACCTGGAACACCAACGCAGGCGTTTATCTAGCAATTGCGCAGTCGTTTGAAGATACCGGCGTTCGGGCCTACAAAGGCGCTGCTCCGCTGATTATGGCCAACAAAGCGGTCTTGACGGCTGCCCTAAACATTCACTCGGTAGAGGCGCGCCACGCGTCGCAGCTACGGGCTATGCGTCGTGCTGGGGTTATGAGCGCTACACCTTCGCAAGGCATTCCGGTGGCTCCTTACAGCGCCGCTCCCAAAAGCTGGGTTTCGGGTAACGACGGCGGCGGTGCCGCTCCGGGCGTTACCGATGCCATCTACGGGGCTGGCAACAATACCAACGCCGTTACTGGTATCACCTACGATGCAGAAACCAATGCCACGCAAGGTGGCGTTAACCTGGCTACCAACACCACAATTTCCGGTTTCCCCGCCAGCGCCTTCTCGGAGTCGTTTGATGAGGGCCTAGACGTCGGCACGGTAGCCAAAATTGCCAACCCCTTCTCGGTTGGTGGCAAGTATTTCGGCTAGTCAGTCTAGTCATCTTAGCTTTCTTAAAAAGGCGACCCACACGGGTCGCCTTTTTTTATGATTTAATGAGCTAGCAACGGCCTCCCATCACAAACTCAGCAATTTTTCAGCATTTCTAGTCTTGCTAATAAAAGGCAAAAACCGGATAGCCAGCAACTTGCCTTTATCACGCCCATGATGCAAGGTAAAAATAGCATATCGGGTAATCGCAGCCGCCTGTTATGCGTATAAGGTAGCCGTCTGCGTTTACTACTCCTATCCCACCCCGCCCGCTACCATGCTAGACTACGTGAAAATGATTCTGCTGAAAGTGAGTTTCAGTAAAGTCCTCTTCGAAAAAGAATTACGCAAAGCCCTCCGTCAAATTTTACCAGCCGAGCTGGCCGACTTCAAAACCTGGTGCTACCAGAATTTTGCCCGCCTCTACCGCCGCGTGCTCAAGCGCGTTTTTATCCAGTTCAGTCTATTGCCTAAGCTGGGCTAGCTCTCGGTAGCTAGCTGGCTTTGCCCGGTCACAAACCGGATGTTGCGCTTCAGTGCTTCGTAGCCCGTGCGCTTGAGCGGCGACTGTTTGAACAGGGCCTGAAAAACTTCGTGGGTAATCTCCTGCCAGTCGCTGACTGATAGCTTATTGAGTTCTGCGTTAGGCTGAAACTGTGCCTCCTGGGTGGGCTTGGAGAACCGGTTCCAGGGGCATACATCCTGGCAGATGTCGCAGCCAAAAACCCAGTTGCCAAACTGCCCCGCCACGCTCTGCGGAATAAGCTGGTCTTTGAGCTCAATGGTGAAGTAGCTGATGCACTTACTGCCATCGACCACGTAGGGCTCGGTAATAGCCTGCGTGGGGCACGCGTCGAGGCACTTAGTGCAAGTGCCGCAGTAGTCGCGGATGGCCCCATCGTACTCCAGCTCGACGTCCACAATCAGCTCGGCGATGAAGTAGAACGAGCCCGCGCCCGGCGTGATGAGGTTGGAGTTTTTGCCCACCCAGCCCAGGCCGCTTTTCTTGGCCCAGGCTTTGTCGAGCACCGGGGCCGAATCGACAAAGCAGCGCCCGCCCACTTCGCCGATGTTGGCTTGCAGGTCGGCCAGTAACGTCTTGAGCTTATCCTTGATAACAAAGTGATAATCACGCCCATAGGCGTACTTACTGATTTTAAGGCTGTCATCGGGCTGCTGCTGCTCGGTGGGCGGGTAGTAGTTGAGCAGCAAAGAGATAACCGACTTGGCCCCGTCCACCAGCAAGCGCGGGTCGAGGCGCTTGTCAAAGTGGTTTTCCATCCAGGCCATTTGGCCGTGCATCCCCTTTTTAAGCCAGTTTTCGAGGCGCGGGGCCTCCTCCTCCAAAAACTCCGCCTTGGAAATACCGCAGGCCATAAAGCCCAGCTCAGCGGCGCGGCGCTTGATGTAGGGTGTCCATTCGGCGTGCAGTAGCATAGGTTTTGGGGTAATCTAACCACGAAGAAACGAAGAACGCGCCGCTAGAGGCGGCGCGTTCCGTTTACATGTAGCACGGACTTTGCGAGTCCGCGCGTTGAACGATGGAAGATAACCCACGCGCGGACGCGCAGAGTCCACGCTACAACCTACGCGGTAATTTCGCCGAACAAGTCGCCGTTGTTCCCGCGCAAGTGGTTGGGTAGCAAGCGGCCCAGGTGCTGGTAGGCAGCCTCAGTAGCCTCACGGCCCCGCGCTGTGCGCTTGATGTAGCCTTCCTGGATGAGAAAAGGCTCGTACACTTCCTCAATGG
>CAXTFI010000187.1:0-9870 GCA_964243255.1 uncultured Hymenobacter sp.
TGGTTTGCCACTGCGTAGCGGGCCCCCACGAAGCATCGGGCGAGCGTACGGCGCCATTAGGCAACGTAAAACCCGCAGTAGAATCAAATACAAAACCTGGCTCCGAATGGCTCTCTCCCCAAGCATATAGCTGGCCGATGAGGCTGGCATTGCGCCGGCCGGTAAGTGAAAAGGTAGGAGCCATAATCAGGATTTCGTGCTGCGCATTGCGCTCAATGCGCCACTTGCGGTGCTGCTGGCAGAAGTTGAAAAACTCCTCCTCGCTCATCCGGCTCATGTAGGGGTCATCCAAAACCAGCGGCTCATCGGCGAAAAGCGGATTCATAGGGCACGGAGAAAGTAGTAAGGTAGCAAGTTACAGCCAAAGGTCAGTGGCTAGGCTAGGAGGCCAGCGGTGCTAAAACGCAACACAGCCGGGCTACCTAGTGGCGGCCCGGCTGCTACGGTAGTATGTCACTCAAAACCCTACGCCGGAATCAGGTTGTGCGGATTAATCACGAACTTCTTCGCCACGCCGCTATCAAACTCGGCGTAGCCTTGGGGGGCGTCGTCAAGCGTAATAACCTCCACGTTCACCGCCTTGGCAATCTGCACTTTATCGTACAAGATGGCTTGCATGAGCTGGCGGTTGTAGCTGAGCACGGGCGTTTGGCCGGTGTGGAAGGAGTGGCTTTTGGCCCAGCCCAGGCCGAAGCGGATGGACAGGTTGCCGTGCTGGGCGGCCTGGTCTTTGGCGCCGGGGTCGTCGGTGACGTAGAGGCCGGGGATGCCGATGGCGCCGCCCGCGCGGGTGATTTCCATGAGCGAGTTGAGCACGGCGGCGGGCATTTCGGTTTTGGCCTGCGCGCCGTGGCCGCTGGCCTCAAAGCCCACGCAGTCGATGGCGCAGTCGATTTCGGGCACGCCCAGAATCTGGGTAATCTGGTCGGCCAGGCTGGCGTCTTCGTTGAGGTCCACGGTTTCGCAGCCAAACGAGCGGGCGTGGGCCAGCCGGGCCTTGTTCATATCGCCCACAATGACCACGGCCGCGCCCAGCAGCTGCGCCGAGGCGGCGGCGGCCAGCCCCACCGGGCCCGCGCCGGCCACGTACACCGTCAGGCCAGGGCCCACGCCGGCCTTCACGGCGCCGTGGAAGCCGGTCGGAAAAATGTCGCTCAGCATGGTCAGGTCGCGGATTTTCGCCATGGCCTGCTCCTTGTTGGGAAACTTGAGCAGGTTGAAATCGGCGTAGGGCACCATCACGTACTCGGCCTGGCCGCCGACCCAGCCGCCCATATCCACGTAGCCGTAGGCGCCGCCGGCGCGGCCCTCGTTCACGGTCAGGCAGATGCCGGTTTTCATTTCCTTGCAGGTGCGGCAGCGGCCGCAGGCCACGTTGAACGGCACCGACACGAGGTCGCCCTTCTTCAGAAACTCCACGTCGTCGCCGGTTTCGATAACTTCGCCCGTGATTTCGTGGCCCAGCACCAGTCCGGCGGGGGCCGTGGTGCGGCCGCGCACCATGTGCTGGTCCGAGCCGCAGATGTTGGTCGACACGACCTTAAGAATTACCCCGTGGGTAATTTTTCGGCCCTTGGGATTTTTAAGCTCCGGAAAGGCTATGCTTTGCACTTCGACTTTGCCGGGCCCGAGATACACGACGCCTCTGTTGCTGCTCATGGGGGTGGGATTTTAGTGAAAGGAAAAAGCGACTAATGGTAACCAAAAAAGAGCGGCGGAAAGCAGAACCAGCTAAGTATGACAAACTTACCTTGAGGGTTCTGTTTTCCGCCGCTCCTTACTAAAGGCGGCAAGCCGGATAGGCTTACCTGCTTGGTACAGCCTCGGCGCCGGCGCTAGCCACCGCGTGGTCGTCTTCCACGGTGCTGCCCGACACGCCGATGGCGCCCATCACCAGGCCGCCATCGCCCACCAGCGGAATGCCGCCGGGGAAGGTGATAAGGCCACCGTTAGAGTGCTCGATGCCGAAAAGCGGCTTGCCGGGCTGCGAAAGCTTGCCCAGCTCGCCGGTGGGCATGTCGAAGAAGCGCGCCGTTTTGGCTTTCTTGATGGAGATGTCGAGCGAGCCGAGCCAGGCGTCGTCCATGCGAACGAAGGCCACGAGGTTGGCGCCGGCGTCGACCACGGCGATGTTCATTTTGACGCCCATGGCAAGGGCTTTCTGGTGCGCGGCCTCCACGGCCGTTTGCGCTTGTTTGAGGGTGAGACCCATATGTTGTTGATTTTAAGAGAGAAGTAAGGCTACAAGTAAATTCACTTGGCTTTCTCTAAACGCAAAACCTCGACATTGGTTAGCCCCGCTTACCGAAAGGCTACTGGCGTGCCCAAGGCCAGCCGCCAGGCCAACAGGCCCAGCAGCGCCAGCCCCACCAGGCCCCAGGCCACCCGGCTGGGGTAGGGTAGCACCTCATTCTGGTTGGAAAACTCCTGGTTGCAGCCAATGGCCAGCGGCACCAGCAGCAGGCCAGTGGTGGCGTAGTGCAGGGCCTCGTTCACGCCCAGGAGCGGCAGCTTGCTCAGGGCCAGCAGCAGCGAGCCCACCAGCCACGGCCCCATGATGCCGTAAATAATCAGCCGCCCCCGGTTGTCGAACTGCAGCGCCGTGCGCGAGTCCTGGGCCAGCAAAAACGGGATGGCTGCCCCAAAGCCCAGCCCCACCTGCACCACGGCCAGCAGCAGCGCCAGCACGGTGCTGGGCCAGGTGCCCCCGCGACCCAGCAGCCAGTTGGGTACGTACCACGTGCCCGATTGCGTTACGGTGTCGGCCAGCAGGCCACCCAGCACGGCATTGGTGGCGTGCAGCGACAGCCAGAGCAGCAGCAGCTTGAGCAGCCCCCGCTGCTGGCGCTGGTAGAGCCAAAACAGCAAAAAAGCCCCCACGCCCAGGGCCGTGAGCAGCACCGGCCCCAGGCCATACACGGCCAGCACCGAGTCGCGCTGCCAGCCGCCGTCGCCCAGGATGAAGCGCACGCCGCTGAGGCTCCAAAAGCCCGGTATGTTGGCCCGCCGCGCCTCAAACACCGGCGCGGCTTCGGCTACCAGGTGCACCAGCTGGTAGGCCAGCAGGTAGCAGGCCGTGCCGTTGAGCAGCAGCATGGTAAACTTGCTGCGCCCGGCGGTGGGCGCGGCGGCGGCGGCGGAAGCGGAGGCGGACTGCAATGTGGCGGGCGTGGAAGTGGGCAAGGATAGGGGAGCGTCCTCAAACATACGCCCCGCCGTAAAATGGCCGTATCTTCGCGTTGCTAAAAACCGCCCTCCGTTGAAGAATATCCGTAATTTTTGCATCATTGCCCACATCGACCACGGCAAAAGCACCCTGGCCGACCGCCTGCTCGAATTCACGAGCACCGTGGCCAAGCGCGACATGCAGGCCCAGCTGCTCGACAACATGGACCTGGAGCGCGAGCGCGGCATCACCATCAAGAGCCACGCCATCCAGATGCAGTTTCCCTACAAAGGGGAAACCTACACGCTCAACCTGATTGATACCCCCGGCCACGTCGATTTCAGCTACGAAGTGAGCCGCAGCATCGCCGCCTGCGAAGGCGCGCTGCTCATTGTGGACGCTTCGCAAGGCATTGAGGCCCAGACAATTAGTAATCTGTACCTGGCTATCGGGGCCGACCTGGAAATCATTCCGGTGCTCAATAAAATCGACCTGCCGCACGCCATGCCGGAGGAAGTAACCGATGAGATTGTGGACCTGATTGGCTGCCAGCCGGAGGATATCATCCACGCTTCGGGCAAGGCCGGCATCGGCATCGAAGCCATCCTGAACGCCATCTGCGAGCGCATTCCGGCGCCCGTGGGCGACCCGGAGGCGCCGCTGCAAGCGCTCATTTTTGACTCGGTATTCAACTCGTACCGGGGCATTGAAGTCCTGTTCCGCATCAAAAACGGCACCATGCGCAAGGGCGACAAGGTGAAGTTTATGGCCACGGGCAAGGAGTACGGGGCCGATGAAATCGGCATCCTGGGCCTCAACCAGGAGCCGCGCCAGGTGATGAGCGCCGGCAACGTGGGCTACCTCATCTCGGGCATCAAGGAGGCGCGCGAGGTGAAGGTGGGCGACACCATCACGCACGTGCTCAACCCCACGGCCGAGGCCATCCAGGGCTTTGCCGACGTGAAGCCGATGGTGTTTGCCGGCATCTACCCCGTGGATACCACGGAGTATGAGGAGCTTCGCTCCAGCATGGAAAAGCTGCAGCTCAACGACGCCTCCCTGGTGTGGGAGCCCGAAACGTCGGTGGCGCTGGGCTTCGGCTTCCGCTGCGGCTTCCTGGGCATGCTGCACATGGAAATCGTGCAGGAGCGGTTGGAGCGCGAGTTCAACATGACCGTGATTACCACCGTGCCGAGCGTGCAGTTTCACGCCACTGGCACCAAAGACCAGCTGCTGACCATCAACGCGCCGAGCGAAATGCCCGAGCCGAACCTGATTAAGCACATCGAGGAGCCCTACATTAAAGCGCAGATTATCACCGCCTCTGAGTACGTGGGGCCGATTATCACGCTCTGCATGGAGAAGCGCGGCATCATTAAGGGTCAGTCGTACCTGACCAGCGAGCGGGTGGAGATGAGCTTTGAGCTGCCGCTATCCGAAATCGTGTTCGACTTTTTTGACAAGCTCAAAACCATCAGCCGCGGCTACGCCTCACTTGATTATGAGCTGATTGGCTTCCGCGAGTCCGACATGGTGAAGCTCGACGTGATGCTCAACGGGGAGAAGGTGGATGCCCTCTCGGCCATCGTACACCGCTCGAAGAGCTACGAGTGGGGCCGCCGCCTCTGCGAAAAGCTGCGCGAGCTGCTGCCCCGCCAGATGTTCGACATCGCCATTCAGGCGAGTATCGGCCAGAAAATCATCGCCCGCGAAACCGTCAAGGCCCTGCGCAAAAACGTGATTGCCAAGTGCTACGGCGGCGACATCAGCCGCAAGCGCAAGCTGCTCGAAAAACAGAAGGAAGGCAAAAAACGGATGCGCACCGTGGGCTCGGTCGAGATTCCGCAAGAAGCGTTTCTGGCGGTGCTCAAAATTGACTGATAGCAAAAAGGCCGGCTCCCGTGAGGAAGCCGGCCTTTTTAGTGCAGCCTGCGCGGCTAGTAGGTAGTTGGGGTAGTGCCGAAACCGTTGGCCACGGTGCCCGGCCCTTCGCTGGGGCCCACGTAGCGCACCTCATCGGAGAAGCCCCACAGCGGAATCATGATGAAGCTTAAGAAGATGAGGGCCAGATAGTTGCCAATACCGGTTTTGCCGTACGACTTCGCAAAGCTCACGTAGAGCGTGATGAAGAA
Source organism: uncultured Hymenobacter sp. (assembly GCA_964243255.1). Taxonomy (GTDB): domain Bacteria; phylum Bacteroidota; class Bacteroidia; order Cytophagales; family Hymenobacteraceae; genus Hymenobacter. The sequence continues at coordinate 5,299 of CAXTFI010000187.1, forward strand.
GTAGATATTAGCGAGCGGGATTAAATACAAGACAATCTTCCACGTTTCCCGCCCGACAATCTCGTGCATCACAATGATGTTGTAGATGGGTACGAGGCAGGCCCAGCCCGGCTTGCCGGCCTTTACGAAAAGCTTCCAGAGGCCGGCGTACACCAGAATGAAAACTGCCATATAAAACAGGCCACCGACGCCAGCCAGAATTCCTGAAGATTGGTTGTCCATGAGAAAGAAGAAAAAAGTGAAAAAAAGGATGTTGATGCCGCCAAGATAAAGAAGTAGTAGAGATTTCCAAGATTACGCAATCATTCTGCCTGCTCATCTAGTGGCCTAGTAAGTAGGTAGTAATCTTCGGCCACCGTCGACATTACTTGCCAGCGGATTGCGTGGCAGGCCAGTGAAGCTTTCAAAATAGAATTGTCTGAATGCGAGTACTTATTGTTTGTTTGCTTTGCTACCTGCTGCTGGGTAGCGCTGGCCCGGTAGCGGCCGCGCCGCAGCCCCCTAAAAAAGCAGCCGCCGCGCCCGTGCTGCCCGACACGCTGGCTCAGCGCATCGAGCGGGCCTACTTTACGCTGAGCCGCATCAACGGGGCCGCCCGCCGCAGCGCTGATACCGAGGACCTGAGCGATGACCTGCCCACGGTGGAGGAAAACCTCGAAACCATTCGCCAAAACCTGGAGCAGTACGGCGATGTGGTCGACGTGAAGCAGCTGCAGATGTACCACGTGCTGCTGGCCGACATGCAGGAAAAGCTCGGCGCGTGGCGCACCACCCTGGCCGCCGGCAGCCAGCAGCTCACCGCCACCCAGGCCCGGCTCGACACGCTGGCCACCGACCTATCGCCCACCATCGGCCAAACGCCGGCCACCGCGGCTATTGAGCGGGCGCTGGCCCGCCTGCGCACCAAGCAAGACCGCGCCACCCAGCTGCTGGCCCGCCGCCACCAAACCGTGACGGCCCTGCAAACGCGGGTGTCGGCCGGCTACATCCTGGGCCTGGAGCTGCAAGACCTCGTGCGCGAGCAGATGGGCCGCTTTGGCCGCCGCAACAGCCAGGCCGAGCTGCCGCCACTGTGGCAGCCCAGCCGCATGGTGGCCGACGAGCAAACGAGTGCCCTGGTGCGCCAGTCGTACGCGGCCCAGCGCTCGCTGGTGGGCTACTACTTTGCCGAGCACTGGGACTACTGGGTGTGGATGGTGCTGCTGGCGCTGGGCTTTTTCACCTGGGTATTCCGCAATTTCCGCGCTCTGCGCCAGGCCACGGCCACAGCCCAGGAGGCCAGCAATGGCGCGCCGGTCGCGCCGCTGGTGCTCACCGAGCACCGCCTGCACTACCTGCGGCCCGTGCCGGTGGCCGCCGCGCTGCTGGTAGTATTCAGCCTGGCCCCGTTTTTCGACCTTCAGCCGCCCGCCACCTACACCGACCTGCTGCAGCTGTTGCTGCTGCTCACGCTCACGGCGCTGGGCTGGCGCAGCTGGCCCCGCCCGCTGTTTTGGTACTGGCTGGCAATAGTGGCGGCTTTCTTCGTGCTCAACGTCACTTATGCCCAGCGCGCGCCGGGCCTGGGCGCCCGCTGGGCTATGCTGCTGCTCAACGCCGGGGCCGCCGCGCTGGGGGTGCGCTTCTGGCAGTATTTGCGAAAGAACCGGGTGCTGGCCGGCTTTGTGAAGCCCGTGGCGCTGCTGTTCGTGGGCCTCAACCTGCTGGCCCTGCTGGCCAACGCCTACGGCCGGGTGAGCCTGGCCAAGATGTTTACCACCACGGCCATTTTTGGGCTCACGCAGGTGGTGGCTTTGTCGGCGTTTGTGCGCATCGTTACGGAGGCCTTTTACTTGCAGGTGCAGCGCAGCCGGCAGGCGGGCGGCCTCACCGGCCGCCTAGGCTTTGGCAAAATCGAGAGTGGCCTGCGCAAGGGCCTCACGGCCGTGGTAGGCGTGCTCTGGCTGATGCTCCTTACCACCAACCTCAACCTCTATAACCTCTTCTACCGCGTTATCGAGCGCACGCTCACGGCCCCGCACCAGCTGGGCAGCACCACGTTCACGCTGGGCAGCATTCTGCTGTTTGTGGGCATCATCTTCCTCACCATCCAGCTCCAGAAGTACGTGGGCTACTTCTTCGGCGAAACCGACGAGGAGTTCAGCGTCGATACCGACCGCAAGGGCTCCTGGATGGTGGCCATCCGGCTCTGCATTCTGGCGGTGGGGCTGTTCATGGCCACGCTGGCCTCGGGCCTGCCGGTCGATAAAATTGCCATTGTGCTGGGTGCGTTGGGCGTGGGTATCGGCCTGGGCTTGCAGAATATCATCAACAACCTCGTGTCGGGCGTTATCCTCATCTTCGAGCGGCCCTTTCAGGTGGGCGACTACATTGAGGTAAAAGGCCAGACTGGCCGGGTGAAGGACATCGGCATCCGGGCCAGCAAGCTCATCTCGCAGGCCGGCTCCGAAATCATCCTGCCCAACGGCGACCTGCTCAGCAACCACGTCATCAACTGGACGCTCAGCAACAACCACATCCGCACCGAGCTGGCCCTCAACCTGGGCCCCGAAATCGACCTCGACGAGGCTCGCCGCCTCATCAGCGAGGAGATTCTCAAAAACCCCAACACCCTGCACAAAATCGCCCCCGAAATATTGCTCAACAGCGTGGCCACCACCGGCTACGACCTGCGCGCTTTGTTCTGGATAAACAACATCCGCCAGGAGCAGGCCCTGAAAAGCGAGCTGCTGGCCGGCATCTACCAGCGCCTCACGCAGGCGGGTATCGCCATGCGGTAGCGCGGACTTTCAGGCCGCAATGGTTGCGCTCTTGCCTATTCATTCTCATCGCGGGCTAAAAGCCCGCGCTACTTTTACCCTCATGCCCCAAGACGCCCCGCACCTCATCGACGGCAAGCAAACCGCCGAGGACATTAAAGTTGAAATTGCCGCCGAGGTGGCGAAAATCACGGCCACCGGCCAGCGGCCGCCGCACCTCGCCGCCGTGCTCGTGGGCCACGACGGTGGCTCCGAAACCTACGTGCGCAACAAGGTGCTCGCCTGCGAGCGCGTGGGCTTTGCCAGCACGCTGCTGCGCTTCGAGGACGACATCACCGAGGCCGCGCTGCTGGCCCAGGTAGCCGCCCTCAACGACGACCCGGCCATCGACGGCTTCATTGTGCAGCTGCCGCTGCCCAGGCACATCGACACCGAGAAGGTCATCGAAGCCATTCGTCCCGAGAAGGATGTGGACGGTTTCCACCCCATGAACCTGGGCCGCATGGTGGCCGGCCTGCCCGCGCTGCTGCCCGCCACGCCCTCCGGCATTGTGGAGCTGATGGCCCGCCAGGGCATCAAAACCAGCGGCCAACACTGCGTGGTTATCGGCCGCAGCAACATTGTGGGTACGCCGGTTAGTATATTGCTGGCCAAGAACTTAGAGACGGCTAACTGTACCGTTACTTTATGCCACTCGCGCACGAAGAATTTGCCCGAAATCGTCCGGCAGGCCGACATTATCGTGGCCGCCATCGGCCGACCTGAGTTCGTGACGGCCGACATGGTAAAGCCCGGCGCGGTGGTTATTGACGTGGGCACTACCCGCGTCACGGACGCCAACAAGAAGTCGGGCTACAGCCTGAAGGGCGACGTCAACTTTGCCGAAGTGGCCCCGCTGGCCTCGCGCATCACGCCCGTGCCGGGCGGCGTGGGCCCCATGACCATCGCCATGCTGCTGCTCAACACGCTGCGCGCCGCCAAGGGCGAAGTCTACGGTAAATGAGTAAGTGAGTAGCTGAGTAAAGTATCCTGTGGCGCCACTTTGCTCAGCTGTCCAGGGCTTCAATAGGGTACTTTACTCAGCTACTCACTTACTCACTTACTCATTTACCGCTTACCGTTCGTAAATTTGAGTGACCGGAACCCCCGGTCGCGCCTTGGGCGTTGACGTAAGTCGCGCCCTTTTTTACGTTGCTTATGTCTGCTGTTACTGATTTTTTGACCGCGCTACCTCTGCTGCCCAGCGCCGCTGCTACTTCAACCCTTCCAGTAATGGAGCAGTTCTATACTATTCAGGGTGAGGGGTTTAACACGGGGCGGGCGGCCTATTTTATCCGCCTTGGGGGCTGCGACGTGGGCTGCGTGTGGTGCGACGTGAAGGAGTCGTGGGACGCCGATGCCCACCCGCGCCAGGCCATACCCGACCTGGTAGCCGCCGCCAGCGAATACCCCGGCCGCAACGTCGTCATCACCGGCGGCGAGCCACTGATGCACAATTGTGGCCCCCTCACCAAGGCGCTGCAAGCCGCCGGTTTTCAGACCTGGATTGAAACCAGCGGCGCCCACCCGCTCTCGGGCAACTGGGATTGGGTCTGCGTGTCGCCCAAGAAGTTTAAGGCCCCGCGCCCCGACGTGCTCGCCCACGCCGACGAGCTGAAAATCATCGTCTTCAACGACAGCGACTTTGCCTGGGCCGAGGAGCACGCCGCCCTGGTGCCGGCCACCACGCGCCTCTACCTGCAGCCCGAATGGAGCCGGGCCGCCCGCATGACGCCCGCCCTCATCGACTACGTGAAGGCCCATCCGCGCTGGC
>CAXTFI010000188.1:0-9820 GCA_964243255.1 uncultured Hymenobacter sp.
GCGCAGCAGCGCCCGGCGCAGCCCGGCGCGCAACTCGGGGGGCGGCCAGCCCAGCAGCAGCGCGGCCAGGGCCAGGCCGCCAGTTAGTATTTGGAGGCCAAAAACCAGCAGCGGCGGCCAGGCCAGGCCCCGCAGCCCCGCCGAAGCCAGCCCAATGGCCGCCCCCACCCCCAGCGCATTGCGCAGCCCCGGCAGATACACCGCCAGCAGGGCGGGGTAGGCCGCCGCCACATCGTGGTGCGTGATGCGCATGTACAACAAGGTGCGCACCGCCTCGCCCAGGCCGATGGCGGCCGCCACGCCCACCAGGCCGTAGCCCCGCAGCAGCCAGAAAAGGCCCACCAGCACCAAAATAAACTCGACGTTCAGCCCCACTTTGCGCGCTAGGTTGGCGCGCGCATCGGCCACCACCCCCGCAAATAAGGTGGTCAGGTTCAGCGGAATAGCTACGCACAGTACTTGCAGCACGGGCACCGAAGGCCCCCATTGGGGGCCGAGCAGCACCCGCACCATTTCGGGGGCCGCAATGGCCACCCCCGCGCAGAGCGGCAGCACCAGCGTAGCCACCAGCGTAGTGCTGCGCAGGTACAGGCCGCGCAGGCGGGGCACATCCTGCTGCACCTGGCTGAAGGCCGGAAAAGCTACCCTGGCCACGCTATTGGCCAAAAAATACATGGGCAGAAAAAGCAGCATAAAGGCCCGGTTGTAGAAGCCCAGCGCCACCGGCCCCAGCAGCCGCCCAATGAGCAGCGTGTCGAGGTTGCTGTTGATAAATTCGAGAAAGCTGATGAGCGACACGCGGCTGCCATAGCCCAGCAGCGCCGCGTAGTGCTGCCAGCCCAGCAGCGGCCGCACCGAGTGCCGCACCAGCACGTAGGCCCCCAGCCCGCTCAGCAGCTGCTGGGCCAGGCTGGCGGCCACCAGGCTCCACACGCCCGCGCCGGCCCAGGCGGCGCCCAGGCCCACGCCCCCGTAGGCCAGCACGTAGGCCAGCACGTCAAGCTTGGCCAGCACCTCAAAGCGCATCTCGCGGCGCAGCACGCTGGTGGCCGTGAGGCCCACCGAGGCCAGCACGAAGCCCAGGGCCAGCGCCCGCACCAGGGGCACTACGGCCGGGTTTTTTAGAATAAGCAGCGAGAACGGTGCCAGCGCCCAAAAAATGGCCGCCACCCCCAGGCCCAGCAGCAGCGAGGCCGTGAAGGAAGCCCGCAAGTCGTTGGTGCTGAGCTGGGGGCGCTGCACAATGGCGTGGCCCAGGCCCATCTCGGCAAAGTAGCCGCCAAAGCGCAGCACCACGCCCGCCAGCGCCACCAGCCCAAAGGCGGCGGGGTCGAGCAGGCGGGCCATTACGGCGGTGTAGCCTATCTGCAGCACGGCCGTGAGCACGGCCGCCGTGGTGGTCCACTTGATGCCGCGCAGCGCCGCGGCTCCCAACGTAGCGTTTTGGGGCTTGGTCGTAGTCGTCATATGCAAAGAAGACGCGGCGGGAGGAGGGTCTTGTAGCTGTTGTTTTTTAAGCAGCTAGCGGGTAGCGGGTAGCGGATTTCTGAAAAAAGCTAATCGCTAACCGCTTAAAAAAACAATACATTACTGGCCATAGGCGTAGGCGTTGGCCTTGTGGCCGTAGCCGTAGGTCTTGGCAAAGTGCACGTCGTTGAGCACCAGGAAGAGGTTGGCTATTTTCTGCTTCTTGTGCAGCTCATCAATCTGGGTTAGCAGGTCCTTGTCGGTGTAGTTCTGGCGCACCACGTAGAGGCTGGCGTCGAAGTGGCGCATCAGCACAAAGAACTCGGCCACGTAGCCCATGGGGGGGGTATCGAGCACCAGGTAGTCGTACTCGGCGCGCAGCTGCTCGATGAGCGAATTCATGGCCGCGCTTTCCAGCAGCACGGTAGGGTTGGCGGGCACGGGGCCGCAGCACATCAGGTCCAGGCCCTCGATGCCGCTGGCGCGCAGCACCTGGTTGAGGGTAGCCTGCCCCGAGAGGTAGGCGGCCAGGCCGGGGCCGGTGGGCCGCTCAAAGTAGTTGGCCACGGTGGGGCGGCGCAGGTCGCACTCCAGCAGCAGCACGCGCCGGCCGCTCAGGGCCAGCTCGGTGGCCAGGTTCACGGCGCAAAAGGTTTTGCCCTCGCCCGGCACCGAGGAGGTGATGCCAATCACCTTTTTCTCGCCCGCGCCCGACAGGTACTGCAGGTTCACGCGCATCGAGCGAAACGACTCCGTAATGGGCTCCCGCGGGTTCACCGAGTGGCGGGCAAACTGCTTGGTGCCGTGCGCCACCAGGCCCAGCACCGGAATAGCGGTGAGCAGGGCCAGGTCTTCGGGGCGCTGCACGCGGCGGTTGGCCACGTCGAGCAGCAGCACCAGCGCCACCGGCCCGCCCAGCCCGGCCAGCAGCGCCAGCAGGCCCACCAGCAGGGGCTTGGGGGCCACGGCCCCGCCGCCCAGCAGCCGGGCGTGGTCTACCACGTGCTTGTCGGAGGCGTTGGTAGCCAGGGCAATAGTGGCTTCGTTGCGCTTCTCCTCCAAAAAGGTGTAGTTCTTGTCGTTGAAGTCGTTGGCACTGCGCAGGGCGGCCAGCTGCCGCTCGTTTTCGGGCATGCGGCTCATTTGGCCGCGCACCTGGCTCAGCTGGGCGGTCACGTCGCGCAGGCCAATGTCGGCGGCCTGGCTCATGTTGGTGAGCATCATCTCCAGCGACTCCTTGGTGGTGCGGATGGCCTCGTCCGTTTTCTTCACCAGCGGGTTAATGGCGCTGGCGTTCACGCCCAGCTCGGCCCGCTTGGTATTCAGCTGGTTGAGCTGCAGAATGAGGTTGTCGAGCACCGGGTTTTCCACGCCCACGCTGCTGGGCGATATCAACTGGCTGGTGGCATGGTTGTCATGCATATAGCGCAGCATGTTTTGGTAGTACTTGCGGCTGGTGAGGGCTTTGGCCTGCGCCGTTTCGAGGGCGCTCAGCTGCTGAATGCCCGACGACGACTGGGCCCCTACATCGAGCACGCCCCGCGTGGTGCGAAAGTTGGACAAGGCCTCGGCGGCCTGCTGGCGCGTGCCGGCCAGCCGGGCTATCTTCTCATCCAAAAAAGCCACCGTTTTCTGGCCCGTCAGGTTTTTTTCGCGCAGGTCGGCGGCGATGTACACCGCCATCAGCGTGTCCAGAAACATGGTGGCCTGGGCCGGCACCGCGCCCTTGGTGCGCAGCTCCACAATGCGCGACTCGTGGTCGATGGGCCGCACCGCCAGCTCGCCCGCATACTGGTCGGCCGCCTCGCTCAAGTCGTTGAGCACAAAGAAGTAGTGCGTGCCGGCCGTGGTTCGCACCCCCGGCTGCGGGGTCAGCACCAGGCGCAGCAGCGGGGTGCTCAGCGAGTCGCCGGCCGCCACCGTCTCGTCGAGCCGCACGGCGGGCACCTCCTGCACCAGGTCGCCGGTGGGCAGGTGCGTCAGCTGGCCCTTGGCGGCGCTGGCCTGCACCCGGTAGCGGCCGGGGCCGGCGGGCGTCACAAATATGCGCACCCCCGTGAGCTGCGGCGCGCGCAGGCTCACCTGCACCCGAAACGGCACCGCCGCCGCCGGCTGCTCGCGCACCTGCCAGGGCCGCGCGGCGTTGAGCCACGAGTCGGGCACCGCGAAGTACGCTACCGCGTAGGGCAGCCGGCTCACGGCCTCGCGCACCATGCGCGACGAGGTGAGCAGGCCCACCTCGTCCTCCATTTTCATGCCTTTGCCGCGCACTTCCATCATTTGCAGCAGCTCCTGCGCCCGGCGCGAGCCCGTGGCCTGGTCGCCCAGCAGCATGGTGGCCCGGAAGGCGTACACCGGGGGCGCTAGCCGCAGGTAGAGCAGCGCCAGCAGCCCCGCCAGCGCCAGGCCGGCCACAAACAGCGGCCAGCGCCGCCGCAGCCGAAACAGCAGCGCGTGCAAATCAAGCTCGTCACTCGGCGGGGTCGGAAAAGATTGCGTAGCCATAACAAAAAGAAGGGTGAAGCGGCGGGCCTGCCCGCCAAAGCGCATCAATTGAGACGTATGTAGCTGAGTAAAAGCACAATAGCCGAAATGCCGGCAAACACAATGCCCAGGTTGTTGGCGTTGGCGCGGCCGGTGCGGGCCTTCAGCGGCTCCACGTACAGCGCATCGTTGGGCAGCAGGTAGTAGTAGGGCGAGCGCAGCAGCGCCGGGTCGGTGAGGTCGAGCAGCACCACTTCCGAGCCCCTGGGCGTTTGGCGCACCAGCTTGATATTCTGGCGGTTGCCGTATTCGGTGAGGTCGCCGGCCAGGCCCAGCGCCTCCAGCACGTTGGCCTGGCTGTTGTAGACGTAGTACCGCCCCGGCGTGCGCACCTCGCCCAGCACCGTAAGCTTAAAGCTGATGAGCTTGACCAGCACGTTGGCCCCGCTGGCAAAGCTGGTAACCCGCTGCTGCACCAGCGCCTGCACCTGCTCTACTGAGAGGCCCCCCACTTGCAGCTTGCCCACCGTGGGCAGGCTAATCTGGCCCTCCGCATTCACCGAGTAGCCGGTCAGGTACAGCGAGCTCGGGTCGCTCACCGCCAGGTTGCGCGTGTCCGAGATGTTGAACAGGTCGTTGAGCTCGGGCTGCACGCTCTGCACCCGAATGGAGAGCACGTCGCTGGGCTGGATGCGGTACACGGGCCGCGCCGCCACCGTTTCCTGCGGCTGGGTCAAAGAGTAGCTGGCGCTTTGCAGATAAGGCAGCTGGCGCTGCGAAATGCAGCCTGGTGCCAACAGGGCGCATCCCAAAAGTGCCAGCAGCCGGAAGCACGATAAAGGTATTCGCATAAGCGGGTGGGAAGTGAACGAGTAAGTGCGTAAGGGGCAAAGCCTATCGTGCCCGCCAGCTCCCCACCTCCTCCAACTTAAAGAAGACAGTAGAGCCTACAAGCACCTGAAAACCAACAATCAAAGTAAAGCGTAACTTTTCAGCTAAAACATGACGCATATCATGTTTTAGCTGAAAAATCCCAACCTCTTTGCTGCCAGGGCCATAGCAGCTTGCCTAAGCCGGCCACCTGCCCAGGGCAAAGAATGTTTATACAGTCTTTAATACTATCTATCCTTAGAATAATACTGATTCGCTCGCGCAGGCAAAGGTGTAGGCCGCCACGCGGCGGCCCAACTGACCACAATCACTTCAGGGCCTGAGCTTTATCATTGCGCCCTTGTTCTGAATTACCTGCGTGGGTCTGGCTTTTTACCAGGGCTCCCCCGCAGGGGCAGGGCGGCGCCGCGGCACGTACCGGGCCCGCCGGCTCCGCGTTGGCCAGCCGCCGTTTTTAGGTAGCTCAGCCCTTGGCGCGGGGCCAGCCGCGTTCGGCTTTACACGGGCAGCAGGTTGCCCAGCCGGGGCGTGTCGGTGCTCCGCTCGATGGTGGCCGCGCCCCTGTCCGACGATTCCGTGACCAGGTGGTAATAGTACTCCTGCCCGCCCTGGAAGCCGTCGAGCAGCTCCAACACGACGGTGCCTTTCTTGTAGTCGATGCGCACCAGGTGGTCGGGGGTGCCGGTGCCGTTGGCCACGATGGGCGCGTTAATCACCGGGCCGCTGGGCAGCACCACCAGGGGCGAGTACCGGGCATCGCCGATGGCGCCGGGCTGGGCCACGGCCGGCGGAAACGTGCTGGGAAAAAGGCCAGGGGCCACCTGGCGCACCGGGCTAAAATCCACGTCGCCCTCAAACTTGAGCAGGCCGCCCACGATGCTGGCTTCCTGGGCGCCGTCTGTGTCGCGGCCGTTTACCAGCTTGGGCGCGTAGTTCACGCCCAGCACCTTGGCCACGTTAAAGCTGGCCGCCTCGGTGAGAATGTACTACACCGCCCGGCCGCTCGGGCCCAGGCCCTTGTAGAGGGGTGGTGCCCGAGCGGCTGGCCGTGGCGGCGAGCAGCTGGTTGGCCTCCTGCAGGGCAGCCGCCTCGTCAAAGGTCTTCTTAACGAAGCTGGGAGCTGGGGCCTGGTCAGCTAGCTGCTGGCGGTTGCAGCTGGTGAGGCGCAGGCCCCTAGCAGGTATTTCAAGGTGGAGTTCCTACGAGCAAGGTGGGTTTGTGGAAAAATCGAGCGTGCTACCAGTGGGCGCCGTGGTAGCCTCCCGAACAAATGCGCAGACCACTAGGTAGTTAGCACGAAGAAGTAACTTTTGCGTTACTTTACGCAATGGCTCAGGCGGGTGCCTGAGCGGACCAGCGGCGGCCCAGTGGCGGCGCGCATTTTTTGGCGCCTCACCTTGTACGGGCCGGGAGCTGCTGGCGTCCACCCGGGCGAAACGCTGGTGTTTCCTCCTATTCCTCACCCTTATGAAACCGCTTGCTTTGGCTTTACTACCCCTGCTGACCGCCGCCGCGGCCGTAGGCATGAGCGCCCGCCCGGCCCCCGCCGCCCCGCCCGCCCCCGTGCCGGTGGTGGTCGAGCTGTTTACGTCGGAGGGCTGCTCGTCGTGCCCTTCGGCCGATGCGGCGCTGCGCGAGCTCGAAACGGCGCAGCCGGTGCCCGGCGTCGAAGTCATCGCCCTGGGCCAGCACGTCGACTACTGGAACCGCCTGGGTTGGCAAGACCCGTTCTCGTCGGCCCAGTTTACCCAGCGCCAGCAGTGGTACGCCCAGGTTTTTAAGGAAGGCAGCTACACTCCGCAGGCCGTGGTGAACGGCCGCTACGAGTTTGTGGGCAGCAGGCGCAGCACCCTGGCCGAAGCCGTAGCCAAAGCTGCCCAGGCCCCCCGCGCCACCGTGGCGCTAACCCGCACGGCTGGCAACCTCAGCGTGAGCGTGAGCCACCTGCCCGCCGGCACCAAGGCCGCCGAAGTGGAGCTGGCGCTCACCGAAACCGGCTTGTCGAGCCAGGTGGGCCGGGGCGAAAACTCGGGCCGCCTGCTGCGCCACGCCGCCGTGGTGCGCAGCCTGCGCACCCTGGGCCCGGTTGGGGCCAATGGCGCCTTCACCGCCACCACCCCGCTGGGCCTGAGCACCGGCTGGAAAACCGACAACCTGCGCGCCGTAGTGCTGGTGCAGGAAACCGGCTCGCACCACGTGGTGGGCGTGGGCAGCCTGCCGCTGGCCGTCCGCTCCACGACTATTAACTAATTGATAATCAAATAATTAGCTCACAACGTTTAGATAAAAACCCCCGCCCGAACGAGCTGCCTAAGCCGCCCGCTCGCTCAGTTAATTCCCGGTTTTTAATCTTTATTACATGAAAAAATTCACCGTGCCGACGCGCGACCAAGTGTCGGCCAGCAGCCAGGCGCAATTCGACAAGCTGCAAAAAGCCATCCTTTTCAGCCGGGCAAACTACGAATGCTGGTTTGCCCGGCTTTGGTGCGTCTGGCCCAGCCTTTACCCTTGCAACATGGCCCCTGCCGACCTGCCTACTACCCCGGCGGCCCCCTGCTGGCCCAAAGCCGCGCCGCGCCGGCGCTAACACCGGTCCGGTTTGCCTTTCTCTCAGCGACGAAGACTGCGCCAAGCTAACCCAAATTGCGGCGTATCCCGAGCTGGTCCGCCAGCGCGAGCCGGCGGACCGATTGACGGTGCTTGGTGCGCGCTTTTTTAACGATAACCGGTCGGCCGGCTCGCGGCGACGGACTGGGGGCAGGACCACCTTGAAAAGTTTGTAGGGCGGTGCTATACGCCGCAACTTGGGTAAGCTAGCCGCCGCCCACGATTCTCCTCCAACGGAGCGCCCGGCCTGACTAAAGAAGGTAAGCGCTTCTTTGGCAGCTGGTACTGGGTACTTACGCTAGCACGGGCGCGGGGCGGCGCAGCCAAAGCACTACGCCCAGCAGCCCCAGCAGCACCAGGGCCGGCCCGCCCTTGGCCAGCCCGCCCGGAATGCGGGTGGCGTGCATAATGACCGCGCCCACCATGATAAGCGCCAGGCCCAGCGCGGCGGGGCGCGTGAAGCGCGGCACCAGCAGCCCAATGCCGCCCAGCACCTCGCCCCCGGCCACCAGGTAGGCCAGGATGCCGGGCAGCCCCAGGCCGGCAAACATATTGATGGTGCCGGGCAGGTCCATGAATTTTTTCGCGCCGGAGGCGATGAACGCCAGGCTCAGCAGGCCTTGCAGCACCCAAGCTATACGAGTACGAGTGCGAGCGGAAGTTGACATGATTGTAGACAGAAGAAGGGGCTGAGTAAAAAAAGGTTGCGTGGTAGGACTTTAGAAGTCAGAACTTTAGAAAAATCCGCCGGAGGGTCCCGGCGGATTGCTAAACGGGTTCCTTAGATGTGGCTGCTGGCCAGCGCCTTCTCCAGGGCCGCGTCCTGCACGCCCGGCATGCTGGTGCCTTCTACCCGCACCACGGTCACGTCCGTCATGCCCAGGAAGCCGAGCACCGTCGTTAAATAAGGGGCCACGAAGTCGTAGGCAGCCATCGGCCCCTCGGAATAAACGGCCCCACTGGATAGGGCCACGTAGATTTTCTTGCCTTTGACCAAGCCTTCGGGCGTGCCACTCGCGTAGCTAAACGTGAGGCCGGCGCGGGCAATGTGGTCAATCCAGGCCTTGAGGGTGGAGGGGATGCCGAAGTTGTAGAGCGGGGCCCCTATAACGATGGTGTCGGCCGCCAGCAGCTCGGCAATGGCCTCGTCGGAGTGGCTTGCGGCCTCTTGCTGGGCGGGGGTGCGGTTTTCGGCCGGGGTGAAAAAGGACTGCAGCTTGGCTTCTTCCAGCTGGGGGAAAGGCTGCGTGGCCAGGTCGCGGACCGTGACGGTGCTGCCGGGGTTGGCCGCTTGCAGCTGCTCGACCAGGCCATTGCCGAGCTTTATGCTGAAGGAAGTTGCCCCGCGGGGACTGGAAATGATATGCAGAATTCGCATAAAAAGAAAAAGATAAAGGCGCACTCGACAAATGCCGGCGAGTTTGATTACTAAAAGTTACTAAGTAGCAAATTGTTTTTATAATTCCTAAAGTAACCAGTTACCTGGTGGTAATCGTTTGCCCTGCCGGCTTATCTTTGGGAAACCCTGCCTTTCTCGTTATGGAGCCGCACCACCCTGCTCATTGCATTTCGGCCCTTCAGCCCCTGCGCACCGCCCTGGCGGTGCTTAGTGGCAAGTGGAAGCTGCAAATTCTGGTTTCGCTTTACACGGGCCACGCCCGGTTCAGCGACATCAAGGCGAGCATCCCGGCTATTTCGGCCAAGGTGCTGGCCAAGGAGCTCAAGGACCTGGAAGCGCACCAGCTCATCCAGCGCACGGTGCAGCCCGGCCCCCCGGTGGCCGTTAGCTACCAGGTACTGCCCTACGCGCGCACCCTCGACCCCCTCATCTTTCAGCTGCGCGACTGGGGCGTGCAGCACCAGGCGCGCCAGGCCGCGGCCCTTGCCAAGCTACAGCTACCTGCCTGATTGCGAGCCACCTGCGTGCTGCTACCCTCATGCCACTACCCGGCGCGGTTGCGGCGGCCAGGGTACGCGCTGCCCGCCATGAGCAAACCAGGCGGCGGGGCGCGCCGCGCCAAGGTTACGAGCCACGTAAGCCAAAAGCCAGCTGCGCAACGTGCTTCGCCGGGCAGCCCCGCCCCCGGCTGTACTTTTTCGCCGCCCGCCGCCCGGCTCCCAAGCTGGTCGCGCTTTTTTTCCTTGCCCCATGCTGCCGTCCCTCTCCGAAGCCGCGCTGCGCCTGCGCCAGCACATTGCCCGGTTCGTGGCCCTGGGCGACGAAGACTGGAACTTACTACTGCCGCACCTGCGGCTGGTTTCGCTGCCCAAGCAGGCAGCCGGGGCCATCGGGCTGCTGACCGGCAACGTGGTGGACCGCCGCCAGCTCTACGAGCAAGCCGCGGTGCTGGCGCTGGTGCGCTTCAAAAA
>CAXTFI010000189.1:0-9808 GCA_964243255.1 uncultured Hymenobacter sp.
CGCAGGCGCTGGGCATCGCCTCGGGCTCGCTGGAGCTGAGCATCAAGTACGCCAAAGAGCGCAAGGCCTTCGGGGTGGAGATTGCCAAGCACCAGGCCATCCAGTTTAAGCTGGCCGACATGGCTACCAACATCGACGCGGCCCGCCTGCTGTGCCTGCAAGCCGCCGCCGACAAAGACAACCACGTGGACTACGCCAAAAGTGGGGCCATGGCCAAGCTTTTTGCCTCAAAAGTGGCCATGGATTCGGCCGTGGAGGCGGTCCAGATTCACGGCGGCTACGGCTTCGTGAAGGAGTACCACGTGGAGCGCTTCATGCGCGACGCCAAGATTACCCAGATTTATGAAGGAACCTCGGAAATTCAGAAAATCGTCATCTCCCGCGAAATCCTGAAATAGTACTCTACCAGCCAGGTAATCTACGAATTTGCACTCAACCCAGGCCAAATAGGCCTGGGTTTTTGTTTTTGTGAATTTTTTTTAGAATGCATTGCAGTAATTGGTAGTAACTTTAAGCACTTTTGCGGGGGATTGAGGGGACCTTTCCTTATAATGAAAACAACGTAAATGGAAGACTATAATAAAGTAATCGAATCTTTGGGGGTGCGCTACATCAGGGCCAAAAACCTGGTACTGAGGCAGGCCTTCACGGTGCGCAACGCCTATGATGTCGGCAATAACATTATTTTGCTGCACCAAGGCAAAGTGATTTTTGGGGAAGACGAGCAGCCGGTGGAGGAAGGCGAACTGCTTTTTTTGCCGGGCGGGCGGGCTACGCGCGTGGGCTACGGCGAAGGTGCCACCACCCGCGTGATTTCCAACGATGACTTAATAACGAATAAGGACCGATTTTTTACTTCCAACGATAAGCTCGACTTTATCGGCGACGCCGAGGAAAGCCACAGCTTCGTCTCGTTCGAGGCCAAGGTATTTGACTCCGTCAACTTCTTCGCTTCGCTCGACGTGCCGGCCTTCGTTATCAAGGGCAACTCGAAGCTGGCCAACCTGGTCATCAAAATCATTGAGGAGTCGCTGCAGGACCTGCCGGGCCGCGAGCGCCTCATCAACATCTACACCGAGAACCTGGTGGTGGAGGTGGTGCGCTACATCCTGCGCAACAACCTGTTTGTGGAGCAGTTAGCCACCAACAGCACCTACTTCAAGGACCCGCGCCTGATTGACTTGTTCAACTTCATTAAGGAGAACCTGAGCGGCGACTTGTCTAACAAGGTGCTGGCCACCGTGGCCAGCGTGAGCGAGGACTACGTGGGCCAGTATTTCAAGATGCTGACCAACATCAACCCGCAGGATTACATTGAGTATCAGCGCATGGAGCGCGCAGTTTCGCTGCTGCGCACCACCAAGAAAAGCATCCGCGACATTGGCAAGGAAGTGGGCTATAAGGACACGGCCTACTTCTGCCGCCGCTTCAAGATGATGTTTGGCATCCCGGCCGGCAAGATGCGCCGCCGCGAAACGGCCATGAACATTTAATCCCGGACCGCAGATTCAAACGGATTAAACGGCTTCCGGACCGCAGATTCAAACGGATTAAACGGATTTCGCAGATACGCTTGCTGCGCAAGCTGACTACGCGGGTGGGGCGCCTGGCTCTTGCCTGGTGTGGCCCACCTGCTTATCCGTTGCGCGGGCTGGCTACGCGGGTGGGCGGGCTGCCGTGGCTTCCCCTCTCCTTTTTGGAGAGGGGTGAGGCGACCGCCGGAACGACTACTTAGCTACCTGCTGCCTACTCAGGAAGTTTTGCACGCCCTGGCGGCCGCTGGCCATGAGCTGCTGCTTTTGGGCGTTGGTAATCCGCTTGATTTTGGGACTGAAACTCAGGAAGTCGATGCTAATGGTGCGCTGCCAGTCGGCGGGCTGCACGGGGTTGAGGTTTTCGAGGGCTACGGTGTAGAGGGCACCCACGTAGGAGCTGAAGTCGGTGACGGCGTAGGGAGCCAGTTGCTGGCGGCCGGTGGCGGTGGTGTCGTAGGCAATTTGTTCGGCGCGGTCGAGGCGCAGGCCCAGGGTTTGGGGGTTGTATACATTGCCGCGGGCATCGGGCGCGGGGACGGCAGCGGCACCGGCGGGCAGGTAGCGCGGCTTGTCAAACAAGTCGATGGGGTAATTAGCCAGCAGGCCGCCATCGACGAGCACCTGCACGGGCTGGCCGGGGGCGGGCCGCCCCGAAGCAATAACGTTGCCCTGGGCATCGAGCAGCACAGCCCGGAAATAGAGCGGAATACTCATGCTGATGCGCACGGCATCGGCCACGCGCATGGTGGGGTTGGTTTCGTAGCTGAATACCTGCGTGCGCTGGGTGGTAAGGTTGGTGCCGGTGGTGTAGAGGTCGCGGTAGCGGCCGGGGCCGCCCCGGTAGGGCTGCTGGGCCAGCGCGTGCAGCTCGCCCAGGGTGAGGTGGGGCCGCTGGGTTTTGCGGGCTATCAGCTCGCTGAGGTAGGTGGTAAACTCGTCGCCGCGGTACCAGCCGTACTGCTTTATGAGGCGGTGAGTGCCCCCGAAGAAGATGAAGCGGCCGTCGTTGAGCCGCTGCACGGGCGTGGCGTTCACCACCTCCACAAGCTCGCGGGCCGAGTAGCCCACCGCCAGCAGCGCCGCCTGAATGGCTCCCGCCGAGGTGCCGCCTACCCGCTCGATGCCGGCCAGCACGCCGCGCTGCTCCAGCTCCTGCAAGGCCCCGCCGTAGGCAATGCCCCGGATGCCGCCGCCCTCCAGCACGAGGTTGCGGTAAGGTAGGGCGGTGGGCTGGGCCTGCGTAATGCGGGGGCCATTCAGCAGCAGCAACAGCTTGAGTAGCAAGAATAAACGACGAGCCATTAGCCGCAAGATACTGCCTGCGCCCGCTACCGCGCCCGCCACTCAGCGACCCGGCCCCTTAGCCTGGCCGTATCTTTGCAGCCCGCTGCTTCCCTCCCCGTCCCGCTCACTCCCAGCTTGCCCATGACTACTTCGCCCAGCGAACCTGCGACTTCCCGAACCCCTGGCACCGTACTCGTCATTGGCGCCTGCGGCCAATTGGGCCTGGAACTCACCACCGCCCTGCGCCAGCGCTATGCCCCCGAGGCCGTGGTAGCCGCCGACGTGCGCCCCCCCAAAGACCCCACGGCCCTGGCCGACGGCCCCTTCGAGCTGCTCGACGTGCTGGACTACCCCCGCCTGGAGGCGCTGATAGCCCAGTACCAGCCGGTGCAGATATACCACCTGGCCGCCCTGCTGTCGGCCACGGCCGAGAAAGACCCGATGTTTGCCTGGAAGCTAAACATGGACGGCTTGCTGAATGTGTTGAACCTGGCTGTGCAATACCGCGTGCCGCAGGTGTACTGGCCCAGCTCCATTGCCGTGTTTGGGCCCGACACGCCCCGCGAGCACACCCCGCAGGTGACGGTGATGAACCCCAACACGGTGTACGGCATCAGCAAGCTGGCCGGCGAGCAGTGGTGCGAGTGGTACCACCGCCACCACGGCCTCGATGTGCGCAGCCTGCGCTACCCCGGCCTCATCGGCTACAAGAGCCTGCCCGGCGGCGGCACCACCGACTACGCCGTGGACATCTACCATAAGGCCGTGGCCGGCGAAGACTTCGAGTGCTTTTTGAAGGCCGATACCTACCTGCCCATGATGTATATGCCTGATGCCCTGAAGGCTACGCTCGACCTCATGCACGCCCCCGCCGCCAGCATTAAGGTACGCACCAGCTACAACCTGGGGGCCATGAGCTTTTCGCCCGCCGACATTACGGCCGCCATTCAGCAGGAGCTGCCCGGCTTCCGGGTGAGCTACGCGCCCGACCAGCGCCAGGCCATTGCCGACTCGTGGCCTGCCAGCATCGACGACACCGCCGCCCGCCAGGACTGGGGCTGGGTGCCCGAGTTTGACCTGCCCAGAATGACGCGCGATATGCTGGTGCACCTGCGCGAGCCCGTGGCGGTGTAGGGTAGCAGTCGCTGTCACTACAAAAGCTTGCTTCTACTATCAGAACATCACGAAGCCCCGGCTGCGCAAGCGGCCGGGGCTTCGTGGTTACTGTTTGTTCTAGCTAATGCAGTGCCGACGCAGGTTTTATCCAGGGGCCGCAAGGCGATTTACCAGGAGTAAATAATTGTTTAGCTGGTGATTAACCCTGTGCCGTTGGTAAAAAAACCACGTTGTGAAAGCCCACTGAGGAAGCCGCCTCGGTGCTCAGCGTGCCATCGGCCTGCACGTAGCGCGGCTCGTAGCCGAAGGCCGCCAGCCACTGGCCGATGGCCGCCGCCGAGTGGCCCATGCTGCGCAGGATAGTGGGCTCTAGCTCCAGCAGCAGGGCGGGGCGCTGGGTGGCCAGTAGCTGCTGCATGCCTTGCAGGGCCAGCCACTCGGCCCCTTCGATGTCCATTTTTACCAGCCGCACGGCCGGCCAGCCGTGCGTGTAGGCATCGAGGGTGGTGGCAGCCACGGCCACGGGGGCGCGCAGCTCGTCGGTGTAGGCAAACAAGGAAGCCATGCCCGAATTACCGGCCGGGGGCAGGTAAATGGGTACCGTGCCGGGCGCGTCGCTCACGGCCAGCTCCTCAACAGTGATGTTAGTCAGCTCATTTAAAGCTACTTGCTGGCGCAGGCGCGCCGCCGTGCCGGGCACCGGCTCGAAGGAGCAGACCCGGCCGCCGGGCCCCACCCGCTGCGCAGCCAGCAGGGTGTAGAGGCCAATATTGGCCCCCACGTCGATAAACACGTCGCCCGGCCGCAGGTAGCTTTCCAGAAAGTGCAGCCCCCGCTCCTCGTAGCTGCCCAGGAAGTAGATGTTTTGCTGAATCCAGTCTTCCAGGTGCAGGCTCAGCTGCAGGCCCGGCCGGTACGCCACGGTTTTGCGTACACCGTCGAACAGCCGCCAGGGGGCAAACAAGTGCTTGTAGCAGCCATAGTACGTGGGGCGCAGCGCGGGCACCCGGAACAGCTGCCGAAACCCCGCGGCCAAAAGCTGTTTCATAGCGAGTAATTTATAAAGTATTGGTGGGTAGGTAGTTGTGCTGAATGGCTATTTATTCCTTGCATGAAAAGTAGCTAGCGAAGCATCATGCAGCCGGCCAATCAAAAAATAATTGTCTTAACTTATTGACTATGAAATAGTTAAATAAAAAGCCTCTGCTTGCTTAGGCAAGCTAGTACGCGCACCGGCAGCGCAGCGCAGTACGCTGACCACATCGGTTGCGCCGCCGCGTAGCGGCGCAGCGAGGGCGAGCTAAGTTCTGCCTAGCAAAAAGGGGCACGCTGCCCCGGCAGCGCGCCCCTCTGGGTGCAGGATACTGACTTGACTTACAGCAGGTTATACACCTGGCTAAAGTACGAGCTGAGCGTGAAGGAAGTGGCGCTGGCGTTGGACGACCAGGCGGGGCTCACCATATTCATGCCGAGGCCATCGCCATTCCAGGCCCAGCCAAATACGGTCCAGCCCTTCGATTTGGCCGTGTTTACGATGCCCTGCCAGTTTACCGGGCCGGAAGGGGTGTTGCCAAACTCCCCGATAATGCAGGGCCGGCCAGTCGAGCTCAGGTCGTCGAGGTCGCTGCTTTGCAGGCTGTGGCCCCGGCCCTGGTTGTAGCCGTTGGGGTAGATGTGCGCCGATAGAATGATGTTGGTATCGTTAATCTTGGTGCCCCCGGTGCCTTTTACCGCCGCGGCGGCCGTCAAGGTTTCCTGGCCGTAGCCCGGAATGTCGATGACAATACGCCCGCTATACACCGAGCGCACCGTGCTGATGGCGCTGTTGTAGGCCGCGGCGTAGGCGTTGGAGGTAATGTTGTGGCTGCCCCACTCGTTGCACAGGTTGATGGTGAAGTTGCCCCCCAGGGCGCGGTAGTTGGCTTTCCACCAGTTGGCGGCGGTTTGCAGGTCGCTGGCTTTGTCGGAACCGCCGTAGTAGTGGTACGTGCAGATAATGTTGGTGTAGCCGTTGGACCGGGCCTGTGAAATCCAGCCCGCGGCCGTGCTGGCACTCACCCGGCTGGGGTCAATCTCGATGCGCAGCGACTTTATCTTGGTTTGCTGCTTCATCAGCGACCAGCCAAAGTTGGGGTTGCCGTTGTTGTAGTACGAGGGTTGCAGGTTCACCCCGTTGCCGAAACCGGCCGTGAGGTCGGCCACGCCCGGCGCTGCGGCTTGCGGCGCGGGCGTAGCATCGGGCGAGGTGTTGCAGCTGCTGAGCGCGGCGCCGGCCAGCAGCACGAGGCCCGCGAGGCGCCCCAGACGCGGCAAAATTGGGTGGGTGGGTGGCGGCAGTAAAGTAGCCATGTGGGAAAAGAGGGTTAGGGTGGGAAAAGGAACTTTGACGACCTAAATTTATAAATTTGCTAGGAAGTAAACTTATATGATTTTAGCATTTGATTAGCTGGTTTTGCGCGTTCATGTGCTAGTCCTCAGTTCATTATGATGTCCAACATGTTTGGGCCCACCTCGCCCAAACCGGTCTGCATGATAAGCTAGCTGCTGCTGGCTGCGCAGTGGCCCGGCCTATGCTGAGCGGTTCATTCGCCGGCCGGGCTTGCCCGAAGAATCCGGTTAGCGGAGCTACAATGCCTGGTGGTTGTGGAACTGAAAATCAATGGGTTTAGGCCCGAATACGCGGGCAAGATAAACTTCTGCCTCTCGCTGCTCAATGAGCAGGTGAAGAAGCCGCACGAGCAGCCCAGCATCGGCATCATCTGCCAAAGCAAGCAGCGCACCGTGGTGGAGTTTGCCCTGCGCGATGTGCATAAGCCCATCGGCGTGGCTACTGACACCCTCACCGACACGCTGCCCGCCGAGCTGCGGCCCTTTTTCCCTAGCAACGAGGAACTGGTGCGGCGACTGAATGCGGTAACGGCGGCGTTGCGGGGCGGTAGACACTGAGCCAATAGGATACCACAGGCGCTGTAGGTAGCTCATGTAAAGAAAAGGCGGGTTTCCTATACACGTGTTCGACTACGTGTATAGCAAACCCGCCTTTTCTTTACACGAGGTTGTTAGCTTGTTGCGCTTCTAGTTACTCTGTACTACCATGTCCTGCTCCACATCCAGCAGCAAGCTCAGCACCGCCAGCACCTGGCCCTCTTAGGCAAGCAGCTCGACCAGCTGGTGCACAAGCTCTACTAGCTAACAGACCCTAAAATTATGTTGGTAGAGGCAGGAGCAATAAAGTATTTGCATTAGGCCTTTGATTATTACTAACACGTTGACGGCATACCCAGTGTATACCCTACGAAAAAGCCCCAGCCGCCACTTTGGCAGCCGGGGCTTCTTGTTGAGCCATGTTTGCTATAATGCCCCGGCTACTTACACAACCGGGGCGTCTTCGTGTTGACTACCCCGTTAAAACAAGAAGTCGAACCCCACATACACCAGCCGCTCTTCGCCCACCGAGTAGGTAACGTTGATAACGGCCTGGTCGAGCAAATTCACGAACGCACCGCCGCCAAAGCCCGAGTGGAAGGCGCTGATACCCTGGCGGGTATCGACGTCGGAGTACACGCGGCCGGCGTCGGCCAGGCCCATGATGCCGAAGGTGCCGGGAAACAGGTAAGCGTTGAACTTGAACAGGTGCAGGCGAGCCTCGAAGTTGGCGTAGAGGCTGCTGCGGCCCGCAAAGCGGGTGCGCCGGTAGCCGCGCAGGTTGGTGGTGCCGCCCAGCGTGTTGGCCTGGTAAAAGCGGTAGTCGCCGATGTTGTGCTGCACCCCGATGCGACCCGCGTAGGTGATGCGGAACGGGAAATTGGGCGTGAGGTAGGCCTTGATTTCGGAGGTAAGGCGGCCGTAGGTCAGCTTCTCGTTGTTGAGCTGGAAATTGTACTGGCCCTCGTTGTGCCACTGAATGCCGATGCGCGGGTCCTTGGGGCTCGACTGCGCGCCGAAGTCCAGGTACACCAGCGCGCCGAGGTAGGTATTGGCGTTGAAATCGGAGTTGCGAATGCCAAAGCGGCGGTTTTCCAGCCGCATGCCGATGCTATCGCGGATGACGGAGCCAATCTGGTTGTTTTCCACCCGGAAGCGCTCGTACTGCGGCCCGAAGCCGATTTTGCCGAAGCTGAAAATCTGGCGCTCCAGGGTAGGGGCCACGTAGAAGCGGTTGAAGCGCACACGGTAGGCGCTGTTAATGGAGCGGTTAGAAGCCTCATCCTTGCCCTCCACGGCGTAGTTCTGGGTGTTGTTGCCCAGGCCGAAGAAGTTGTAGAGCAGCTGCGGGCCGTAGTACTGCGCAGCCACGTGCAGGTCGGTTTTGCCCCCAAACACGCTCGTAAACTGCCCCACGTAGCGCAGGTTATAGGCCTCGCGCGCCGGGGCAAAGTTGGCCGTCAGGCTCTGCTCGGAGGCAAAGGGCTCGCGCCGGAAGCCGTAGCGCCGGTGCGTGACGCCGCCGCCCAGCAGCAGGCCATCGTCGATGTTATAGCCAAAAAACAGGGCCGGCCCGGTGTAGTTGAGGCGGTAGTCCTTGAGGTCGAAGCGGTGCGGGTGGTCGTAGCGGCTTACGTCGACACCCGGCTCCAGGCGCAGGCGGGCTTCGCCGAGCTTGTTTACTACCACGTTGCCGGTGTCGGCATCATAAATCTGGGTGCGGTGGCGCAGGCCGGCCACCCGCGAGTTATCCACGATGGTATCGCGGCCGGTGCCGCCGATGATGCGAATTTTGTGGCCCTGCTTTTCGTCGCCGCTCAGCTCATACACGTCGCTGCCGCTGATGCCGTAGAGGCGAATCTCGTCCGTTAGGCGGTCAAACGTGCGGTCGTACAGTACTTTACTAAGTTTGCCTTTCTTGCTGATTTTCTGCATTACCACGTGGGTCTGGTGGTCGGGCAGGCGCGTCACGGTAAATTTTTCGCGCTTCTGCGAGCCGCGCACCTCCACAATGTCGGCCATGAGGTCGGCATATTTGGCGGCTACGTCGGGCAGCAGGTCGCGGCGGCTTTTGAGCTTGGCCACTATCTCGGCGCCGTGGGCGGCGTATATCTGCCTGGGCCACTTATCGGCGAAGGCCTTTTCGATAACGGCATCCGTGAGCTGGGCCTTCATGATGGTAGCCTGCTTTACCCACTCCGCGCGGCTCACGCCGCTCAGATACAGGCGGTCGTTGCTCAAGCCCGTCTGGTTCAGGCCTTTATAGTCGCCGTAGGTGTAGCCGAAGTTCTGGAAGTTGCGCACCGCAAATTTCTTGGAAATGAGGCTGGGCAGCACGCCATCGCCCTTAAAAAAGGCAATGTCGCGGTCCTCGGGCACGGCCGTGTATATCTTATCGCCGTCGTCGGTTTTGCGCTGGGCCCAGCGCCACTGGTCCTCGTGGCGGTCCCAGTCGCCAATCCACATATCAAACAAGCGCGAGCGGGCAAAGGCCGGCTGGTCGACTTGGTTGTCGTTGTCTTCGAGCAGGTTTTCGAGCATCTTATCGGTGCTCACCAGCTTTTTAGAAAAGCCCAGCTCCACATCCTTATCCTGGCTGCCCTTGGCGTCTTCTTCCAGCGCGGCGGGCGTGTTGGCAAATTTTTCGCGGTACTGGCCCAGGGCCGGGTCGCTGGGAATGTACACGTACTCGGGGCTGGTGTGCAGGATGCCGGCGGCCGTAGCCAGCGGCGGCAGCACAAACGCGGCGTAGGGGTGCTGGGCCGATATCTGGTCTTGCAGCACGGCCAGGGCCAGGCCGGTGCGAAAGCCCTCGGGCAGCACGGCGGTGGGGTCTTTGTCGATGCCCCGAATGGTGTAGTAGTAGCCGTTCTCGTTGCGCACCTTGAGGGAGGCCGTTTGCTTGCCACCACCCGTTTTGTAGGGCACCAGGCCGCCCTCGGCCGTCT
>CAXTFI010000190.1:0-9715 GCA_964243255.1 uncultured Hymenobacter sp.
GCTCCTCCTTGGTGTAGCCGTTGGGCTGAAACACGTCGATGTGGGGCAGCACGTTGAGGTCGATGGCGTGCGGGTAGGCGGCGTTGGTCACGGGCTGGCCGGCGCGCTCCTCCATGAGCTGGTCCACGGCTTTTTTGCCGGTACCGGTCACGCTTTGGTAGGTGCTGATAACGAGGCGCTTGGCCTGGTACTTTTTGTGCAAGTCGTTGAGGGCCACCACCAGCTGAATAGTCGAGCAGTTGGGGTTGGCGATGATTTTATCGGCCTTGGTCAGCTCCTGGGCGTTCACTTCGGGCACGATGAGCTTCTTGGTGGCATCCATGCGCCAAGCCGACGAGTTATCGACCACCGTGGTGCCTACTTCGGCAAACTGGGGCGCAAACTCCAGCGACACGCCGCCGCCGGCCGAGAAAATGGCGATGGCCGGCCGCGCCGCAATGGCGTCGGCCATGCTCACCACCGGGTAGTCTTGGCCCTGAAAATGAACCAGCTGGCCCACCGACCGGGCCGAGGCCACGGGCAGCAGCTCCGTAACCGGAAACTGGCGCTCGGCCAGCACTTTCAGCATTTCGGTGCCCACCAGGCCGGTGGCACCCACAACCGCAATCTTCATGAGGAGGACAGTTAATCAGCGCGTTAGGCGGGCGGCTTTTGCGCCGGCCGCTGGCGGGCAAATGTCGGGATAAATTTGGTTAGCCGACGAGTGGAGGTTGGCTTCAAAACCAATAGCCGAAGCCCGCCTGGCCTGGCCAGGGAAAATAGTCGCCGGGCCCGCCAGCCAAAGTTACCGATTACCCGTTGAGGTTAGAAAACCGTGGCGCACGGCGCAGCCCGCGCCGCCCGCCGCCCAACGAGCAGTCTTTTCCTATGCTTTCCTAAACTTTCTCCTCTCCAAAAAACTCCCTCACCCATGTCCATTCAACCCAAGACCAAGGGCCTGGCCCACGTAGCCTTGCGCACTACCGACTTTGCCCGCGCCAAGGCGTTTTACCACGAGTTGCTGGGCTTGCCGATAGCGCTCGACACCCCCGAGATACTCGGGTTTTTAGTAGGGTCCACGTTCATTGGCTTTAAGCAAGCAGCCCCCACCCACCCCGGCGGCGGCACCTTCACGCCCTTCAACGTGGGCCTCGACCACATTGCCATTGCCTGCGACGACGAGGCCGAACTGCACCGCGTGGCCGATGCCCTGCAAGCCGCCGGAGTAGAAAACACGGGCGTTAAAACCGACACTGTGCAGCCCAAGCAATACGTGGCTTTTAAGGACCCCGACCGCATTTCCTGGGAGTTTTACATGGTTTAGGGCAACGGGCAGCGCTATACTTCAGCGTCTGGAAGCTTACTTAGGGGCGGCTACATCCGGTGGCTTCCCTTATGACGCGTTTGCTCCTGCTGCTGTTTCTTTTTCCGCTGACCGCCGCTGCCCAGCTGGCCGAAACGTTTGCCGACGGCGACTTCACCAAAACCCCCGCCTGGACCGGCGACGCCAGCGGCTTTGTGGTGGCCAGCCAGGTGCTGCAAAGCAACGGCCCGGCTACCACCGGCACGCAGCTGCAGCTCGTTACGCCCTGCCAGGCCAGCACCGGCACCAGCTGGGAGTTTTGGGCTAACCTGAAGCTAGCCACCTCCTCAGCCAACCTAGCCGACGTGTGGCTACTAGCCTCGCAGCCCGACCTGCGCAGCCCCGCCACCACCGGCTACTTCGTGCGCCTGGGCGGCACCGACGATGAGGTGAGCCTCTTCCGCAAAGACTCGGCCCGCTCGGCTACGGTTATTATTGACGGTCAAAACGGCACCCTCGCCTCAACCACCAACAACGTAGTGCGGGTGCGCGTAACGCGCTCGTTACAAGGCCAGTGGACGCTGGCCCGCGACCTCAGCGGCGGCCGCAGCTTCGTGGCCGAACTCAGCCAACCGCTTGACAATCTGCACCAACGCGGCGCCGTGGTGGGCGTGGCCCTGCTCTACTCATCGGCTAATAGCAAGAGCTTTTTCTTCGACGATTTCACCGTGACCGACGCCACGGCGCCGCTGCTCACCCGCGCCGTGGCCGTGGATGCGCGCACCGTGGACGTGGTTTTCAACGAAGCCCTGGACCCCGCCACGGCCGCCCAGCCCAGCCGCTACCGGCTGGCTACCGGCGCGGGCGCCGTGTCGGCCACGCTGTCGGCGCTGAACCCGGCCGTAGTGCGGCTAACGTTTGGGGCTGACCTAGCCGCTAGCAACACCTTGGAAGCAAGACAGATAGCTGACCTTTATGGGAACGTGGCGGCCGGGCCGCTCACGGTGGTCGTCGGGGGCGCGCCGGTAGCCCCCAAGGTGGGCGAGCTGCTCATCACCGAAATACTGGCCGACGAAACGCCCGTGGTGGGCCTGCCGGCTTCGGAGTTTGTCGAGATTTATAACAACACGGTCACCAAAACGCTAAGCCTGCGCGGCGTGCGCCTACTAAAGCCGGGCAGCAGCACCGCCGCGGGGCTGCCCGACACGGCCCGGCTGCTGCCCGGCCAGTACGCCGTGGTATGCGGCAGCACGCGCGCCGGGCAATTTGCGCAGTACGGTAAAGTGTACGGAATCAGCAATTTCCCGGCTCTCACCAACGCCGGCGACCAGCTGGTGCTGCGCGGCCGCGACGGCACCACGCTCTTCGAAATAGCCTACACCGATGCCTGGTACCGCGACCAGCGCAAAAAGGACGGCGGCTGGACCCTCGAAATGCTGGACCCCGCCAACTACTGCGGCGGGGCCGCCAACTGGCAGGCCAGCCAGGATGCCAGCGGCGGCACCCCCGCCCGCCGCAACAGCGTGGCCGCTCCCAACCCCGACCGAACGCCACCCGCGCTGCTGCGCGCTATCGCGCTCACGGCCAGCACCATCCGCTTGTATTTTGGCGAGAAGCTGGACAGCTCCGCCGCCGCCAGCCCGGCCCTGTACACCCTGCAAAGCAGCACGGGCGCGGCCCCGGCCGTGAGCCGCGCGGTGCCCGTGGGGCCCGATTTTCGGGCTGTGGACCTGAGCCTGAGCGCGGCGCTGCTGCCCAGCCGGCCCCTGGCGGTGGCCGTAGCCCGCGCCACCGACTGCGTGGGCAACGCCAGTGGCGCGCTGAGCACGGCCGGCGTGGCGCTGCCCGAGGCCGCCCAGCCTGGCGATGTAGTTATCAATGAGGTATTATTCAACCATGCGCCGGGCGGCGTATACTTCGTGGAGCTGCTTAATCGCTCACTGCGCTACGTTAATCTGCAAGGCTATCAGCTTACCAACCAGAAAGCCAGCGGCACGGGCACGGCTATTATCAGCCCCGGTGCGCCCTACGTGCTGGCCCCTGGCCAGGTGGTAGCCCTGACCTCCGACGCGGGGATTTTGCAGGCGCAGTACCCCACCAGCAGCGACCCGGCCGCGCTGCTGGCAGTGGCCAGCTTCCCGGCCCTGGACAACAGCGCGGGCAGCGTGTTCGTCTATGACGCAACCAGCACGGAAATAGACCAGTATGCGTATGACAAAAGCCAGCAGCTGAGCCTCTTGAGTACCCAGGCGGGGGTGTCGCTGGAGCGCATTCGGGCCAGCGGGCCCAGCCTGGCCAGCAACTTCCACTCGGCGGCGGGAGCGGTGGGCTACGCCACGCCCGGCCGCCCCAACTCACAGGCCCAGGACGCGGTGGGCAATGGCCAGGAGCTGAGCATGGTGCCCGAGCTATTCACGCCCGATGACGATGGCCAGCAGGACTTTACGACCCTCAACTACCAGCTCGACCAGCCCGGCTACGTGGGCTCGGTGACGGTGTACGATGCCCTGGGCCAGCTCACGCGCCGCCTGCTGCGCAACGAGAGCCTGCCCACCACCGGCTTCGTGCAGTGGGACGGCCTCGACGAGCGTGGCCGCAAGGCCGCCGTGGGTTACTACCTGGTATACATCGAATTATTCCGCCCCGGCGGCGGCGAACGGCGCGAGTACAAAAAGACGGTAGTAGTGGGCGCGCGGCTGTAAGGGTTGTTCAATGGGTTTTCACGCAGTGTTTCGGGGTGTTAAACCGCAGTGTTCCGCAGTGCTAACGATTAAAACACTGCGGAACACTGCGGTTTAACACCCCGAAACACTGCGTGAAATGATTGCGCCGGAATTGTGCGGAAAGGCAGCCGCCACTAGCGCAGTAGTTAAACCCTGCCGTCCGGGCAGCGTCTTAACCACCATGAACGCACAGCAGCTCCAGCATTTGTACTGGCGGGCCGGCTTTGGCCCGCGCCCCCAGGATGTGGCCGCCGGCCTCAGCCCCAGCAAGGCGCTGCGCCAATTGCTACACGAGGCGCGCGCCTACGCGCCCATTCCCAGCTCGGTGCTGGCCACTTTTAGCGACCCGCTGGGCGCGGTAATGGCCGTGCCACCCGGCGCGGCCCCGGCTGGCATGAGCATGGCCGCCGGACCGGCTGCTGCGCCGCCGGCCCCGGCCAGCTCGGCCCAGCCGGGCACCCTGGCCCCGGTCGCCGCCGCGCCACCCATCGCCGCCGTCGAGGCGTTGCGGCCGCGCTCGGCGATGGCCCTGCGCCGCCAGGGCCTGCCCCAGCTGCGCCGCGCCGACCTCACGCCCGCACAGCGCAAGCTGCAGAATGAGGGCATCCGCGACGCGTTTATGGGTATGAGCACGGCCTGGATGAACCAGATGGCGACCGCGCCCGGCCAGCTGCGCGAGAAGGTGGCGCTGTTCTGGCACGGACACTTTGCCTGCCGCACCCGCCGGCCCGACGACTCGCTGGCGCTGCTCAACACCATTCGGGAGCGGGCGCTGGGCACGTTTCCCGACCTGCTGCTGGCCGTGAGCCAGGAGCCGGCTATGCTGCAATTTCTTAATAATCAGCAGAATAGAAAGGAGCATCCCAACGAGAACTTTGCCCGCGAGGTGATGGAGCTGTTCACGCTGGGCCGGGGCAACTACACGGAGCTTGACGTGAAAGAGGCCGCCCGCGCCTTCACCGGCTGGGGCTACGATGGGCAGAGCCGCTTCCGGTTTCGGGAGCGGGAGCACGACGCGGGCCCCAAAACGCTGCTGGGCCAAACGGGCAACTTTGGCGGTGAAGATGCCCTGCGCATCATCGGGCAGCAGCCGGCGCTGGCCACGTTTGTGGTGACCAAAATGTACCGCTTCTTCGTGCATGACGTGCCCGACCCGGCCCACATTGCGCCGCTGGCCGCGGCTTTTCGCAAGAGCGGTTACGATATCAGCGACCTGCTGGAACGTATATTTTCGGCCGACTGGTTTTACGCGCCGGCCAACATGGGCAACCTCATTAAATCGCCGGTGGCGCTGGTGGCCGGCCTGCGCCGCACCCTTAACTTGCAGATAGACAACGACAAACAGCTGCTGGGCTACCAAAAGGCGCTGGGTCAGACGCTGTTTATGCCGCCCAACGTGGCCGGCTGGCCCGGCGGCCGCGCCTGGATAGACTCGTCGTCGCTGCTGCTGCGCTTGCAGCTGCCGAGTATTCTCTTCAAAAACGCTGAGTTTGCGGTGCGCCTCAAGGACGACGAAAACGACATCACGCCTCAAACCACCGGCAAGGAGCGCTTGGTAAAAGCTATCGAAACTACGCACCTGCCGCTCGCGCCCATTCAGCAGCTGCTGGGCTCCGCACCGGCCGATGAGCAGCCGCGCCTTCTAGCTAACTTCTTGCTGCAAGCCCCGTTGCGGCCCGAAAACCTGGCCCTGGTGCAGCAAGCTGCTGCCAAAGCCGCCACGCCTGAAGAGCACCTGCGCAACACGCTGGTGAGCTTGCTGAGCCTGCCGGAGTACCAGCTGGCGTAAAGCACTCATCTTGACCATTTATGGCCCAGATGAGCATGACGCTCTTTTTTGCTATTTTATTCCCTATCCTTATGCAACGCCGCCAATTTATCCAAGCCTCGGCCCTGGCCAGCACGCTGCTGCTAGTGCCCAAGTTTTTGCACGCCATCGACCGGCCCGAAAACCGGCTGGCCGCGCGGCTGCGCGACGCGCCGGGCGGGACCGCTAAGCGCCTGCTTGTGGTGCAGCTGGGCGGCGGCAACGACGGGCTGAATACGCTGGTGCCGTTTCGCAACGACCTGTATTTCAAGGCGCGGCCCACGCTGGCGCTCAAAGACACCGACGGGCTGCTGCCGGTGAGCGACGAGCTGGCCCTGCACCCCGCGATGAAGGGCCTGAAGACGCTGTTTGACCAGGGGCAGGTGGCGATTTGCAACGCCGTGGGGTATCCCAATCCCGACCGCTCGCACTTCCGCTCGATGGACATCTGGCAGACCGGCTCGGGCTCGGAGCAGCTGCTGAGCACCGGCTGGCTGGGTCGCTACCTCGACAGCACCTGCGCGGGCGGCGCACCCGCCTACCAGGCCCTCGAAATCGACGATACGCTGAGCCTGGCCCTGAAGGGCGCGCAGCGCAACGGCCTGGCGCTCAAGAATCCCGGCAAATTTCACCAGCTCACCCAGAGCCGCTACCTCAACGCGCTCAGCCAGGAAAAAAGCGTTGCCCAGGCCGGCTCGGAGCTGGATTACCTGTATAAGACGCTGGCCGAAACGGCGTCGTCGGCCGATTATCTCTACGAGAAATCGAAGATTCACACCAGCACCGCCGCTTATCCCAATACGGATTTTGGTAAGAACCTGAAAACCACCGCCGAGCTGATAAGCTCGGGCGTGGAATCGCGGGTGTACTACCTGGCGTTGTCGGGCTTCGATACCCACGTGCGGCAGCATGAGCAGCAGGGCCGCCTGCTGGGCGAGCTCTCCGACGGCCTGGCCGCGCTGGCCGCCGACCTGCAAAAAAGCAACGAGTGGAACAACACCTTGGTGCTGGTTTTCAGTGAGTTTGGCCGCCGCGTGAGCCAAAACGCCAGCAACGGCACCGACCACGGCACCGCCAACAACGTGTTCCTCTTGAGCGGCGCGCTGCGCAAGCCCGGCCTGCTCAACCAGCCCGCCAGCCTCGCCGACCTCGACCAGGGCGACCTGCGCTACCAGCTCGACTTCCGCAGCCTCTACGCCAGCATCCTCACCGACTGGCTAGGCGCCGACGACAAGCTCGTGCTCGGGCCGGGCGTGGAGAAGTTGGCGGGACTTGTGTAATGGTTAATTGACTAATGGTTAATGGTTAATGATTAATGTCGTTCTGATGTGGTGGCGCCAGAATGACATTAATCATTAACCATTAACCATTAGTCAATTAACCATTGATTACAGCGGCACCATGAAGCCGAAGCCGTAGAGAAACTGGGCCGAGCCGAACTGGTGCGTAACGCGGCCCAGGCGGTCGGCCCCGATGTAGCTGTTGGTGTAGCGGGCGTAGGCGCCCTGCATGTCGGTGCTCAGAAAAAAGTACTTGTAGAGCTCCAGGCGCAGGCCGCCGCTGGCCCCGGCCACCCAGCCTTCGTAGTGAAACGGCCCCTCGGCGTGGCTGGTGAAGATGGACGAGATGGTGTACGATATCATGGGGCCGCCGCCCACCTTGCCCACGGCGCTGAGCGCCACGTGCCGCCCGGCCCGCAGCCCCCAGCGCTTTACCAGGTTCACCATCAGGTAGTTGTTGCCGTTGGTGTGCTGCAGGTGCACAAAGTCGGGCGTCACCAGGGTGTCGCGGTCGAACTTGTAGCCCCGAATCTGGCCCGACACGCGCATGGTCTGGAAATCATCGACCACGTACTTGAGGTGGTTCCAGCTAACCTCGATGCCCAGGTCGTGCTTGTCGTGCAGCATGTAGCCCACCGTGAGGTCGTACTGCGGCACGGTGAGGTTGCTGGGCTTCCAAAAGTCGCTCATGCTGGCGTGGTCATGGGCCACCGCATCATGAAACGTAAAGTCGTAATCGTCTGATTTACTGTTTCTAAACCGGATATCCGATTTGGTATACCAGTCGCGGTTGTAGCTCCAATTGAGGTAGACGCTGCCGTGGTCGCGGGGGGTGGGCACGCCGGCCAGGGTGGCGGCGGGGGTAGCGGCGGGCCCGGCAACCTGGGCCTGCCCCGCGCTGGCTAAGCCCAACAGGAGGCCCGCCAACAATAAGTAGTTCTTCATCAATAGCGCGTAGCAAAACCCTGCCGTAGGCGCAAGGCAACTCAAAGTTACGGCGGGCGCCCGGAGCGCGGGGCCGGCCGGCCGGTTGTTTCCTGTAGAAAAGATGTAGTTCAGGAATGCTTCATCTGGTGGTACGCTATATTTGGCCGGCTCTACACCACGCTTATGCAGCATACTACTAACTGGCCGCCCGGCGGGCGGCAGGCGGCTACTAGGCTGGGGCTGCTGCTTTTGCTAACACTGGCGGCGCTTTCGGCGCCCGCCCAGGCGGCCCCACCGCCCAACATGGCGCTGCTGGGCACCGACCCGGCGGCCACAGCCTACGGGGGCCCACGCTACCCCGGCGGCCCCGACTCGCTGCGCGCCACCGTGCGGCGCTACCTGCGGGCGGCCAGCCCGGCGCTGGTGGGCGAGCTGTTTTTGCGCCTGGAGCTGGACAGCGTGGGGCGCTCGCGCCAGGCGTATTTTTTGCCACCCCCGGCTGGCTCGCCGGCTATCGCGCTCTATATCAGCCCCGAAGCCCAGGGCCTAACCCAGCAGCTGGTGCAGCGCCTGTTGCCGTGGCAGCTGCCCAGCCAGCCACAGGGCCAGTGGTACGGGCCGCTGGGCCCCGGCGTCACGGTGCCACTGGTGTTTGGGCCCGCGCCGGTAGCACCGCGGGTGTACAGCGACGAAAACCCCACGTTCTCGGTGGTAGGGCTGCCCGTGTTTGCGAGCCGCAAAACGGTGGTGCCGCTCAACCTCGCCGAGTTTTTTTACCGCCAGGTGCAGTACCCGTTTGAGGACTTGCGGCGCGGGCGGGGTGGCACCGTGTACGCCTACTTTGAGGTGAGCGAAACCGGCAAGGTGGAGCAGCGCCGCATTGTGGGCACCGTGAGCCCCACCCTCGATGCCGAGGTGCTGCGCGTGCTGCAGCGCCTGCCCAGCGCCCTCACGCCGCCCCGCCACCAGGGCCAGGCCACGCGCGTGGGCTACGTGCTGCCCATCAGCTTTCAGGCTCTATAAATCAAGTAATTACCCCTCCCCAAACGCTGCGCCGGCCAGCGCCAGCACGGCCCGGCGCGTGGCTTCGGGCTGCTCCAGGTAGGCCTGGTGGCCGCTGCCTTCCAGAAACAGTGCCGCGGCCACGGGGGCCAGTGCGGCCTGGGCCAGCGAGTCGGCCAGCGGCACGGCCACGTCGTGCTTGCCGGCCACCAGCAGCACCGGAAACCGGGCGGCGCGCAGCACGGCGGTGCGGTCGGGCCGGGCGGCCATGCCGCGCAGCGCCCCGGCAATGGTGGCTTCGGGCGTGGCCGTGCCAATGTCTTCGAGCAGGGCCAGGGCCTCGGGCAGGCGGTCGCGGTTGGCGGGCGCAAACAGCGGCCGCACGAAGCTGCCCATGAATTTGGCCAGGCCGTGGCGCTCCACAAAGCCGATGTTTTTTTCGCGGTTCTGGCGCTTTTCGTCGGTGTCGGGCTGGGCCGTGGAGTTGAGGAGGGCCAGGCCGGCCACGCGGTCGGGGTAGCGCTCGGCCAGGGCCAGGGCCACGTAGCCGCCCATGCTGTGGCCCACCACCAGCACGGGGCCGGTGGCGCCTTTTTGGTCGAGGTAGCTCACCACGTAGCGCGCCTGGGCCTCCATGCTGAAGTCGGGCACGGCGGCGCGGTTGGTGCCGTGGCCCAGCAGGTTGGGCATGAGC
>CAXTFI010000191.1:0-9687 GCA_964243255.1 uncultured Hymenobacter sp.
TCCTGGTTAACGCCACTCGTCCGGCTACCGAGCGGACAGCCGGCTCAACGCCGGCCGCCCGCCCCGCCAAGCTGTATAGCAACTTGGAAACCGCTCTAAGGTACCTCTCGCTGTATTGACCCGCTTCGGGGTCGATTGTGCACAAACGGCCTCAAACT
Source organism: uncultured Hymenobacter sp. (assembly GCA_964243255.1). Lineage (GTDB taxonomy): Bacteria > Bacteroidota > Bacteroidia > Cytophagales > Hymenobacteraceae > Hymenobacter. The sequence goes on from CAXTFI010000191.1 coordinate 159, forward strand.
GCTGCTTAGAGCCGTTGCATTTCATAAAAAGTGGATAACTAAGCTGCGTTTCCAGTTACTGGGCGCGGCTTTCGGCGTTTATGCACGAGTTATCCACCGGGTTATCCACCGGCGGCGGGGCGGCAAGCACATTATGTGGATAAGCGTGGGGAAAGGTGTTAGTAAGCGGTGGATAAAATGGGGACAAGTTTTTTTGGTAGTTGGGCCCGGCTAGCAGTTAAACGCCGCTGTGGATAACGGTGGATAACTTCCACGGTCTACGAACACTATCCACACACCCCGCCCCCTGTGGATTGTGAATAGTGGATAACTACTGTGAATAGTGGATAACCTAGCTAAGGTGTTCTGCCTCACCCGAATGATATGCACATTGCCTGTGGATAGCCGGTGCATAAGCCCATAGTTACCCACTTGTTATCCACGCTGTGGACAACTCTCGGCAGTTATCCACTTATCCACTGCCCTGATGGATGAAAATAAAAAGGGCTTTTTTTAAAAAGAAATTAATTCGTCTTATTAATCTGTGGAAAACTTCGGCCGGTTGAAAACTCGCTTCCGCGCCACTCCGGCCAACCCTGGCCCCAAGGCGGCCGTTGAGAAAACCGCGGCCCTGAAAGCGCTGCGCTCAAAAAGCAACCCGCCGCCATGCCCTTCGACTACACCCTGGACTTTGCCACTGTTGATTTTCGGCAGCACCCCGAGCTGTACCGCGTGGGCCGGGGCGAGCAGGGCGTGCTGCTGGTGCAGCCCTACAAGGGCGAAATCCTGCCCCACTGGCGCTTTAAGGATGCCGCGGCGGCCCAGGAGTCGTCGGCGGCCATCTGGGGCCTGCTGGAGGCTTACCTGAAGGCCCACGACTTTGTGGGGGCCGACATGGCCCGCAAGTTTTTGCAGATGGGCTACACCCGCGCCCGGCGCTACGCCAACCACGCCGGCGGCAAGAAATACGCCGGCCCCGTGCCCGTCGACAAAAAAGGCCAGAGCGGCGCCCACGGCCGCGCCGAACTGCCCCGTAATCCACACCCCGATGTGGATAAAGTGGAAGCCGCCGCCATTTTCAAAACCAAGTGGGACGCGGCCGTGGCCCTCCCCGAATACCAACGTCAGAAAGCCGCCTTCGAGGCTGAGTATGGCAAGTAGCGTGTAGGGTAAGCTTTGGCTTGCCGCCGGCCGCCGCCGGTAGTCTGGCCCACCCGGCGGCAAGCTAAAGCTTACCTCACATTCTAACTCAATCGGCTGGGCGCTTGTAGGCGTTGGCGCCGGCCCTGCAGCGGCAAGCTAAAGCTTACCCTACATTCTACCTTTGCGCTAACTTCAAAAACCCCTTTACCCATGAGTACCCCGACCACCACTCCCAGCAGCATCGAGGAAAACGAAATTATCCTGGGCACCGGCATGGGCCCGCTGCGCTTTGGCACCACCATGGACGAGGTGCGCACCCTGGTAGGTGAGCCCGAGGAAATCGACGAGTCGGAAGACGAGGACGAGTTTGAGCACCAGGCCTGGAACTACTACGAGGACGACCACTTGCTCTCGCTCTACTTCGACCGCGAAGACGACTTCCGCCTGAGCTGCATCGAAACCGATAACCCCAGCCTGCGCCTCTTCGGCGAGGTTATCCACGGCCGCCCGCTCGACCAGATTAAGGCCCTCATGCAGCGCCACGGCCAGGCCGCGCCCGAGGTCGAAACGATGGAGGGCGGCGAGGTGCGCCTGAGCTACGAAAAGTCGATGATTGACATGTACTTCGAGGAAGGCCTGCTGCAGTTTGTCAACTTCGGCGTCTTCATCAACGACGACTTGGAAGTGCAATGGCCCAAGTAAGCCCGACGGGTGGAAAGCCTGAAAGTTCCCGGCATTATCCAGTTGGTACCCAGCTTACTCAAAAGTTATCCACAAAAAGGCCCTTTTTTAGTGTTGATAAGTGGATAACTCTGTGAACCTGGGATTATTCCCAGGTTACCGATAGTAGACATGGCCAACCAGCCTAGCAAAAAAGCCAGCCCTAACCGGGTTGGCTTTTTTGCTTGTAAGTAGCTACAAGGCCAGGCCAGGCGTAGCAACCGGGCAAATTCTTCCCAAACCTGACGCTAATCATTTGTGCTCCCCAAGGTTTGAGTTAAGTTTATTGAAATCAATTACTTAGCTCACCTAGTCCATGAAAAAGCTTTTTGCTGGTTTTTCCCTATTAGTTGGTTTGGCGGCTAGCTGGCCAGCCCAGGCCCAGCAGGTGCTGGCCGGCACGGCCTGGCAGGGCATCGCCAATGTGCCCAACCCCACGGAGGTGGTTTTTCAATTCAAACAAGATACAATACTCTTATTTGAACAGGCCAGCAAACAGGTAATCGAGCGCATGCGCTACTCGCAAAAAGGCAACCAGTGGACCTGGTATAAGCTGAGCGGCAACAGCCCTTGCAGTGAGCAGACGCCCGGCACCTACGCCTATAAAATTCAGCAGGATGAGTTGGCCATCACCGTCCTCCAAGATGATTGCCCGGAGCGCACGGGGGCTCTCACGGGCAAGCCTCTGAAAAGGATAACCTGGCCCGCCCCCTGATGCTGCCAGCCCAACGCACCAACGCCCGGCTCCCAAAGAGAAGCCGGGCGTTGAGGTGGCATAGTGTAGTACGTAAGGTGGCGTTGCGCTACCCGGTAAACGAGCGGAACAGCAGGAACAGCGCCCCCGACAGCACCATCGTAACGGGCAGCGTGAGCACCCAGGCCAGGGCTATGCTGCGCACCATGGCGGGGTTCACGTTTTTGACGCCCCGGCTGGCCACCATGCTGCCCGCGATGGACGAGGTGAGCACGTGCGTGGTCGAAACGGGGAGGCCAAACTGCGTATTTACGCCAATCATGATGGCGGCTACCAGCTCCGAGCTGGCGCCCTGCGCGTAGGTAAGGTGCTCTTTGCCAATGCGCTCGCCAATGGTTTTGACGATGCGCTGCCAGCCTATCATGGTGCCGCAGGCCAGCGACAGCGATACCATCAGCAGCACCTGCCAGGGGGCGTAGTCGGTAAAGGTTTTCATCTGGGCCACGGCCGCCTCGTAGGTGGCGCGGTCGGCGGTGCTAACGCTCACGTGCTCGGAGCCGAGCAGCTTTTTGCCCCGGTTGGCGAGCAGCAGAATATCGCGCCGAATCTCGAAGCGCGCGCTGGTGGGCAGCTCTTCCACCTTGCTTTTGCCGGCAAATACGCGGTCGAGGTCGCTGGCCTGGGCGCGCACTTCGGCCAGCTGCTGCTGGTCGGGCGCGCTGAGGTCGGCGGGGTTCAGGCGGTTGATGACGTACTCTACCTTGGTGAGCGAGTCGCGCAGGTCAAGCGGGTTCTTATTCGTATCGAGGGCAAAGTGTACCGGCACTATCCCAATGAGTATCAGCATGATGAGGCCCACGCCCTTTTGCCCGTCGTTGGAGCCGTGGAAAAAGCTTACCAGCGTGCAGGTCACAATGAGGGTGAGGCGGATGAACAGGGGCGGGGGCTTGCGCTTGTGCGGCTCCTTAAACAGCGCCTTGCTCGGAAAAAACCGCTTGAGCAGGAACATCATCAGAATCGTAAACGTGAAGCCCAGCACCGGGCTCAGCAGCAGCGACAGGCCGCTTTCGCCGGCCTTGCTCCAGTTCACGGCCGCGCCCTTGCCGCCGGGCAGCAGCGAAAACGCAATGCCGACCCCCAGAATGGAGCCAATAAGCGCGTGCGACGACGACGACGGGATGCCATAGTACCAGGTGCCCACGTTCCAGATGATGGCCGCCACAATGAGCGCACCCACCATGGCAATACCGTGGTACACGTTCTGGTCGACCAGACTTTCGACGGGCAGCAGGTACACAATGCCCATAGCCACGCCGATGCCGCCGGCAAACACGCCGATGAAATTCCAGAACGCTGACCACACCACGGCCACCCAGGGCCGCAGCGTATTGGTATAGATAACGGTGGCCACGGCATTGGCCGTATCGTGAAAGCCGTTAACAAATTCAAACGCACAAGCTGCTAGCAAACAAATAGCTAGCAGCAGCAACACATGGGGTTCAAGTCCGAACATAAAAAGAAGCCGGGGTGGGTAGCCGGCCCGCAAAATTAACCCCAGGTGAAGCGAACCCCATGTTACCGAATCGTGACCGCAGATTCAAACGGATTAAACGGATTTCGCAGATACGCCCCTGCGGGGCTGACTACGTGGGTCGGCTTATTTTGGCTGAGTTAGTTGGCCTGCTTCCGCGGTGCGAACGGGCTACCTGCTGGAGTGAGCAGCTCATCGCCGCTACCCTACACCACCCACGTAGTCAGCTTGCGCAGCAAGCGTATCTGTGAAATCCGTTAAATCCGTTTGAATCTGCGGTCAATCAGAGGGGTTACCTTTGCGGCTTATGAGTAAGCCCTCGTCTACTTCGCCTACTGCTGAAAATACGCAGCTAAAAGATATTGTCGCCCACGCCAAGGAGTATGGGTTCGTATTCCAGTCTTCTGAAATATATGACGGCCTGGCCGCCGTGTACGACTACGGCCCCAACGGCGTGGAGCTGAAAAACAACCTCAAGCGCCTCTGGTGGGAAGCCATGACCCAGCTGCACGGCAACGTGGTGGGCCTCGACGCGGCCATCTTTATGGACCCGCGCACCTGGGAGGCCAGCGGCCACGTAGCAGGCTTCAACGACCCGCTCATTGACAACCTCGACAGCAAAAAGCGCTACCGCGCCGACGTGCTGCTGGAGGAGAAGGCCGCCGAGTATGAAAACGCCGGCGACCCCGCCCGCGGGGCGGCCCTTACGGCCGAGATGGGCCGCTTGCTCACGGCCAACGACCTGGCCGGCGTGCGCCAGCTCATCATCGACGAGAAAATTCTGTGCCCCGTTTCGGGCACCGGCAAGTGGACCGAGGTGCGCCAGTTCAACCTGATGTTCTCGACCCAAGGCTCGGCCGTGGACTCGGATGCGCCGCCCGTGTACCTGCGCCCCGAAACGGCGCAGGGCATTTTTGTCAACTTTTTGAATGTGCAGAAGTCGGCGCGAATGAAAATCCCGTTCGGTATCGCCCAGATTGGCAAGGCGTTCCGCAACGAGATTGTGGCCCGGCAGTTCATTTTCCGCATGCGCGAGTTTGAGCAGATGGAGATGCAGTTCTTCGTGCGCCCCGGCACCGAAGGCGAGTGGTACGACACCTGGAAGGCCGCCCGCCGCCGCTTCCACGAGGCGCTGGGCCTGCCGGCCGAAAAGCTGCGCTTCCACGACCACGACAAGCTGGCCCACTACGCCAAGGCCGCCGTGGACATCGAGTACGAGTTTCCCTTCGGCTTCAAGGAAATGGAAGGCATTCACTCGCGCGGCGACTTTGACCTGACCCAGCACCAGACCCTGAGCCGCAAAAAGCAGCAGTACTTCGACAACGACATCGACGAAGCCACCGGCAAGCCCTACGGCAACTACGTGCCCTACGTGGTCGAAACCTCAGTAGGGGCCGACCGCCTGTTTTTGGCCACGCTCTGCCAGGCCTTTCAGGAAGAAACCATCACCGAAGGCGAGGGCGAAGCCCAAACCACCAAGCAGCGCACGCTGCTGAAGCTGCACCCGGCGGTAGCGCCCATCAAGGCCGCCATTTTTCCGCTGGTGCGCAAAGACGGCATGCCCGAAAAAGCGCAGCAGATTTTCGATGAGTTGCGCTTCGATTTCCGCCTGGTGATTGAGGACAAGGACGCCATCGGCAAGCGCTACACCCGCCAGGACCTTATCGGCACGCCTTTTTGTATTGTAGTCGATGGCCAAACCCTGGAAGACAACACCGTGACGGTGCGCGACCGCGACACCCGCGCGCAAACCCGCATGGCCATCAGCGCGTTGCGGGGCTATATCGGCGAAGCCGTGAGCTTCAAAAAGGTGTTTGCCAAATTGTAGGGCGCACCATCTGCTGCTGCCTTGCGTTACCTCTCAGCACCTGCTTGTTATTCATCATGCTCCGCTATATCCACGACCGTATTACCGTTCACCCTGACTTGTGCGGTGGCAAACCTACCATCCGGGGTAAACGCCTCACGGTGCAAACTGTGCTGGAATTTTTAGCCGCTGGCGATTCACCAGAGGCTATTTTAGAAGACTATGAGTTTCTGGAGTTGGCAGATATCAAAGCCTGCCAGCAGTTTGCCCTAAAAATGGCGTTGGAAACGCTTAGCCACCGGATGTATTTGTCAGAAGTAGCCTGAGCAGTAACTATTTACGGTGGTGCGTAACAAGTGCACCCCCTACTACTTAAGTGAGCATTGTTCGCTAAGTGCTTACTATATGCCTGACTTTCTGATTGATGCCAATTTGCCTAAGCGCCTACGTTTTTGGCGTGATGCGGCCTGTATTTTCCTCCCCGACGATGAATGGCACGACAGCTTAGTTTGGCGCTATGCTCGTGAGAACAACCTGATTATCGTAACTAAAGACGGCGATTTTGAAAAATTGGCTTTGGCCACCGGGCCGCCAGTTGTCATTCTTCTGTGCGTTGGCTCGGCTTCGCGTCAGGAAATGTGGAGCATTTTGCAACAGTGGTGGCCTATTGCCCGCGAAGCCAGCCAGCAGCCGGGCTGCCGGCTCGTGCGAATTTTTCCCGACTGCGTAGAGGTGGTCTGATAATTACTGAGTTAATACCTAACGCTTATGTGGGGACATATCGCCCTCTTTATTATCAAGTTCCGGCGGATTCTGCTGCTACTCATTGCCGTTTCGACCTTGGGCATGGCCTGGGTGGCGAAGGACGTGCAAATGACCTATGACTTTGCCCAGGTGGTGAGCCCGAAGGACCCGGACATGGTGTACTTCCAGCAGTTCAAAAAAACCTTCGGCGAGGATGGCAACATCCTGGTGCTGGGGATGCAGGACAGCGCCGTGTACAAGCTGCCGCAATTTCGGCTCTACGACCAGCTCGCTAATAAGCTGGTGAAGGTGCCGGGCGTATCGGGCGTGCTGGGCCTGCCTAAACTGATTCAGATTCAGAAGGATACGGTTAACAACAGCTTCGTGACCGCGCCCGTTTTTGCCAGGCCGCCCACCAGCCAGGCCCAGCTCGACTCGCTGATGCGGGTCGTGAATAGCATTCAGTTTTACCAGGGCCAGGTAATTGCGCCGCGCACCGGGGCCACGCTGCTGGCCGTGACGCTCGACCCTAAGTGGCTGAACTCGGACAAGCGCAAGGAGGTGATGAACAACATCTTGGACCTGAGCGCGAAGTTTGAGAAGGACTCCAGAATTAAGCTGCATTACGCGGGCCTGCCCTACGTGCGCTCCACCATGACGAGCAAGGTATCGGCCGAGATGAAGTTCTTCGCCGGGCTCATGGTGGTGGTGATGGCCATTATCCTGTTCGTGTTTTTCCGCACGTGGTCGGCGGTGGTGGTGCCGCTGCTGGTAGTCATTATCGTCATGATTTGGTGCGTGGCCACCATCGTGCTGCTCGGGTTCAAAATTAATCTGCTCACGGGCCTCATTCCGTCTATCCTGGTGGTTATCAGCGTGCCCAACTGCACTTACCTGCTCTCGCGCTACCACTACGACTACCGCAAATCGGGCAACCAGGTACTGGCCATGACGCGGGTTATCCGCAAAATCGGCCTTATTACGCTGGTAAATAACACGACCACGGCCATCGGCTTTTTCGTGTTCACCTTCACCGATATTGCCATTCTGTTTCAGTTTGGGTTGGTGGCCACGATTAACATTTTTATCGCCTTCATCATCAGCTTCATCATGATTCCGGCGGTGTTTACTTACCTGCCCGGCCCCACCGACAAGCAGCTGGAGCACCTCGACTCGAAGCCGCTGGTGGGCATCATCCACTTCCTCGATTTCATCGTGCTGCGGCGGCGCCGCACTATTTACATCACGGCGGCGGTGCTGGTGGGGCTGGCTTCCATCGGTATTTCGCGCATCGAGGCCGTGTCGTTTATGGTGGATGACCTGCCTAAGCAAAGCTCCGTTAACGAGGACCTAAGCTTCTTTGAGGCCCGCTTTGGCGGAGTAATGCCGCTGGAGTTTGTGGTGGATACCAAGCAGCCCAAGGGCCTGCTCAAGCTGCCCAACCTGCAGAAAATCGACCAGTTCGATAAGTTTCTGCAAGCCCAGCCCGAGCTGTCGACGCCCATTAGCATGGTCACGTTTTTGAAGGCAGCCAAGCAGGCTTTTTACAATGGCGACCCGCAGTTTTACAAGCTGCCCGATAAAGATGATAAGAATTTTATTCTGAGCTACTTAGCTAATTCGCAGGGCCAGGGCAAGAATTCGACTAGCAAGCTGCTCAAAACCTTCATGGATAGCACGCAGCAGCGGGCCCGCATCAGCGTAAAAATCGCCGATATCGGCTCGCACAAGCTTGATACACTGGTGAATAAGCGCATCGAGCCGGCCATCAAGCGCATCTTTGGTGGCACCGATATGGTGGTGCGCCGCACGGGCACCACGGTCATTTTCACCAAGGGCAACGAGTACGTTATCGGCACGCTGGGCGAGAGCCTGATGTGGGCTTTCGGACTGGTGGCCGTGGTGGTGCTGCTGCTGTTTCATTCGGTACGCACCATCTTCTACGCCCTCATTCCCAATATCTTAACACTGACCCTGACGGCCGGCGTGATGGGTTACTTCGGTATTGCGCTCAAACCCAGCACGGCCCTGATTTACGTGATAGCCCTCGGCATCGACGGTGATAACTCGATTCACCTGCTGGCCAAATTCCGGCAGGAGATGGCCATGACGGGCAAAAGTGTCAGCGAGGCCATCACCAACACGCTAAGCGAGGCCGGGTCAAGTATGTTTTACACCAGCATCGTGCTCTTTATCGGGTTTAGCATCTACGGGTTCAGCGAGTTTGGCGGCACCAAGGCCCTTGGCGTACTCATGGGTGCCTCACTGCTCATCACCAACTTTTCGAACCTGGTTTTCCTGCCGGCGCTGCTGGTCACCTTTGAGCGCGGCGGCAGTTGGCACACGCCCAAAACGGCCCTGGTGCTTCACTACGACGAAAATTACCACGAGGAAGACGACGACATGGACCAGGACTTGCAACGCCTGAGCGTGGAGCGGACGAAGGTTAAAACGACTTAGATTATCCGAATCAAAGTAAAAAAGAACGTCATGCAGACCGAAGGGAAACATCTCGCTCGCTTCGTTGAATTAGTAAACCCAACGTCAGCACGCGAGATGCTTCCCTGCGGTCTGCATGACAGACGAACAAAAAGCTAACAGCTACTAGCTGATAGCTAACAGCTTACAAAAAATGACTTACCCCGAATACAAGCAGCCGCTCGACTACGCCAAGCTCGCCACCGACGTGCGGGCCTATTGGGAAGCCAACGGCATTTTCGAAAAAAGCGTGAGTAGCCGCGAAGGCCGGCCCACGTTCGTGTTTTACGAGGGCCCGCCCTCGGCCAATGGCCAGCCCGGCATTCACCACGTGATGGCGCGGGCGGTGAAGGACATCTTCTGCCGCTACCAGACGCAGCTCGGCAAGCAGGTGCCCCGCAAGGGCGGCTGGGACACCCACGGCCTGCCCATC
>CAXTFI010000192.1:0-9667 GCA_964243255.1 uncultured Hymenobacter sp.
TCCTGGCCGCCCGAAATCATCACGTCGAGCGCCGCCCAGTTGGCTTTCACGTCGGGGATGAGGGTTTCGATGGTAGTTTCGGGGCTCAGCTCCTTGGTAAACACCACGGTATCGCGCCACACGCTGGCGCCGCGGTCCTTGAGCTCATCGCGGTTCACGCTGGTGAGCACGGCGTGCTTCACCTTCATGAGGGCAATGGCCTGGGCCACACGGCGGGGCTCGTCGAGGTCGAGCTCGGTGGGGCGGCCGGTGGCCACGGCGCAAAACGAGCACGAGCGGGTGCAGATGTTGCCCAGTATCATAAACGTGGCCGTGCCCGCGCCCCAGCACTCGCCCATGTTGGGGCAATTGCCTGATTCACAGATGGTATGCAGCTTGTGCTCATCCACCAGCTTGCGCACAGCGGCGTAGTCGGGGCCGATGGGCAGCTTCACGCGCAGCCAGTCGGGCTTGCGCGGGCGGGCCGGCGCGGCGGGCGCCAGCGGTTCGGCCTGAATAATGGGAAGGGTGAGCAGCAGGGTATCCATCATGTAAAGTTAATTGGCAATGAAGAATGAGGAATGGAGAATTGCCTTAGCGATAATTCTCCATTCCTCATTCTTCATTCTAAATTTTTATCAGCTTCGGTGGCCGATATACAATGTCAGGTAAACCGACGGGAAGAACTGACGGTTCAGGCTGTTAGGGTCGGCGGGGGCGGGTGGGTTGAGCATGAGCAGGCGCTTGGTGTAGGCTTCGAGCAGAAAGCCCAGCTCGGCCCCGGCCACGGCGTCGCGGTAGCGGCCATACTCAAAGCTGAGCGCCCCGCGCAGGTGCACGCCGGGCACCACCTTGGTTTGGCTGATGCCGCTAAACAGCGGCGCGCGGTCGTAGATAAAGTTCTGGTTGGCGTGTTTCACGGGGTCGTAGGCCTCGTCGGTGATGATGTCGCCGGGCCCGAAGGCGTTGTTGCGCTGCGCATCGTAGTCGAAGCTGATGTAGTAGGGCATGAGCAAACCCAGCGACGGCCCGGCGCTGAGCAGGCCGTTGACCTGCACGCCGGCATCGGCGGCCTTGCGAAACAGAATGCGTTGAATACCAACGGATGGGCGCAGCGCAAAGGCGTAGTTGGACTTGTAGCGCTTGAACGAGCCGCCGGTGTAGGGGTTGGTAACGCCCTCCTCCTTGGGGTTTTTAAACGACACCCCCTCGATACTCCAGAAGCGGAGCCAACGCTCGTCGAGCACCTTCGCCACCCGCACGTTGACGCCCCCGATGAGGCCGCCCTGGGTGTTGAAGTTGAGGCCAAATACGGTTTCGCGGCGGTACGACTGCTCGTCGCTGGGCATGGCCAGCGGCGGGGCCTGCAGGGTGGGGCCCACCGGGGCGGGCGTGGGGCTGGGCGCCTGGGCGTGGGCAGTGCGGCCGGCCGTAGCCAGGCCCAGCGCCAGGCAGCCGGCGGCAAGAACGTGCGTTTTGTTCATAGAGAAGTCAAAATTACCTGCTGGAAGGGCTTTTTGCCACCGGGCTTCTTCCTAACGCCGCCGGGGTAGCTTTGTAGTATGAGCACGCCCCCTACCACTGCCACCGCCCGCTACGAGGGCCACCTGCGCACCGAAGCTACGCACACGGCTTCGGGCACTGTTATTCAGACTGATGCCCCGGTGGATAACCACGGGCGCGGCGAAGCGTTTTCGCCTACCGACCTCGTGGGCACCGCCCTGGGCACCTGCATCCTCACCACGATGGCCATCGTGGCCGAGCGCCACCAGGTAGACTTGGTGGGTAGCTCGGTGAGCGTACAAAAAATAATGAGCACCGAGCCGCCGCGCCGCATTGCGCAGCTCACGGTGGAGCTGCACCTGCCCGCCGCCCTCAGCCCCGCCGACCGGGCCCTGATGGAACGAACGGCGCACACCTGCCCCGTGGCCCTGAGCCTGAACCCCGAACTCCGGCAAGAGGTTCGGTTTGTGTACGCCTAGCTGGCCTTGCGCCCCGGCCTGGCCGCTCCGAAAAGCTCGGGGCGGCTTTTTTTTGCACAAGCGTACAGAATTTTGTTCTTAAACGTACATAATTCCGGCATTCCGTATACATTTGCTATCCGAACCTGGGTGGTACCGGGCTGACTGCGTGGCCGTTTTGGCCGGTTTTTTACCTTTTACCCCCACTGCCAATGGTTCTTATCGTGGTAGGGCTGCTTGTGGCCCTGGTTTTCATCGCGCGAAGTTGGGATATCCCCTTTCGGCTCAAGGACTTGCAAGCTGAGCTAGGCCGCCGCCAGGCCGAGCAGCACCAAATGCAAGGCGAAATTCAGCAGCTGCGCAGCCAGCTGGTAGCGCTGCGGGAAGAATTTTTGGCGGCCCTGCCCGTGGTGGTCATGCCGGTAGCACCGACCGCGCCGACGTGGGCTGACTTCCCCACGGTGTGGCCTACTCCCACGCCGGTAGCGGCGGAGCCCACCGCGCCCGCCATTCCTACCGCGCCACCCGCGCCGGTAGCGGAGCCGCCAGTTGCGGAGGCCACCAAGCTACCGGAGCCAGCACAAGCAGTAGCGGCCGCTGAGGAAACTCAACTAACCCAACCAACTGAACTAGAGCCGATTGCAGAACCCGAAACGGCAGATAGTGAAGAAATAGCGCCAGCTGCGGCGCTTGAATTAGTTGAAGAGCCCAAATTGACGCAAACAACTGATTCAGAAATACTTGTTGAAGCCAAGCCAGCCCAAGCAGCAGAACCAGAAGTAGCTAGCGAGCCAGAACCAGCACAAGTAGCTGCATATGAGTTAGTTATTGAATCTGAATTGGCACAAGAGCCAGTTGAGGAAGACGCGCCAGCGCAGGAAGAACCGGCCGAGCAGCCCGCGAACGAGCCAGTGCCAGTTGCGCTGCCGGAACCAGCGCCCGCCCCCGCGCCCCAGCCGCGGGCTACGCCGGCCCGGCCGCCACTGCCGCCGGCCCGGCCGGCGCTGCGACCCAAAAAAGCACCAACGGGCCCCACTTTCTGGGAGCGGGCTTCCACGGTAGTGCTCGAAAACTGGACGGGCATTTTGGGGGCGGTGGTGCTGGTGACGGGTGTGGGCTTTTTGGGCATTTATGCGGCCTTGCGGGTGGCGCCGCCGCTGCGGTTTTTGTTGATATGCGCCTTTGCGGCGGGGCTGCTGGGGGTGCGGTTTGGGCTGCGTAATAAGGACTTTGCCAAGCAGCTGAACGGCTGGCTGCTGAGCAGCGCGGCGGCCATTTTTCTGTTTGCCTGCGTGGGGGCGGTAAGTATTCCGGGCCTGCGCTGGGCCACGCCGCCGTTTGACTACTTGCTGCTGCTGGCCGGGGTACTTGCCAACCTGTACCTGGCCTGGCGCACCAGCCGCCAGGATGTGGCCACCCTGCACGGCGTGCTGAGCCTGGTGGCCCTGGCGGTGCTGCCGCCCACGCCCCTCACGCTGGGCGCGGCGGCCGGGGTCACGGCCTTTAGCATTGCCATCACTTACCGCCAGCAGTGGAAATACCAGCTACTGCTGAGCATTGCCAGCTTCTTTGCGTTTCACCTGTATTGGCATCAGCAGCTGGCCGTTATCGCGGGCAGCTCGCGGCTGGGGGCCCTGGCCCTGGTGACGCTGGTGGGCGCGGCCGCGGCCGTGGTGCAGTACCGCCGCGTGTACGCCGAGCGCCGGTTTGAGCCGCTACTGTTTGCCTCGCACCTGCTCAACTGGACCTGCCTGGGCATCAACCTGTACTTCTACAGCACGGGCTCCGTGTGGAAAACCCTGCCGCTGGCGCTGGGGGCCGGGCTCACGTTTTGGGCCGGGCGGCAGGCTAAGCGCCTGGGCATCGGCTGGCTGTTTCAGACCGATACCATTATCTCGCTCATCCTGGGGCTGGCCACGGCGCTGTCGCTGCAGGGCTGGCACGCCACGCCGCCGGTTATTCTGCTGTTTATGCTGCTCGAAACCCTGCTGGTGACCCTGGTAATGGCCCGGCAGCGCGAGGCCCTGGTGTACCGCGTGGCGCTGGCCGGCGCGCTGCTGGCGGGCAGCGGCCTGCTGCTTTTGGTGGGCGGCCGGGCGGCCGAGGCACTGCCCGCCGTGCTTTACCGCGATGCGCTGGTGCTGGCCCTGGCCGGCTGGGCGGGGCTGGCCTTCATGCAATTCATTTACAAGCAGCCACTTCTGCAATTAACTACTGATGAATTGGTTAACAAAGAAACCGAAGCTAACCAGACCCACCGCCACCTGCTGAGCAGCTTGGCGGGCGTGGCGGGCGGGCTGCAAGCCGGCACGGGGCTGCTGCTGGCGCGGGCGCTGTTTGGCTGGCCGGGCGGGCCGGTGGCGGGGCTGCTGCTTGGGCTGGCGGCGCTGGCGGGCATTTCGGTAGCGCTGGCGGCCTGGGTGCAGGCGGCAGGCCGCGCGCCTGGCTGGGTGCGGCGGCAGCAACTGGCACTGGGCCAGCTAGTTGCGCTGCTGGCCGTGGTGGGCCTGCACGAGCTGCACCTGAGCTGGCCGGTGGTACTGCTGCTGCTTTTTGCCGAAAACCTGGGGGCGGGGCTGCTGCTGGCCCGGCGAGATAGCCTGCTGCATCACGTGGCGCTGGCCAGCGCCCAGCTCACCGGCCTGGGCCTACTGGCGGTAGCCGGCGGCCAACTCAACGGACCCCACTCCCTGCTCTACCGCAATGCCCTGCTGCTGGCGTTAGCGGGCTGGGGCAGCCTGGCTTTTGCGCAGCTGGCGTTTAAGTCGATTTTATCGCAAAGCATTGACTGTGAACCTATTAATGAGCTGACTAAACAAGCCATTGCCATTTACCGCCGCTGGCTGGGGGCATTTGCGGGGTTGGGCGGGCTATTGCAGCTGGGCGCGGGCGGATTGATAGCGCACGCGCTTTTTGGCTGGGAGCAGCCGCCCGTGGCCTTGCTACTGGGGGCGCTGCTGGCGCTGGGGGGCAGCGCGGTGGCGCTGGCTACCTGGGTGCGCACGAGCGGGCTGGCGCCCGGCTGGGTGCGGTGGCAGCAGCTGGCGCTGGGCCAGCTGTTGGTAGTGCTGGCCATTTGTGGCCTGCACGAGGCGGGCCTGATTTGGTCGGCGGTACTGCTGCTGCTTTTTGCCGAAAACCTGCTGGTGGTGCTCCTGCTGGCCGGCCGCGACGAAGCCGACCGGCTGCACCAGCTAGTGTACCGGGTGGCCCTGACCGAAGCGCTGCTCACCGGTGCGAGCTTGCTACTCACCGCAAGCTCGCATTCATCAGGTAATCAGCATTTTACGCTCTACCGCGAGGCGCTGGTGCTGGCGCTGGCCGGCTGGGGCGGGCTGGCTTTTGTGCAGCTGGCGTTCCGGTTTCCGCTGCTGCAAGGCGTGCAGCCGGCCCGGCAACTAGGTCGGGCCACGCCGCTGCAACTGGTATCGAACGCCGCGGCGCACCCGGCGTGGCTGGGCAGTTTGGCCGGCTTGGCGGGTTTGCTGCAAGCGGGCGCGGGCTTGCTGCTGGGGCGGGCGCTGTTTGGCTGGCATCCGGCCCCGGTGGGGTGGCTGCTGCTGGCGCTGCTGGGGCTGGCGGCCAGCGCGCTGGGGCTGGCCGCCTGGGTGCAGGCGGCGGGGCGCGCGCCCAGCTGGGTGCGGCGGCAGCAAGTGGTGCTGGGGCAGCTGCTGGTGGTGCTGGCCATTTTTGGGCTGCACGAGCTGGGCCTAAGCTGGCCCGGCGTACTAAGCGTGCTTTACCTCGAAACGCTGGTAGCCGTGCTGCTGCTGGCCCGGCGCGACGGCCTGCTGCACCGCGCCGCTATGGCCGGGGCGCTGGCGGCGGGCAGCAGCCTGCTGCTACTAGCTACCACGCACCTGGTCGACAGCCCGCCGCCCCTGCTCTACCGCGATGCCCTGCTGCTGGCGCTGGCCGGCTGGCTTAGCATCGCCTTTATTCAAGTCACGGCCAAGCAAGTAGCAATAAGGCTTGGTACTGAATTGACGCCGGTTTCCGGCTGGCTAGCCCGCCTGCTCCAGGGCTTTGCCGCACTGGCGGGCCTGCTGCAAGTGGGCGCGGGCGCGCTGCTGGCGCGGGCGCTGTTTGGCTGGCCGGGCGGGCCGGTGGCGGGGCTGCTGGCGGCCCTGCTCGGGCTGGCGGCCGCGGCCCTGGGCCTGGCCTACTGGGTGCGGGCCACCGGCCTGCTGCCCGCTTGGGTGCGGCGCCAACAGCTGGTGCTAACGCAGTTTTTTGTGGTGCTGGCCGTGGTGGGCCTGCACGAAGCGCACCTGGGCTGGTCGGTCGTGCTAGCCCTGCTTTTTACCAAAACCCTGCTGGCGGCCCTGTGGCTGGCCCGGCGCGATGCCCTGCTGCACCGTGCCGCCCTGGCCGAGGCCCTGCTCACGGGCGCGGGCCTGCTACTGGTGGCCAGCGGCCACGCATCGGCCGGCCTGCCCCTCCCCCTCTACCGCGATGCGGCGCTGCTGGCGCTGGCCGGCTGGGCGGGGCTGGCTTTTATGCAACTCACTTACAAGCAGATACTTAACAGTATTAATTTCAATAATTTAGCTGCCCAGCAGGTAAGCCCCGCCTTGCCCGACCAGCTCACCAGCTGGCTGGGAAGCTTTGCCGGGCTGGCGGGCTTGCTGCAGGCGGGGGGCGGGCTGCTACTGGCGCGGGTCGTGTTTGAGCAGGCTGATGCGCGGGCGTTGGCTGGGCTGCCCGTGCTGGCCGGGGCGGCGCTGGTGCTAGCTACCTGGGTGCACCGCGCCGGCTGGGCCCCGCGCTGGGTGCGGCGGCAACAACTCATTCTAGCTCAGTCTTTTGCGATACTGGCCCTGGTGGGGCTGCACGAGGCGGGCCTGAGCTGGCCTGTGGTGCTCGGGCTGCTGTATGCCGAGGGCCTGCTGGCCGCCCTGCTGCTGGCCGGGCGCGACGAGGAGGGCCTGCTACACCTGCAAACCTACCTGCTGGTGCTGCAGGCGGGCCTGCTGCCGGTGCTGGTGCGCTACGCCGCGCCCGGCGCACTGCCGCCGCTGGGGCAGGCGGGGCTGCTGCTGGGCGCGGCCTTGCTCACGCTGGGCTACCAGCTGCGCCGGCTGGTGCTGGCCAGTGCCAGCGAGGATTACGCATACTTACCCTCTATCGCCACCTACCGGCTGCCGGTGCTGGGGCTGGCCATCGGCTGGCTGCTGCTGGGAGCAGGAGCCTTGGAGTACCGGCAGTTGTGGGCCGGCTACGCCGTGGCCGGGCTGCTTGGGGCGCTGCTTTACCTGCGCCAGCGCCTCACGGTGCCGGGCCTGTGGGCCGGGCTGGTGCTGGCAGCCACCGGCTACGTAGGGCTGCAGTGGGCCCACGTGCTGCACGCGGCCGTGGCGCAGCATTTTGCCAGCGGCGCGGCGCTTGGGGCAGGCCGCGTACTGCTGTATTTGCTGCCCACGGTGGCGGTGCCGCTGGCGGGCCTGCGCACCGCGTGGTGGCCCGCAGGCGGGCGCTTTGTGCGCTGGCCGTGGCTGTATTTGCTGGGGCTGCACCTCGTGGTGCTGCTGCTGGGCAGCGTGCCCCCCGCCCACCTGGCCTACTTGGTGCTGGGGCTGCTGGCTCTGGCCGGGGCGGCCTTTGCCGCGGCGCAGGCCTGGCGGCGCACCCTGCCCGATGCCGCGGCCGTGGCGCGCGCCGGCCAGCCCGACCGCTACCTGCTGCACCTCAGCTACGGCCTGCTGCTAGCCAGCCTGGCCACGCACCTACGCGTGCTGCTGACTACCGAAACCCTGCTGCACCAGCCGGCCGAGTATTTCACGGCGGCAGCTTTGTTAGGGGGGCTGGTGGCGCTGGCCGGGGCCCGGCGGCCGGCGGGCGGCCCCGTGTACGCCTCCTGGCGCGTGCTGCACCCGTGGCTGCTGGAGGGGGCGCTGCTCTTTGGCACGCTCACGCTGGCGCACCACGTGCAGCCGCCTGGCTGGGCTTGGTGTGGGTGGTATTTGCGCTGATTGTTTGCGCGATACTAAACCAGCTGCCGCTGCGCTTTCGGCGGCTGGGCGCGTATGGGCGGCTGTATTTTGGGCTGGCGGCGCTGGCGGCGGGCGCGTTTTGCTTGCGCTACCTGGGTGCCGAGCAGCTCATGGGCGTTGAGCGCTGGGTTGTGGGCGGCACCGTGGCGCTGCTGTTTGGCTACGCGGGCCTGGCGCTGCGCGTCGGCAACGCACCTTTGGCGGACCTCTCGCCGCGGTGGGCGGCCTTGGCCCAGCCCACGCGCCGCCAACTGGAAGCGGCGCTGCTTTACCCGGCTTTTGCGGTGCTGGCGCTGCTGTTTATTGAGTCCTTCGACCGCTCGGTGCTCACCGTGCTGCTGATGCTGGAAGTGGTGGCCGTTTTTGGCACCAGCCTACTGCTGCGCCGCCAGGATATGCGCTACGTGGCCCTGGCCGGCATGGCCGCCACCCTGGTACGGCTGGCCGTGGTCGACCTCAGCCGCAGCGGCACCGTGACGCGCGCTGTCGTGTTCATCTTCGTGGGCTTGCTGCTGCTGGGTTTGCACGCGCTGTACGCCCGCTTCAAAACGCGGTTTGCCGGGGCGGGCGAACTGCCAGCCGAGGAGCCAGCTGAACCCACGGAATCGGAAGAGTCTGGTGAGGCAGGGGAATTTGAAGACTCCTTGCCCTCAATCACTTAAGCAACCCGGCCACTTACTGCGCTTTTCCGGTTAGGGTGCATTTTTGTAGGCATAAGCCTTGCGCGAGGTTGGTAAATTAAGCTTTCGCGCAGGGTTTCGCAGGGTTAAACCACAGGGTTCCGCAGGGTTAAACAATTAAAACCCTGCGGAACCCTGCGGTTTAACCCTGCGAAACCCTGCGCGAAAAAACTAAAGGGCCACCGCACCGCGCTAGCTTATTTGCCAAGAAATCTGTTGTTCTTGTTTTCGCCATTTCCCCTTCTCGCCATGGGAATTTTCACCAATAGAGGCTTTCAGCCCAAGCGCGCCAGCAGCCACCAGCTGCCGCCCGGCCAGTACGAAACCCCCGATTTCCCGGTGCTCACGGCCGGCCCCACACCCCGCATCGCGCTTCCCAACTGGGAGTTCCGGCTCGAAGGCCTGGTGGAAGAGCCCGTGAAATGGAGCTGGGAGGCGTTCAACCAGCTGCCAATGCAGAACTTCAACCCCGACATTCACTGCGTCACGAAGTGGTCGAAATTCAATACCCACTGGCGCGGCGTAAGCGTGGATACGCTGCTGGAGCACGTCAAGCTCAAGCCCGAAGCCCAGTACGTAACCGAATTCAGCTACGGCGGCTACACCACCAATGTGCCGCTGGCCGACCTGCTGGGCGGCAAGGCCTTCGTGGGCCTGCAGTTTGAGGGCCAGCCGCTGGCGCCCGAGCACGGCGGCCCGGCCCGGCTGGTGGTGCCGCACCTCTACTTCTGGAAAAGCGCCAAGTGGGTGCAGGGCCTGCGCTTCACCGCCCACAACGAGCCCGGCTTCTGGGAGCGCGCCGGCTACAGCATGCACGGCGACCCGTGGCAGGAGCAGCGCTACTCCGATGATGACGAGCCCGCGGCCAGCCCGTCCGCCCTGCGCCTATGAGCCGCCTGGCCTGGCAGGTAGCCACCGTTAAGCGCATCAAGCAGGAAACGCCGCGCGTGAAGTCCTTCACCCTCCGCCTGCCCAGCTGGACGCCCCACCTCGCCGGCCAGCACTACGACCTGCGCCTCACCGCCGAGGGTGGCTACCAGGCCGAGCGCAGCTA
>CAXTFI010000193.1:0-9615 GCA_964243255.1 uncultured Hymenobacter sp.
AAACCCTGCACCTGCGCATGCAGCGCCACTGCGAAAACGGCCGCGCCGTGGCCGAGTACCTGCGCCAGCACCCCAAGGTGGAGAAAGTGTATTGGCCGGGTTTCGAGAGCCACCCCAACCACGCCGTAGCTGCCAAGCAGATGCGCGACTTCGGAGGCATGATTTCGTTTGTGCTCAAGGGCGACAAGCAGGAAGATGCGATTGCGGTGCTCGAAAAATTTCAGCTCTTCACCCTGGCCGAAAGCCTGGGCGGCGTCGAAAGCCTGAGCGGCCACCCCGCCACCATGACGCACGCCAGCATTCCGGCCGAGCAGCGCCGCAAGTCGGGCCTTTCGGACTCGCTCATTCGCCTCAGCGTGGGCATTGAGGATGCCGAGGATTTGATTGACGACCTGGCTCAGGCTATTGGGTAAGACGCATCAGGTTATATTTGAAAGCGCTGGGTTGGCCGGTGGGCTGGCTCAGCGCTTTTGCATTGGCTTTGTTCGTAAAATATTGATTATGAAGAAGTTGGCTTTGCTGCCTTTTTTGTTGATTGCTCAGGTAGCCGTTGCCCAGGTTCCCGCGCCAGCAGTGCCGCATACCATTTTGGTGCGGGGTAGCGCCGAGCGCGAGCTAGACCCCGAAAAGCTAGACTTGCTGCTGACCTACCGCTTCTCCGATAATGTGAAGGAGAGCGAGCGCACCCAAAACCAAGAAGATAACCTGCGCCAGGTGCTAAGCAAAGCCAGCATTGCCCCCGACAAGCTGGTGCTGGAAGAGCTGTCGGCCACCGGCTACGGTGGCCTCTCCAAGGTGGGCAATGCCAATGTGGCCCTTACCAAAGTATACCGCCTCACCCTGGACAACCCGCAGCAAGTCAACACGCTAGTGCCCCGGTTAGTACAAACGGGGGCTGATAACCTGCGCTTCGTGAACTTGCAAAACGCGAAGCTAACCGCTACTAAAGCCGAGCTAGCTACCCAGGCTGCCGCCGATGCGCGCCAGAAAGCCGCTTTGGCAATAAAAGCTGCTGGTGGCCAGCTTGGCGGCGTAGTGGCGATGGTGGAGGTGCTGCCCGAAGGAATTTACTCGGAAGCCCTGCTGCGCGATTATTTTAAGCAAACACAGGTCTATTATAAATCGCAGCCTACGGCCACTGAAATTCCCACGCCCAACCTGCGCAAAATCAAGGTGCAAGCAGTGTACGACGTGGTATTTGAGATAAAGCCCTGAATGGGTTGCAAACCGGTGCCGCTGCCCCTGGCGTAGGTGCGCGCCATGCATACAAATCGTTTTTTACTCGGCTGCCTGTGCCTACTGGCTACTTTTGCCAGCTGGTTTTTGGCGGGCTCCGCCGCTGGTGGCCCGCGCCTGGGTGCACCGGGCCCGTCTGTTGCTATGCCTACGCATTCTATTGCTTACCTCGCCCTCGGCGACTCGTACACCATCGGCGAAGGCGCCGCGCACGCCGACTGCTGGCCAGTGCAGCTCGCTGGGCTGGCCCGCACGCATGGCTTGCAACTAGCTGAACCCGAAATAATTGCCCAAACCGGCTGGACGACCGCCGAGCTGCAGGAAGCCATTGCGGCCAGCGGCAACCACCACCACGACTACGGCCTGGTATCGCTGCTCATCGGCGTCAACAACCAGTACCGGGGCCAAAGCCTGGCGCTGTACCGCGCTGAGTTTCAGCAGCTGCTGGCTACGGCGCAGGGCTACGCGGGCGGCCAGGCGGGCCGCGTGGTGGTGCTTAGCATCCCCGACTGGGGCCAAACGCCCTTTGCCGAAGGCCAGGACCGCGCGCCCGCCCAGCTAAGTCACGAAATTGACCAGTTTAACGCCGTGGCGCAGGCTGAGTGCCAGGCCGCCGGCGTGGCCTTCGTAGGCATCACCGACCTCACCCGTGCCGCCGCGGGTGATGCCCGGCAGTTTACCAGCGATGGCCTGCACTACACCGGCCCGCAGATGCGGCAGTGGGCCACGCGGGCGCTGCCCGTAGTGCAGGCGCTGCTGCAATAAACGAGCGCTGGCTGCGTCTGCGGGGCTTTCCCACAACTCATTATGCCCCTGCAGCCCCGCCGCGCCGGCCACAAATACTACAACGTGCTGCCCACCAGCGTGAGCCCGCCTTCGGGCTACGGGGCTTTGCTGCGGCGCTACTTATTCGAGAAAGCCGAGCGCGAGCCCGCGCAGCCGCTGGGGCCATTCCGGGCCGATGCGGCGGCGCTGGCGGCACCTGTGCCGGCCAGCGCGCTGCGGGCTACCTGGCTGGGCCACAGCACCGTGCTGCTCGAAGTAGATGGCCGCCGCTTCCTCACCGACCCGGTGTGGGCCGCGCGGGCCTCGCCCTCGCAGCTGGTGGGGCCAAAGCGGTTTTTTGCGCCGCCGCTGGCCCTGGCTGATGTGCCGCCGCTCGACGGCGTTATTATCTCGCACGACCACTACGACCACCTCGACGCGGCGGCCGTGCGGGTGCTGGCCGGGCGGGGCGAGCGGTTTTTTTGCCCGCTGGGCGTGGGCGCGCACCTGCGCCGCTGGGGCGTGGCCGCCGCCCAGATTACGGAAGTAGCCTGGTGGGATAAGATTACGCTAGCGCCTGATTTTGAGTTGATTGCTACGCCGGCCCGCCACTTCACGGGCCGGGGTGTGCTCGACCGCGACCGCACGCTGTGGGCCTCGTGGGTGGTGCGGGGGCCGCAGCACCGGGTGTTTTTTAGCGGCGACACGGGGCCGTTTGACGAAGGCTTCCGGCAGATTGGGGCGGCGTACGGACCATTTGATTTAGTGCTGCTCGAAATAGGCGCGGCCGACCCTGAGTGGGCCGATATTCACCTGGGGCCCGATAATGCCCTGGCCGCGCATCGGCTACTGGGCGGCGGCCCGCTGCTGCCTGTTCACTGGGGCACGTTCAACCTGGCGCTGCACGCGTGGCGCCAGCCCGTGCAGCGCTTGCTGGCCGCCGCTGGCCCCGATGTGCCGCTGCTGCTGCCCGCGCCTGGACAACGAGTAGATGTGGCCGCCGGGCCGCTGGATAGCGGGTGGTGGAAAAAAGGGACTAATGCGAAATAAACGCCACTTTATTAAAAGCGTACCCTCGTTTACGAACCACCTTATTCATACTGAGTACTCTTAAAACGTGGCAAGTGATGAAATCAGATGAAGGATTCGTAAATTGCTGTTGAATGATTGCGGTGTACTTTGCCCAGAATTACTAGGAGCCATCCTGTTCTTTATCCTGTTCTTTGCATGAAAAAAGCCTTACTTACCCCTTTATTTGTGGTAGCGGCCCTGGCGGCCCACGCCCAAACTATTACCGTGACGGGCCGCGTGCTGAGCGCCAACGGCGAGGTGCAGCCCGGCGCTACCGTGCTGCAAAGCGGCACCACCAACGGCACCACGGCCAACGCCAGCGGTGAGTTTTCGCTGGCGGTGCCGCCCACGGCCACGCTCACCATCTCGGCCATCGGCTTTGCTACCCAGCAAGTAGCCGTGAATGGCCGCAAAACCCTGGATGTGCGCCTAACCGCCTCCGCCACCGACCTGGGCGACGTGGTGGTAACGGGCTCGCGGGCCGCCGTGGGCCGCTCCAACGTGCTGACCACCGCGCCGGTGGATGTGATTTCGGCCCGCGAAATCAAGGCTTTTGCGCAAACCGATGTAAGCCAGGTGCTTACCTACGCGGCCCCGTCGTTTCAGTCGTCGCGCCAGTCTATTTCGGACGGTACCGACTTTCTGGACCCCGCCAGCCTGCGCGGCCTGGGCCCCGACCAGGTGCTGGTGCTCGTGAACGGCAAGCGCCGCTACAGCCAGTCGCTGGTCAACATCAACGGCACCATCGGGCGCGGCTCGGTGGGCACCGACCTCAACACGATTCCCACGGCCAGCATCAAGCGCATTGAGGTGCTGCGCGATGGCGCGGCGGCCCTCTACGGCTCCGATGCCATTGCGGGCGTTATCAACATTCAGCTCAAAGACGACACTACGCACACCAGCGCCAGCAGCCTCTATGGCCAAACCACGCAGAGTGACGGCAAAACCGAGCAGGTCGATTTCAGCACCGGCATCAACCTCAACAAGCGCGGCTTCCTGGATTTGAGCGGGCAGTTTTTGAACCGCAGCTACACCAACCGCTCGTTTACCGATACGGCGCCGCTCGTTTACCTGGGCTTCAACGGGGCCTACCCCGGCAACGCTACTACGGAGCAGAGCCGCCGCGACCTCAAGGCGCAGGACGATGCGCTGGTGGCTAAAAACGGTTTCGACCGCCGCGACATTCGGGTGGGCCAATCCGACTCGCGCAACTTCGGCGCGATGTTCAACGGGGCGTACCGCTTTGGGATGGGCTACGAGGTGTATTTCTTCGGGGGCGCGTCGTACCGCACGGGCCGCGGGCCGGGCTTCAACCGCCTGCCCAACCAGCCCACCCAAAGCGACCTCAATATTTTCCCCAATGGCTTTCTGCCGTTTATCAACAGCGTTATCAACGACCACTCGGGCACCGTGGGCGTGCGCAAAAACCTGGGCAGCTTCGCCGTGGATTTGAGCAACACCTTTGGGCGCAACAACCTGGCCTTCACCATTGATGGCTCGGTGAATGCCTCCCTGGCGCAGGGCAACCCCCTGAACCCGACCCGCTTCTACGCGGGCCGCCTGGCCTTTTTGCAAAACACTACCAACCTGGGCGTTTCGCGCCACTACACGGAGGTAGGGCCGCTGGCCACGCTCAACGTAGCCGCCGGGGGCGAGTTTCGGGTTGATAACTACCTCATTGAGCAGGGCGAATACGCTTCGTACGCAACGGGTACCCGCCCGCTCGTACAAACGGGTGTTTCTGCCACGGGGGTGGCTTCCTTTACGCCCCCAGCACCGGGCTCCCAAGTGTTTCCGGGCTACCAGCCGCAGGATGCGCTGAACAAGACGCGCACCAACGTGGCCGGCTACCTCGACCTCGAAAGCGACCTCACCGACCGGCTGCTGGTGCACGTGGCCGGCCGCGCCGAAAACTACAGCGACTTTGGCGGCAACGTGAGTGGCCAGGCCGGCGCGCGCTTCAGCATCATTGAGGGGCTGGCTTTGCGGGGCTCCATCGGCAACGGCTTCCGGGCGCCCTCGCTCCAGCAGCGATATTTCAACAACACCAGCACGCAGTTTGTGAGCGGCCAGCCCCAGCAGGTGCTGACGGTGAACAACGACAGCCCCATTGTGCGCAACGCCTTTGGCGGTAGTGGCCAGCAGGGCTTCGGCGTGGAGCCGCTCAAGCAGGAAAAATCGAACAACTATGGCCTGGGCCTCACGGCCACCGTGGCGCGCCAGCTCACGCTGACCGTGGATGCGTACCAGATTGACATTAAGGACCGTATTGCGCTCTCGTCGTCCTTCACGCGGTCTAGCCCCCTGGTAAACACCATCTTGGGCTCGCTGGCGGTGAGCCAGGTGCAGTTTTTTGCCAATGCCGTGAACACCCGTACCCGCGGCCTCGACGTGGTGGCCAACGAGCGCATCGCGCTGGGCGACAACAGCCGCCTGCTGCTAACAGCCGCCGCCAACTTCAACAGCACGGAGGTAAGAAGCTTCAACTCGTCGTCCTCTACCATTAACAACGACCAGACGGCAGGCGTCAACAACCTGCAAAACCGGCTGTTTGACCGCTCGCAGCGCACCCGCCTCGAGCACGGCAACCCGCGCAGCAAAATCAACCTGGCGGCCGCCTACAACGTGGGCATCTTCGGCGTGGAGGCCCGCTCGGTGCGCTTTGGCGAGATTCAGACCGCCGATGCCGACCCCACCCGCGCCAACCTCGACCAAACGTTCTCGGCCAAGTGGATTACCGACCTCACCGTGAGCGTGCAGCTGGCCAAGCAGCTGGGTATTGTGCTGGGGGTCAATAACTTATTTGACGTGTACCCCGACAAAATCTACGTGGACCCGCGCAATAACGCCAACAATTTCTCAGTAGACCCCGCCACGAGCTACACTTCTTCGGCCGACAACTCCAACCGGGGCCGCTTCCTGTACAGCGCCAACCAGTTTGGCTTCAACGGTGCCTACTACTTCGGGCGGTTGAATATTACGCTGTAAATAGGTGATAGACAATAGTTTACGCAAAAGGCCCCGGCTGCTAGCAGCCGGGGCCTTTTGCGTGGGCAGGTGCAGCCTTTATTCAGCGGCGTGCAGCAGGCGGGCCAGCAGTTGGCCATTGGCCGCGCGGGCCACGTAGAGGCCGGCGGGCAGCGCGGCGGCCGGCTGCCACCGCACGCGGCCATCGGCCTGGCTGGTGAGGTGGGCCACCACGCGCCCCAGCGCATCCACAATCAGCACGGCCTGGCCGCCGGCCGGGGCCCGAAACTGCACCTGGTCGCGGAAGGGCATCGGGAAGGCGGCGGCATCGGGGCTAGCCGCCGGCCGGGTGGCCAGCACCTGGTTGGTTACCAAAAAGGTAAGTGTTTGCTCCTCACTGGCATGGAGGGGGCAGCCATTGTCGAGCACGGCCACGGTAGCGGTATAGCGGCCCAGTGGCAGGTCGGCTGGCACGCGCCAGGTGAGGCGGGCCTGCGTGGCGCTCACGGTAGCCAAGCTCAGGCCCGGCACCACATCGGGGGCCTGGCTGCTAAAGCTCAGCGCCTGGCCGGCATCGGGGTCAGTGGCGCTCAGCAGCAGGGAAACAGTTTGGCCGGGCTTCACCTGCACAAGCTGCTCCACGGGTTGCGAAGCGGCGTTGCCGCCCACCGTGAGGCCCGTGAAGCGCGGGCTGCTGTTGGTGCTGGTGTAGGCCAGGTACGATATATCACGGGTGACGCCGCCGATAAGCTGCCAGGCCCCGCCCACGCGGCGGTACTCGCTGATGCGGGCCGCCATGGCGTAGCGGCCGGCCTGCACCGTAGTTGCCTGGGTGGTGAGCGCACCAGTTGCCTTGTTCAACTGAAAGTAGGGGGCCGGCTCGCCCAGCACATCAACCCCGCACTGGCCCAGCGGCGGCACGCCCGCCTGCGGCGATACCAGGCTGTAAGTCAGCGAGTCGCCTTCGCTATCGAAGGCGCTGAAGCTGTAGCGCTGCGCGTTATTGCCGCACAGGTAAGGCAACAGCGTCGACAAAAACTTGGGGGAGGAGTTGGCGCTCACCGTCGCATTATCCAGAAACGAGCTGATGTAAAAGGTCTGTTGGCCAGAATTTACCAGGTTCCGAATACCTGCGGCCCGGTTCTCGGCATAGACACTCAGCGTCCATTGGCCCGCCGGCAAGTACTCGTCGGTTTCGTAGAGCAATATTTCGTAAGCAAAGCTGCCGCCGGTGCAGCCCAGCGAGGTGCCCGGTAGCCGCTCGGTGCGCGGTAGCAGCCGCGAGAAGCTGCCGGTTGCCGGGGCATCGCAGCCGTTGCGGCTGCACTGCAGGGTAATACTTGGCTGGTCTACCCCAGCGGGGTCGCGGTAGAGGCGCACCGTGAGGTGGTAGCGCGGCACCCCGGTAGCGGACGCAATGGGCGAGTAAGAAATATCGCCGCCCAAAACGTGCGAGGCGTGCGCCACTTGCTGAATGCCTAGCCCAAAGGCCAATACTACCAGCCAGCGAAAGAGGAGAAGTTTCCGCATAAACAATGGAATTAGACTAAAGCAAATATAAACAAGGTTGACCATGCTTACTTCGCGCCCGTCGTGCCGCTGCTGCTATCTAAAATCTTGAATAGCTCGTCGAGCTTGGGCGTGAGGATAATCTCGGTGCGGCGGTTCAGGGCCTTGTCCTGGGGCGAGTCGTTGGCGGCCACGGGCACGTACTGCGAGCGGCCGGCGGCCGTGATGCGGCTGGGCTCCACGCCGGCCGTGGTGAGCAGGCGGGCAATGTCGGTGGCGCGCAGCGCGCTCAAGTCCCAGTTGTCCTGAATGCCGCCGGTGGGGCGCATGGGCACGTTGTCGGTGTGGCCTTCCACCACCACGTTCACGTCTTTTTGCTCTTGCAGCACGGTAGCCAGCTTCTTCAGGGCCTCCTGGCCCTTGGGGTCCACCTTGCTCGAGCCCGACTTAAAAAGCAGCTGCTCGGAAAGCGACACGTACACTTTGCCGTCTTTTAGCTTGACTTGCAGGTCTTTAGAGTTGAAGCTGAGCAACGCGTTGCTCACGCGGGTCTTGAGGTCGTTCACGGCCTTGTCCTTGTCGGCCAGGGCCTGGGTAAGCTCGGCAAGCTTGGCTTCGCGGGCGGTGAGGTCGGCCTTGGTTTTTTGCAAGCTCAGGTCGAGGGTACCCAGCTCGCTTTCGCGGGTGGCCAGGTCCTTGGCCAGCTTGCCGTAGTCGGCGTTGCGGTCGGCCAGGGCGCGGTCGCTGTTTTTGAGCAGCTTGTCGTAGCTGTCGGTGAGTTGGGTGTAGAGGGTGCGGGTGCGGCGCAGGGCGTTGCCGGTCTGGGTCGAGTCGGCCACGAGGCGCTTCTGGTCGAGGCGGGTTTCGGCCAGCGCGTCGGTGGTTTTTTGCAGGTCGGCTTTGGTTTGGCGCAGCTGGCTTTCGGCGGCGGTGCGGGCCTGCTCCTCGCTTTGCTGGCGGGCTTGCAGGTCTTCGTAGCGCTTGGCCGTGACGCAGCCGGTGAGGCCGCTGGCTCCCGCGGCCAGCAGCGCCAGCCCCAGCAGGGGAGAGGTAACAGAAAAAGACTTCTTCAAGCAGAAAACGCCGGTAGTGGCGGGCTAAGTGGTGGTGGGGGCAAGTTACGGCGGCCCCAAGCTTGCCCGGCAGCCCGCCGGCCACCGCGCCGCCGGGCCCGCTACTGCCGCCCGCCGCCCCGATGGTAACTATGGCGTAATTTTACCAGCCGGAAGATTAGCTAAAACTGCCGCCGCCTACCCGCTGGCCCGTTTCGTCTTCTTCGCTTCTCCATTCGTCATCCCTCCAGCACCTCCCCCCATATGGCTTGGTTCAAGCGCCAGGAAAAGGGCATTAGTACCCCCACCGAGCAGAAAAAAGAAACGCCCGACGGCCTGTGGTATAAGTGCCCCGAGTGCAAAACCGTGGCCACTATGGCCGAGCACAAGCGCCTGCACTACGTGTGTGCCAACTGCGGCTACCACGACCGCATCGACGCCAGTGCCTACTTCGAGCTGCTCTTCGACGACGGCCAGTTTACGGAGCTGGACGCCAGCCTTACCTCCGGCGACCCGCTTCACTTCGTCGATACCAAGGCGTATCCGCAGCGCGTGCAGGCCACCGAAAAAAACACCGGCCTCAAGGATGCCGTGCGCACCGCCTACGGCCAAAGCGCTGGTCAGCAGCTGGTTATCGCGGCCATGGACTTCCGCTTCATTGGCGGCTCGATGGGCTCGGTGGTGGGCGAAAAAATTGCCCGCGCCATCGACTACGCCCGCCAGCACCGCACGCCGTTCCTGATGATTTCGCGCTCGGGCGGCGCCCGCATGATGGAAGCCGGCTACTCGCTGATGCAAATGGCCAAAACCTCGGCCAAGCTCGCGCTGCTGTCCGAAGCTAAAGTGCCGTATATCAGCTTGTTAACAGACCCTACTACGGGCGGCGTCACGGCCTCGTTTGCCATGCTCGGCGACTTTAACATTGCCGAGCCGGGCGCGCTCATCGGCTTCGCCGGCCCTCGCGTTATCAAAGAAACCATTGGCAAAGACCTGCCCAAGGGCTTCCAGAGCGCCG
>CAXTFI010000194.1:0-9541 GCA_964243255.1 uncultured Hymenobacter sp.
CAGGTGTCGATGCGGGCGCCCTGCTGCTTGAGGCTGGTGATGAGGTTTTCCTCCAGGTCGTTGCTGGCCACGATGCGCACCTTATCCAGGCCAGCCGCGTCGAGCAGCTGGCGCGCTTCTTTCGAGAGATAAGCCAGGTCGCCAGAATCGAGGCGGATGCCGCCCAGCTCGTGACCGTGCTGGCGCATTTCGAGGGCTACTTCGATGGCGTGGCGCACGCCGTCGAGCGTGTCGTAGGTATCGACCAGAAACACCGAGTCGTCAGGAAAGGCGTCGGCGTAGGCGCGGAAGGCCTCCTGCTCATCGGCAAACGTCATCACCCAGCTGTGGGCGTGGGTGCCGCGCACCGGGATGCCGTAGCGCTGGCCGGCCAGCACGTTACTGGTGGCATCGGCCCCGCCGAGGTAGGCGGCGCGGCTGGCCCCAAGGCCGCCGTCGGGCCCCTGGGCGCGGCGCAGGCCAAACTCCAGCACGGCATCGTCGGGGCCGGCGGCGTCGCGCACACGGGCCGCCTTGGTGGCGATGAGCGTTTGGAAATTGAGCAGCGTGAGCAGCGCCGTTTCTACCAGCTGGGCTTGCAGCAGCGGGCCCTGCACCCGCACAAGCGGCTCATTACCAAATACTACGGTGCCTTCGGCAACGGCATCTACATCGCAGGTAAATTTCAATTCCCGCAAATAAGCCAGGAACTCATCGGGGAAAAGCCGGCTGCCCTTGCTGCCCGTCAGACTAGCCAGGTAGGCAATATCATCGTCCGAAAAGCGCAGCGTTTCCAGGTAGTCGACGGCCAGGGCCAGGCCCGCCGCCACCGCGTAGCCGCCGTTAAACGGCGCCTTGCGGAAGTAGAGGTGAAACACCGCCTCGCGCTCATGCAGGCCCTGCTTCCAGTAGCCATAGGCCATGGTGAGCTGGTAGAGGTCGGTGAGCAGAGCTAGCGAGGGCTGGTAGAGGCCGGAGAGGGGCGCGTGGTTCATAAGGCAAAGCAAGGCAGAAAAACCGGAACCGTAGGCCGCCGGGACCAGTGCGGCCGGGCAGGCCGGACGCGCCAAGGAGGCCGGCTTCATGTAGCGCGCCTGCTTGGGGTGCTACCTTGGGGCGTGAAATCTCCCGCTGCGCCGCAGTCGCTACTGCACCGAATGGCCCACATGCCGGCCTCGCTACGCTTAGTAATTGGGGCACTGGTGGGGGTGGCGGCCTGGGCGCTTAGCCCCGCTCACTACCCTATGCTGGTCCGGCTCATTATCGGCTGGGATGCCTTTGCCATCACCGCGCTGTCTCTTATCTGGACGGCCATCTACACCGCCGATGCCGACCGCATCCGGGCCGTGGCCGCCTCCGAAGACCTGAGCCGGCTGCTGAGCTTTGTGTTTGTGCTGGTGGCGGCCGGGGCCAGCCTGCTGGCCGTGGTGCTGCTGCTGAGCACCACCCACAACCTGGCCCCCGCCGTGCTGGCCCGGCACATTGCCCTCAGCGGCGTGGCCGTGGCGGGCTCGTGGCTGCTGGTGCACACGGTGTTTACCCTGCGCTACGCCCACAGCTACTACGATGCCCAGCCCGACGGCTCCGACGTGGGCGGCCTGGATTTTCCGGGCGGCGAAAAGGAGCCTAACTACCTGGATATCGCTTACTTCGCTTTTGTGGTAGGCATGACGGCCCAAACCGCCGACGTGAGCATCAGCGGCCGGGGCCAGCGCCAGCTGGCCCTGCTGCACGGCCTCATCTCCTTCGTCTTCAACACGGCCCTGGTCGCGCTGGTTATCAACGGCGTAGCGGGAATCCTGTAAGTAATGAGCAATGAACAGTGAGCAATGAGCAATTCGGTAGGCTTCACCTGAATTGCTCATTGCTCACTGTTCATTGCTCATTACTTAAAACAGGCTGCCCTGCACCTGTTGCGGCAGCAGCCGGGGCGGGGGCACCGCAATGCCCGTCAGTTCGCGCATGCGGGCCAGGAAGTGCTGCGCCCAGATGGGCGCGTGGCGCACATCTTTTTGATGGATAAAGACATACGCCGTGTGCAGGCCCTGGGCGTACCACTCGGCCAGGCGGGCGGCCCAGGCGTCGGCGCGGGCGTAGTCGCTGGGTACCAGGCCGTGGCCGTTGAGGCGCAGGAAGGCCACGGGCGTAGTCAGGCGCTGGGCCAGCACGTCGCGCCGGCCAGCTACATCCGTGATAACCAGCGTTTTGCCAAGGGCTTCGAGCGTGGCAAATACGGTGTCGGCCAAGGCTTTATCCGAAAACCAGCGCGGGTGGCGCAGCTCCACGGCCAGGGGCACGGCGGCGGGCCAGTCGAGCAAAAAGCGCTCTAGCCGGGGCAGGTTTTCGGGGCCAAAGTGTGGGGGCAGCTGCAAAAAGCAAGTGCCTAGGCTGTCGCCCAGCTCCTGCACGGCGCGGGTAAAGCTCAGCGTGAGCGCGTCGGTGTTATACAGTTCGCGCTCGTGGCTGATGCTGCGCGGCAGCTTGGGGCAGAACTTAAAGCCCTCGCCCACGGCCTCGCGCCAGCGCCGCCCGGTGGGCGCGTCTGGGATACGGTAGTGCGTGGTATTCAGCTCAATAGCGTTGAACTGCTGGGCGTAGTACTTCAGAAAATCGGGCTCCTTGGCGCCCTGCGGGAAGTAGGAGCCTAGCCATTCCTTATTGGTCCAGATGGGGCAGCCCACGTACAAGCGGGGCGCGGCCGGTGGCTGGGCGCGGGCCAGCAAGGGGGCGGTGTCGGGGTGGTCGGGGGGCAGGCGAAAATCAACGTAGCGCAGGTCGGGCAGGCGGCCAAAATCCATAGCTGCGAAGGTACGGCCAAATTGAAAATTCTCGGGTGCGCGATATACAACAGCTTTAGCAATTCTGCAAACGGCCTCCGTGCCGGACCCTGGGCAGAATGACCAAATCTTGCACCCGTCGGATAATCTAATTTTTGCGCAGACATCGGGAAAATACAAAAACGACCCGTAAAGTGCCTTTAGTAAACACAATTGCGGGTTGAGCGCCGACCAGCTTGGTAAGCTAAATACAAGCTTTCTGTAAAAAGTACAATTAAAAAATTGTGGTAACCTGGTTAGCAAGAAGCCGCTATTGGTTTTACCCGGTCACGGCCTACATTCGGTTAGTTCACCATCGACCAAACCGGATGACGCTTACGCGACCAACTTTTCTTTTTTCTGCTGTTTTACTACGCTGCCTTTGCTGGCTGGCGCTGGGAGCCGGGCTGGCGCTGCCAGCCGCCGCCCGCACCACCCGCACCCACAAGCTGCACCACACTGCTCGGGCTCATAAGCTGTACCGAATCAGTCACTTGCACCGCCGCACCCACATTTCCCGGATGCTGCCCACCTTTATTCCTGCTGCCCAGGAAGGCTACTCGACCATCCTGCGGGGCCGCGCCTCCTGGTACGGCCGGCGCTTCCAGGGGATGAAAACGACCAGTGGCGAGCGTTTCAACCGGTTTGATTACACCTGCGCCCACAAAACCCTGCCCTTCGGCACCCGCCTGCGGGTCACCAACCTCACCACCGGCGCCACGGTAGTAGTGCGCGTAACTGACCGCGGTCCGTTTCGCCACGAGCGCATCATCGACCTGGCCGAAGTAGCCGCCCGCCCCCTGGGCCTAGTGGAGGCCGGTGCCGCCACCGTAGTGGCCGAAGTAGTGCCCGCCACCACGCCGCTGGGCCTCGCCGCTACCCCCGCTAACCTGGCTGCCCTGCAGCAGGCCGACCCCAACCCCGCGGCTCCTTTCACGGCCTACCTGCTGCCCGCCGCGCCGGCCGAAGCCGCCGTAGCGCTCGCCACCAGCGCATCGGCCGCCGCCGCCGCGCTCGCCGGGCCACTCGATACTACCAAAGGCTTCTTGGTACAGGCCGGTACTTTTGCCGACCCGCTCACGGCCCGCGCCCAGGTAGCCCGCATTCTCACCATCGACCAGGCCCTGCCGGCCGAAGTCGTAACCGTTACCGTAGCGGGCCGCCCGCTCAACCGTGTGGTAGTGGGCCGGCTCGATAGCTGGCTGGCCGCCGAAACCGTGCGCCGCAACCTGCAGCTGTGGGGCATCGCCGGCCTGGTGTGCCAGTTGCCCGCCAACCAGTCGGCCACCAGCAGCGATAAGCTGGCTGGCAGCCTCGCTGCTGGTGCGCCAATGGCGCTGGCTGGTATTGGTAAGTAGCTGTTAGTCAATCAAGTGCATGGTTATGACGGGGGGGCGCCCCGCTTGCGCCGTTTACATAGCTGTTTAATAGACAATCAGTTACCTGCTACCAAAAAGAGCGGCTCTCCTAGATGGGAGAGCCGCTCTTTTTGATTGTTTATTGGCAGCTTAGTCTTCCGAAGTAGCGCGGTTGATAACTACAATGGCTACCACGGCTACTGCGGCTACGCTCAGAATGAGCTGGGTAGGCGAGAAGTTTTTGGAAGCCTTGCGCAGCAGCGTGCCGCCGTTTTTGAGCAGGTCGTCCATGTGCTCAGTTTTGCCCTGAAACACGTTTACGGCCGCCTCGAAGGTGCGGGCGATGTCTTCGGGAAGAATTTTTTCGATTTGTTGAAGCTGGTCAGCCATGAGGAAGGCAAGTTGGAGTGAGTTGGCAGGAAAAACGGGTAAGTAGCCGTCAGGATGCTTCTACGCAAAAAGCCCGTGGGTGTTCGTGCGCAGCTTGCCCGCCTACTCTACTCACTTACTACTAGCACCAGCGCGCTGCTGCGGCTGGCCTCGCGCACCACGCAGTGGTAGGCGCTGGGGGCCAGCCCGCGCACATCGAGCGGCACGCGCTGCGGGCCGGTGCCCAGCGCCCGGCCATCGACGTAGCGGCGCACCTCGCGCCCCAGCCCATCAAAGAGGCTCACCTGCACCGCCGCGCCCTGGCTCTCAAACAAGGCCGTGGCCTGGCCCACCGCGGGGTTGGGGTACACGCTGAAGCCCGCCACCGGGGCCGCGCCGGGCGTGGTGGCCAGCGCCGTTTGCCGGATAACCGGCACGTAGGGAAACGCCTGGCCAAAGAGTTGATTGAGGGTAGCTTGCGGCACCTGAAACCAGTCCTTAAGAATGCTGGTGTACACGCTGCGAAAGTCAACCTGCATGGCCACGTTGTCGTTGACGCCCGCGTTGGCGGGCAGCTGGGGGTTGGGGCCGTGCACCAGCGGGTTGGCCTGCGCGCCAAACACCAGCAGCGGGGCTGCCGCGCCGTGGTCGGTACCGTAGCCCGAGTTGGCCTTGATGCGCCGCCCAAACTCCGAAAACGTCAGGCCAATTACCCGGTCCTGGATGCCCAGGCGCTTAAGGTCGTCCTGGAAGGCGTTGATGCCGTCGGCGATTTTGCCCAGCAGCGTGGCGTGCGCGCCGGTGGTGGTGCTGCCCGTGGTAGGCACCTGGTTGGAGTGCAGGTCGAAGCCGCCGAGCTGGCACACGTAGATGCGGGTGCTCAGGCCGCCGGCCACCAGCTGGGCCACTATCTTGAGCTGGTCGGCCAGCGCATTCTGGCCGGCGGGGGGGTAGAGGGGCGACAGGTTTTTGGCCTTGGCGGCGGCCCCCTGAATGGCCGTGGTGTACACCTGCGTCTGGCTCACTACCTGCCGGATAAACGTGAGCTCGTGCCCCGCCTGGGTGGCGGGCGCGGCATCGACGCCGCCGCTCAGCAGTTGGTAAAAGCTTGAGGTACTGGCAATTGCCATGCCCATGTTCACCACCGGGCCCTGCACGCAGTTGCTCACCACCGAGCCAATGCTCACGGCCAGCGGGTCGGGATTTTGGGCGCTGGGGTAGCCGGTGGGGTAGCCTGGAAACTCGCCGTCGAGGTAGCGCCCGCCCCAGCCGGTGGTCAGCACCACGTCGGAGCTAGAGCCCGACGTCCAGATATCGGTGGCCCGGAAGTGCGAAAAGTTAGGATTCGGGTAGCCCACGCTCTGCACCACGCCCAGCTGCCCGTTCTTAAATAGCTGCTGGGCCGAGGCCATGGCCGGGTGAATGCCCGTGGCCGCCGTGAGGGGCAGCACCTGGGCCTGGGGCAGCATAATACTGGGCCGGGCCGCCGCCAGGGCGGCATACTGGTCCACGGGGATAATCATGTTCAGCCCGTCGTTGCCGCCCTGCAACTGCACGATTACCAGCACCTTATCGGTAGCCGTGGCGGCGTTGGTGAGGGCCGCCAGCTCGGGCGTGTAGCCGTAGGCCCCGATGGGAAAGCCGCTGAGCAGGGCCACGCCCGTAGTGGCCGCAGCAGAAGTGTGTAGAAAGTCGCGGCGTTTCATAAAGTAGGGGCGGGTCGCACCCGCCCGTCGTTGAACGAAATGAGGAACGACTCTTGAGCCGGGTCGTCCAAACGGCCGGGCGGGTACGACCCGCCCCTACGAAAGCTGGTACTCGGCCAGCCCGGCCAGCGCCCGCGCCATGGCCGAGAGCTTGCTGGCCACCGCCGTGCGCTTGGCCGCCACGGTGGGCGTGGCCAAAAACTGGTTCCACTCGGTGGTCCACTCAAAGTCGGGCAGGCCGGGGATGAGAGCGTTTTTCAGAAAAGCCAACTGGTTAGCCGTGAGGTCAATAGCCACCATGAGCCGGGCAAACTCCCCGACGACGAGGTTGGGGTCCTGGGCGGTGGCGGCGGGCAGGGCCTGCACCCAGGCCACGAGGTCGGCCTTGAGGGTGGCCCCGTTGCGGGTGTAGCCGGTGGTACCCAGCAGCAGGTCGGTAGCCTGGTTGCGGCGGGGCAGCGTCACGGCGTTTATCCACAGCTCGTGGTACTGCGGCGTTTGGTAGTAGGCGGCCCAGCCGGCCACGTTGGGCGGGTCGCCGAGGGTTTGCTGCTGCACCAAACTCAGCGAGTAGAGGTAGTCATAGAGGCCATACTGCGCCACCGGGCTGCTGGCCGGCGGCAGCGCCAGCTCAAACTGCCGGCACACGCCCAGGGTAAAGTCCAGCGGGCTCTTGATGAGGCAGCCCACGCTGGCCACGTCGAAAAAATGCTGCGAGCCCAGCAGCGCCCGCAGCACCGGCACCACCTCGTAGTTGCTGGCCACCAGCAAAGTAGCCAGCGGCTGAATAATATCGCTTTCTATCTGGGGGTCAATCACATAGTACACAAACCACCGGTAAAGCTTGCGCACCAGAAACGCCGCCGTCGAAGGCTGCCGGAAAATCAGGTCAATCAAATCCTGGTACTCCGTGGCGCCGTTGGGCGCAATACGGGCGTTGCCAAAGGCGGCGCTAAACTGCTTGGTGCTGGTGTCGTGGCGGCTGGCCGTGAAGTAGCCCGCCACGGTGGTGGCATTGTCGCGCCAGCCGGTGAGCACCTTGGCGGCGGCCTGCACGTCGGCCTCGGTATAGGTCGTGTAGTTGCCGGCCCCGATGAGCGGCCCCTTGCCCAGGGTAAACAGCTCCAGCAGCTCGCGGCCGTAGTTCTCGTTGGGGGCCGTGGCCGTGCTGGCGTTGCCGTTGAGGTAGCGCAGCATGGCCGGGTTAACGGTCATGTCCTTAGCCAGTTGGCGCACGTTGCCGAGCGCGTGCTGGCGCAGCAGCCGCACGTACTCGTAGCCGTACTGGGCACTGTTGATGTCGCCAAACTCCACCACGAAATGGTTGTGCCAGAACAGCGTCAGCTGCTCGCTCAAGGAGGTGCCCTGCGTGAGCTGCTGGCCCAGCCACCAGTCGCGCAGCGAGGTGCGGCGCGCGCCTTCCAGGGTTTGGTCGAAAACCTGGCCCACCCAGGTCTGGCCGATGGGCACGGTGGTGTCGGTGGCACTCACGTTCACGGGCGGGGCCGGCGCGGCGGGCGCCGTGAGCAGCCCGTTGAGCACCGCCGTGAGTGATGAGCCGGCCGCCGCCTGCATTTCGCCGCGCGTGGGCCCAAACATGCAGCGCCGCAGCAGGTGCGCCGCCTGCG
Source organism: uncultured Hymenobacter sp. (assembly GCA_964243255.1). Taxonomy (GTDB): domain Bacteria; phylum Bacteroidota; class Bacteroidia; order Cytophagales; family Hymenobacteraceae; genus Hymenobacter. The sequence continues at coordinate 7,857 of CAXTFI010000194.1, forward strand.
GCAAGCCCCACGCCCCAGTGTAAGGTGCTAGCGTAGAAGTAGTTGTGCTAAGGCGGGCCGGCAGCACCTGGTTGGCGTAGGGGCTCACGGTTTCGGGTGGGTCGGGGGCCAGGCTGGGGCTGGCCCCCGCGGCGGCGGCAAAGGCGGGCGCGGGCTGCGCCGCAGGCTTAGGCTGGAGGAAAGCTCGGCGGTTCATAGGCAGCGGCATGAAAGAGTGCTGCTTTAAAGATAGGCCAAGCCCGCGAAAGTTTAGTGGCTGACAAACAATTTTTTAGCTAAAAATTATTCATCCTCAGCTCATGCGGCGGCGCTACTGTTAGCCCACACACCCAGCAAGCCGGCCGGCAGCTGCCAGGCGCGCCCCAGCCAGCGCTGCACAGCCCGCCGCCAGCCCGGCAGCGCCCGAAACCGGGCCTTGCCCTCGGCCAGCGCGGGTAGGTCGAGCTGGGCCGCGCGCGCTTGCAAGTCGGCCAGCTGGTGGGCGGGAGCCGGGGCAAACAGCTCGGCCAGCACCGGCCGAATTTCCTTTAAGTCCCAATAGTGGTGCACCCACGGCGCGGCCTCGCGCACGGGCCCGGCCTGGGCCCACACTACACTGAAGGCCAGCTGCTCCATTACGTGCTTCGGATAGCGGCGATAGAGCTGCTCGGTGAGCGCTAGCACCTCGGCTAGCAGCGGCGCATCGAGGCAGCGAAAACCCAGTACGCCAGCATTATACATCTGCGTGTGGGGGGCGATACGCCCCCCCGCCAAGGCGGGGCCCCCGCCGGCTTGCAGCGCCCGGTTGATTTTGCGGTTCAACGGGTTGCCGTCGCCCAGCCGGCCTTCGCTCACGTGCATAAACCGCTCGCCTCGCGCCAGGGCGGCAAAGAGGGTAGCTAGCGGCTGGGTGAAAACGGTATCGGTATCGGCGTATAAAAGCTGGCCGGTGTAATGAGCTGCCGCATGCTGCAACACCTTGATTTTTACCCGGTGCACGAAATCTATATCGCCGCGCCACGCCCGCCATTGGTCGGGGGCAATGGGTACGTAGGCTACGGCTGGCAGCTCGCCCAATACGGCCCGAAAGTGCGCGACATTGTCAGTGTATAGCAACACGGTAGCCTCGGCGGGCTGCCGCAGGTAGGAGAGGAGGCTAAACAGCGCCTCGTTGAGAATATCGGGGTTGCCGTAGGCTTGGTAGATAAGGTAATTGCCCATAAAAACGCAAAGTACGGCCAGCACTATTTTACCTTTAATAAGGTAGCCACCGGCCACAAAAAAGCCCCGCCGAACGGGCAGGGCTTTCAAGTTCAAACAGAAAAAAGGAAAGAAAAGCTTATTCGTAGACCTTCACCACGAACACAAAATCCTGCAGGCGCTTCACCTGCTGGGCGCGGGCAGCACCAGTTAGCTGGTTGGCGCGGGGCAAGTGGTAGGGCTGGGCCGGCTGGCGGTTTTTGAGCGAATCGACGAGCCGCACCAGGTACGACGACTTGGTGGCGAAGGCGGCGCTCTGGGCGTCGTCTTGCCGGCCGCTTACCACGCCAATAAGGTTGCCGCGCTCATCGAGCAGCGGGCCGCCCGAGTTGCCGGGGTTCACCGGAATGCTCACCTGGTAGAAAGCCGTGTCGCCGTTGAAGCCCGAGCGGGCGCTCAGCGCGCCCTCGCCGTACACCACGTCTTCGCGGGGGTAGCCCAGCGTG
>CAXTFI010000195.1:0-9518 GCA_964243255.1 uncultured Hymenobacter sp.
CGGACCACGTGCTGCGCCGCACGCTGCGCACGCTGCCCGGCGACAAGTTCAACCGGGAATTGCTCATTCGCTCGCAGCGCGAGATTGCGACGCTGGGCTACTTCGACCCCGAGAAAATCGGCATCAACCCCGTGCCGAACCAGGCCGACGGTACCGTGGACATCAACTACACGGTAGTGGAGAAGCCCTCGGACCAGATTACGCTTTCGGGCGGCTGGGGTGGCTACGCGGGCTTTATCGGCACGGTAGGCCTGGTATTCAACAACTTTTCGCTGCGCAAAGCCAGCGACTTCCACAACTGGACGCCGGTGCCGGCCGGCGACGGCCAGCGCGTGGCGCTGAACGTGCAGGCCAACGGCTTCCAGTACCAGGCGTACTCGTTTAGCTTCACGGAGCCGTGGCTGGGCGGTCGCAAGCCCAACTCACTGTCGTTCAGCCTAAATCGTAGCATCTCGCGCCTGGGTACCAACTTCGACGCCACCACGGGGCAGTTTATTAAGGTGAACAGTGCTACTATTGGCCTGGGCCGCCAGCTGCGGGTGCCCGATGACTACTTCTCGCTCAGCAACTCGCTCTCGTACAGCCAGTACCAGCTGCAGAACTACGCCATTTTTGCGGATTTCACGACCGGCCGGGCCAACAACATCACGTTCAACACCACGCTTTCGCGTAACAGCATTGACAACCCGACGTACACGCGGCGCGGTTCCTCGCTCAGCCTGAGCGTGAACCTGACACCGCCGTACTCGGCTTTTCCGGGCGCGCACCCGAATACCTACGAGTGGGTAGAATTTCACAAGTGGATGTTCGACGCCTCGTGGTTTACGCCTATCATAGGCAAGCTGGTGCTGAACACGCGGGCACACTTTGGCTACATCGGCACCTACACCAAGGACCGGGAGCCGGGGCCGTTTGAGCGCTTCAAGATGGGCGGCGCGGGCCTGGGTTACGGCGGCGGCGGCTCGTTTCTGGTGGGCACCGACTACATCGGTCTGCGCGGCTACGACGACCCCAACGGGGCATTTGCCATCCCAACGGCCCAAACGGGCAAGAGCGGCGGCGTAGCCTACAACAAGTACGTGGCCGAGCTGCGCTACCCCGTGAGCCTCAACCCTGCCGCTACGGTGTACATCCTGGGCTTTGCTGAGGCGGGTAATGCGACCGACATATATAGCCAGTATAACCCCTACAAGCTGTACCGCTCGGCGGGCTTCGGAGCCCGGATTTTTATGTCGGCCTTTGGCTTGCTGGGCTTCGACTACGGCCGGGCGTTTGACACGGTAGTTCCGCCCGCTGGCACTACTACTGCGCAGGATTTCAACCACTTCCACTTCATCATCGGCCAGCAGATTCGCTAGCCGGGCCGAAGCTGAACGTTTTAGACCGCGGCTGAGGTTTAATAGGTTAGCTTGGCCGCTTACCTGCTAACCGCCAGCTAGCTGGTAGACTAAAGCACTGGGCCCGTTCGTTGCTTCTTATGCACCGAAGCTGGTTTCGGGCCGCATTCTCCTTTTTCCTCGCATGACTCACATTGCTCGTTCCCTGCTGGCGCTGGTGCTGCTACTGGCCTGTGCTCCGGCCTGGGGCCAGAAATTCGGCTATATCGACACCGAGTTTATTATGGGTAAGATGCCGGAATATGCGCAGGCTCAAATGGAGCTTGCGAAACTAACCGACACCTGGCAGAAAGAGATTGAGGCTCAGAAAAAGGACCTCGATAAGCTGTACCGCACCTACCAGGCCGAGGAAGTGGTGCTAACGGAGGCGATGAAGAAAAAGCGCCAGGACGAGATTCTGAAAAAAGAGCAGGACATCAAAGCCTACGAGTCCAAGCAATTTGGCTACGAGGGCCAGCTGTTTAAGAAGCGCGTGGAGCTCAACAAGCCCGCGCAGGACAAGATATTCGACGCAGTGGAGAAGGTGGTGAAGGCGCGCAAGCTGGACTTCATGTTTGACCGCAACGGCGACCTGACCATGCTGTATGCCAACCCCACGCACGACTACACCGAGTTTGTGCTGGAGGAGTTGGGCCTCGGTTCGCCGACCCGCAATGAGCCGGGCACCAAAGGCCCCGTCAAAACCGTGAAGCCGCCTAAAACGCCGACCGCCAGCACCGACCCCAATTTTGAGTCGGACTCGGGCACGCCCGACCCGGCGGGTAGCACCAAGGCGCGGCCTACTAAGGCCGCCAAAGCCGCTGCGGGCGAAAAGCCCTAACTGCCTTAACTTTGCAACCAGAAATTTTTTAAGACCCTTGATTTTCTTCGTAAACCGCGTGAAAAAACTTCACCTGACCTTCGCCACCGCACTACTCGTTGCCGGTTCTTTTTTCGCTCCGAACGCCCAAGCCCAAGCGCCGCTTAAAATCGGCTTCACCAGCGTGGAGTACGTGCTGAGCCAAATGCCTGAGAGCAAGCAGATTGAGTCGGATTTGAAAACCTACGGCACCCAGCTAGAGGCCCAGCTAAAAACGAAAACGACCGAGTACCAGACCAAGCTGGAGGCCTACAACAAGGCGGGCGGCACCATGACGGCCGTAGTAAAAGCTGACACCGAAAAGGAGCTGACCCGCCTGGGCCAGAGCATCCAGGAGTTTCAGCAGACGGCCCAGCAGTCGATGCAGCAGAAGCAGCAGACGCTGTTGCGCCCGGTGCTCGATAAGATTCAAAAGAATATTGATGCCGTGGCTACCGAAAACGGCTATACCTACGTGCTGAACTCGGATTCGGGCAGCAACCCCATTTTGCTGCACGGCCCCAAAGACGGCGACATCTCGGATATCATTCTGAAGAAGATGGGTATCACACCTACGGCCGCCGCGCCCACGCCTACCACGCAGGCCCCTAAGAGCCAGGCGCCTATCGTGCCGCCCGCGCCGGCTGGCAAAACGAAGAGCAAGACTAAATAACGCATTGCCAGTTAGTGGCCAAAAAGCCGGAGCCAGTGGCTCCGGCTTTTTTCGTGTATATCTCCTTGTAAATTAGCTACTTATGCAATCGCCACCCGCTGCTGACCCCGACCCTGCTGAGCTCAATCCGCTTGCGCTCAACCCTGACCTGTTACCTACCGAAAGTGAGGAAGACGAGGATGAAGGCGACGAGCTGTATGAGCACCACCGCTTTGTGGCCGACCGCAAGCAGGAGCTGATGCGCCTGGATAAGTACTTGCTCAACCGCCTGGCCAATGCGTCGCGCACCAAGATTCAGGATGCCATCCGGGCGGAGGCGGTGCAGGTGAACGGCCACGTGACGAAGCCTAACTACCGGGTGCGGCCCGCCGACGTTATTACCATCGTGCTGTCCGAGCCGCCGCGCATCGGCAAAGTAATTCCGCAGGAAATGCCCCTGGATATCCGGTATGAGGACAACGACCTGCTGCTGGTGAACAAGCCCGCCGGCCTGGTTGTGCACCCCGCCTACGGCCACTGGGAAGGCACGCTGGTGAACGGCCTCGCCTACCACCTGGCCAACCTACCCACGGGCCGTAACGGCGAGATACGCCCCGGCCTCGTGCACCGCATCGACAAGGATACTTCGGGCCTGCTGATTGTGGGCAAAACGGAGTGGGCCATGACGCACCTCTCGCAGCAATTCTTTCACCATACCATCGAGCGCAGCTACCTGGCCTTGGTATGGGGCAAGTTTGAGGAAGAAGAGGGGACTGTGCGGGGCCACATTGGCCGCAGCCTGCGCGACCGCAAGGTGCAGGCCGTGTACCCCGACGGCACGCAGGGTAAGCACGCCGTGACGCACTACCGCGTGCGCCAGCGCTACGGTCCCGTCACGCTGCTGGAGTGCCGCCTCGAAACTGGCCGCACCCACCAGATTCGGGCGCATATGCAGCATATTGGCCACCCCTTGTTCAGCGATGCCACTTACGGTGGCAACCGCATTCGGGTCGGGCAGTCTACGGGCAGCTACAAGGCATTCGTGGAGAACTGCTTTGCCTTGCTGCCCCGGCAGGCGCTCCACGCGCGCTCGCTGGGCTTTGTGCACCCCAGTACCGGCGAGCACCTGAACTTTGAGGTAGAATTGCCCGCTGACTTTGCCGCCGTGCTGGCGAAGTGGGAAACCTGGGCCGCCGCCCAATAACGCAAAAAGCCCCGGCGCTAAGTAGCGCCGGGGCTTTTTGTATTCGAATATCAAGAAGTTATTTCTTCTTAACAGGCGTAGCAGCTTTTTTTGCTGGAGCAGTGCGGGGCACCCCTTTAATGATTTTCATCGCGTTGGTAGCGTCAGCATTCGTAGGGTCGATTTCTAGCACCTTCTGGTAGTAAGGCGTAGCGGCTGCTTTATCACCCTTCTTCAGGTTGTAGTAACCAAGGTAGTTATTGCTCTCGATGATGCCGCTCCGGTACTTGGTGGGGTCAGCACTGGCAATCTCCAGGTACTTCTCGTAGTGAGGCTTCGCCGTGCCTTTGGTCGATTCCGGGTCGAGGCCAAAGTTGGCTTCAGCGCGGGCCAGGTAGGCGGGCGCATACGTAGGCTTGGCCGTAATGATGATGTTATACACGCTGTCGGCCTGCGTGAACTGCTTGTTGCTACTAAAAGCACTACCCAAGCGGAACTGGTCAGCCAGGTCGCCGTTAGGAGTCGCCATGATTGCCCGGTAGGTTTTAATGGCATTGGGATAATCTTTTTGCGACATATAGGCCGAAGCCAGGTCATGCATCGCCTCGTTTTTCTTGGCTGGGTCAGTAGTGCTAGCCACCGACTTTTGCAACACTCCGATGGCGTCGCCACCCTTACCCATTTTGAGCAAAATCTTGCTCCGATACGCATTATCCTCGGGCAATACTTTATCGGGTGGCGCAATTTTCAAAAACTGGTCCATCGCGGCCAAAGAGCCAGGATAATCGCCGGTTTCGTACAAATTGAAGGCCTTCAAGCGGTTCATCGTGAAGTTGTTAGGCTCCACAGCTAACACCTTGTTCACCTCGGCCAACGACTCGGGATACTTCTTGTTTAGGTACAGAAAGGAGGCGTATTCGGCATCGGTATGGGTTGAATGCTCCGCTATATCCGTGTACTTTTTGAATGTGCTAGTGGCCAAACCATACTGCCCACCCGAGAAATACATCTCGGCGAGCTCTTTATAAGCCGGCGCGTACTGCGGGTTGATGGCAATAGCCTTATCGAGGTTTGCCTTGGCGTCGGCGCCGTTGCGGCTACGCACGTTGAGCACGCCTTTTTTGTAAAATGCTTCCGCATTCTGGGGGTTAACCGCAGTAGCGCGGTCAAAGCTGCTCATGGCTTCGCCACCACCCTGGTCGGTGAGCAGGTAGATGTCACCCCGCGCCACCATCAAAGCCGGGTCATCCTTGCCTTTGCTCAGGGCCTCGGCCGTCTTTACGTAAGTAAGGGGCTTGTTGATGTCCTTTACGTCCGATTCGCCGTATGCTTGCGCAATCATGGTCAGCACCTTAGCGTCTTTGTTCTTGGTAGCTTTGGCAGCCGCTTCGAACTTGGCATCAGCTTCGGCGTTTTTGCTCTGGGCGAGTAGAGCCCGGCCTTCGGCTACCATGCCGAAGGGCGTAGCGCCACCGGCCCGGTTGAAGTAATAAGCAGCCGAGTCGGGTATCTCGCGCATCTGGTAGAGGCGGCCCAACTCAAAGTTGGCTTCGGGCGAACTGGCACCGCGCAGGAGCCCGCGGGCCTCGTTGTAACGCTCCAACTCAATGGCTTTCTGAGCAGAAGCGACGTTCTGGGCGGTGGCGGCCGTAGCGCCGGCCCCTACGGTGAGGGCGGTCAGCAGCAGCGGTTTCCAAGGCTTAAGAGGCATAAGAAGGGAGGAAAAGTTAAGGTTAGGTGAAAGAGAGTGAGCTATTAGTACGCTATTACGGCTAAGGTAGTTCCTAGCGCTTATTCGTGGTTACGATGCGGGCTTGCATGTTGGCGGGCATCAGGCCCGATTTTTGAAAGATGAGCTGGCCCTTCTGCCCCGCAATGAAGGATACAAAACCCGAGCCTAAACCGGCGCGCGCCTCCCGCTTCACGGCGTAGATGTTACGCCGCAGCGGGTAGTTCTGCAACTCGGGGTTTGCCTTCAGTAACTCGGCCGATTTGGGGGCCAGGTACACCTGGTAGGGCTGAATAAAGTCGTCCTTGGTAGGGTTTGGCCGGGCCGTAATACTAGCCACCCGTATCCGCCTCAGAAAGCCGCGCACGGTCGGGTCGTCAAAGTCCGAAATCCAGTTAACCCCCACCACGCCCACCGCATTGGGGTGCGTGGCCACGTAGTCGAGCAGCTTGGGGTTCGACTGCGCCGCGAACGCTTTGGGGCTAAGGGCGGCCCCGCACAGCAGCGTGTCTTTAATAAAGCGACTGGTGCTGCTGCGGTTGGCATCAAACACCACGTTGACGGCCCCGAGCTTCTTCTGGCCACTTACCTGGCTCCACTGGGCCGTTTGGCCCCCAAATATGCCGCGCAGCTGCGTGATGGTGAGCAGAGAATCGGGATTGGAAGGGTGCAGGATGATGGCCAGGCCATCAATGCCAATGGTGGTGGTGGTGGGCAGCATTTCCTGCTTGTCCATCTCCTTGGTTTCGGCCGCAGTCAGCTTGCGCGAGGCAATGGCCACTTTCACCTTGTCGTTGAGCAAGTCGAGAAAGACGCTGTCTTCGGGTTGATACGACACCTTGAGGTGTGAGTCGACATAAAGCTTTTGAAAGGTATCGACCTGCGACTCCATCACGGGCGCAAACGTTTCATCCACGCTGATGCCTACGTGGCCGCTGGTGGGGGTGTCGGTGGATTCTTCGCTGGTGCCGGCCGAGCGGTTGGGGTGGCAGCCCGGCAGCAGGCAGGCCGCTAGTAGCAGCGTGCCGAGCGCGGTGCGCCGGGGCACTGCGTTAGTTAAAGTCGTCATCGGGTGGGGGCTGGCGAAACTGGGTGCGAATGGTGCGCACCACGCGGTATATTCCATAGAGGACAAAGATGGCGGCCAGCGTCAGCCGCACGCCGTGGCTAAGCTGCAGCAGGGCCCCCGGCTGGGCAGGAGTAACCCAGAGAAAAACCCCGAGGCCAATGGGCAGCGCCGACCGTACGAGCGCAAATAGGCGCGTCACCGATAGCGGGGAGCCAAGCCGGTCTTTGGTGGTAGGAGCAGGCATGAGGTAGGGAATAAGGTGAACAACCATAACCCACGCCAGGCCCCGATTTGTTCGGGCCCGGCGCGGGCGGGTTACCAGATTGCAAAAAAGCGCACAAAATATGGCTTCTCCTACAACGCTACGTTGGTACGCTTGGTATTGAGCTATTGGTATTGAAAGGTAATGGGCAGCGTAAAGCGCACGGGCACCGCGTGCTTGCTTTGGTAGCCGGGCGTCCAGGCTGGCATCTGACGCACTACCCGCTGAGCTTCCTCATCCAGCCCGTAGCCCAGGCCCTTTAGAATAGTCACGTCCGATATAGTCCCATCGGCCCCCACCACAAAGGTTAGAAACACGCGCCCGCCTATGCCCTCGGCCAGCGCCCGGCTGGGGTAGCGCAAGTGGCTGCGCAAGTATTGCATCAGCGCTGCCTGCCCACCGGCGAACTCCGGCATTTTTTCCACATACACGAAGGGTTCGGTGCTGGCCGGGGCCGCAGTGGCAGGCCCCGTGGTAGCGCCCCCATCGGTACCAGGTAAGGCGGCGGGGTCGGTAGCGTTTGGCACGCCCGGCATTGCGGGGCCAGTGAGGCCGTCCACAATGGCGGTAGGTGGAGTGGGGGCGATGAGGGGCCGCGGCAATTCTTCTTTGGTTATCTCAGTTGCGACTATCGGGGCGGGGTGCGTAGCGGCGGCGCGGGCGCGCGGGGGTGCTTGAACGGCTGCCTTGGGCTTCTCAATAACGGTGGCTGGGGCAATAAGTATTGGCTCCACGGTATGAGTAAGGGTGGTTGCGGGCGATACTGCTGGCGCAAAATGGCGCAGAACGCCCCAGCTTAAACTCAGTACCGCACACAATGCCAGCGTAAGGCCACCAGCTGATGCCAAGTTGCGCTGGTAGTCGTGGCGTAGCTGGTAGGCGCCGTAGGCCTGGTTGCGGCCCTCAAATACCACCTCGTCGAGGTTATCGATTAAGAAGTTGGGTAACAGTGACATACAGAAAAATAAGAGGAGTGGGAAAAAGGTGGCCAGCATCACCCGGTTATTAGGCTGATGCTAAATACCCTTCTTTTCCACACGAATACTCGGCCTTTTTTCTGCTAAAAAGCGCCGCTTTAACGCACAAAAAAGCCTTGACTATAAACTAGTCAAGGCTTTTTGCACAAGCGGGTTGGCTTATTGAATCTTGTACGTCACCGGTACGGTAAACGATACTTTCACTGCCCGGCCGTTCTGCTTGCCAGGAATGAACTTCGGTAGGGACTTGATAGCGCGGATAGTTTCGGAGTCAATTGTGCCGCTCAGGCCTTTCACAATTTTTACGTCCGATACATCCCCGTTTTCGTCCACCGTAAAGCTGGCGAAAACCCGGCCTTCTACCTGGTTGCGCAGGTCAACTGCGGGGTAGCGTACGTTTTTCTGGATGGCATTTACAATGGCACCCATGCCGCCACCGCCGGGGAGGGCTGGCATTTGCTCTACGTAGGTGTAGACTTTGCTTTCTACTACCTCTTCTACCACCTTGTTGCCTTCACCGCTCAAGCCGCTCAGGTCGGGTGCATCCGTGTTGCCTTTTACGGTCACGGTAGCTACCGTCTTGTCTTCCAGCTCTTTCTGGTCAGGCACCTCTTCCTTTTTCACTTCCTCATCCTTTTTTACCACCGGCGGGGTAAACTTGATGGTCGTGAGCTTGGGGGGAGGGGGTGGGGGCGCTTCGGGGGGTGGGGGCGGGGGTGGCGGCTTGGTGTTATCCAGGGGAGGCGCGTCCATGAGCACGTTCTCCTTCAGGTTGAGCACCTCCTTGGGCTTGCGGTCCTCCAGCATTTTGGCAATGGCCGGAATGAATACCAACAGTGCCAAAATTGCCGTACCGATAATAACGGCCCGCGTTACGTTGCGCCCGTAGATGCGGCGCAACTCAAACGCACCATACGATTTATTGCGCCCCTCGAATACGATGTCGTTCAAGCTAGCAGTAGCTAGCTGCGCATTATCCATCATAGCAGGTTCTGTTTTTTGATGAGGTCAATGTCCTTCTTGGCGATGTCAATCAGCGCGTATTTCTTCTGATTGGTGATGTTCATCTCGTCCAGGATATCTACCATATTCTTATATTTGGCCTGCTTGCCATCGTAGGCATAGGGCTCAATAAGAATGATAGGCTCCGGCTGTTGCTTTTGGCGGGCCAGAAGCACCTGACGAATACCGTTGGCCGAAAAATCGGTTACCTTAATTTCGGGTACCGCTACACCTTTGTCGGTGGGCTCGTTCAGGCCGAAGTAATAGAAAACCTTGTCTTCGGGAGCCAGGATGATGGTAACAGCCTGCGACGCCTTGATTTTGGTTTGCTCGTCGGGATTCGGGTTTTTCTCTTTCACCGGCATCGTGAGCTGCATCACGTTGGGCTTGGCGAAGGTGGTGGTCAGCA
>CAXTFI010000196.1:0-9478 GCA_964243255.1 uncultured Hymenobacter sp.
CGGCCGGCTGCGTCGCCCCGCCCCGGTGGCCCCCGCCGCGGAGCCGGCCAAGCCCACCGGGCGCCGCACCAAGGCCGGCCCCGCCACTACGCCGGCCCCGCCGCCGGAGGCGAGCGGCCCGGCCCAAGGCCGCTCGCGTAAAGCCAAGGCCAACTAAATTAAACCTTTTTTTCGCGTTCGCAGCGGCCCGCCACTCGGTGCTGCGGTTAGGTAATTTTCATGGCTGATTCCGCTGCAATTCGTCCGGCCGCTTCTGCGGGCCGGGCTGCGCTGGCCGCCCCCGAAGCGGTAGTTCAACTCATTGTTTTTCGCCTGGGCGATGAGGATTATGGCATCCGCATCGAGCAGGTGAAGGAGGTAACCATCACGCCCGAGGTGGTGCGCATGCCCAAAACGCCGCTCTTTATTAAGGGCATTACCAACCTGCGCGGCGACATTATCGCGGTCGTAGACCTGGAGGAGCGGTTTGAGCTGCGGCCAGCCGGCCGGCCGGTGCCCGAGTTTTCCTACACCCTGGCCGTGGAAGCCCCCGACTACACCCTGGGGCTGCTGGTGCGTGAAGTGCCGCGCCCGGTCACCATCCCGGTTAGTGCCATCGAGGCGGCCCCCGAGTTTGTGCAGGACAGCGGCCAGCGCGAAAAATACCTGGAAGGCATTGCCCGGCTGCCCGGCGACCAAAGCGTCATTATTGTGCTGGATATGCTCAAGCTGCTATCCCCCAGCGAGATAATGCGCCTGCCGGGCCACGCCCCCGCGAAGGCGGCCCGTCCGGCGGCCGCGGCCACATTGGGGCCCGATGCACCCTCCGAGCCGCAACAGCCGTAGACGAGCCAGCCGGGGCCTACCAGTGCCGCCCGTAACTCCCTTTCTACTCTCCACTCTCTCAGACTCAGTTTTACATGAATAAGCGCATTCTCATCGTCGATGACTCGTTCTACATGCGGACGATGCTCAAGAATATGCTCACCGATGCCGGCTACGATGTAGTGGGCGAAGCCGCCAATGGCCAGCAGGCCCTGGAAATGGCGGTAGCAACCAACCCCGACCTCATCACGCTCGACGTGATTTTGCCCGACAACACGGGCCTCGATGTGCTCAAGGGCATTCGCCAGCAGCAGCCCGATGCCAAGGTGGTGATGTGCTCGGCCGTGGGTCAGGAAACCATTGTGAATGAGGCCATTGAAAACGGCGCGCTGGCTTACATCGTCAAGCCATTCTCGGAAGAGCGCGTGCTCGAAATCGTGGGCAGCGCCCTGCAAGGCGATAGCTCGCTAGCCTAAAACTGATGTTGACCGGCTGGTTTTCTACGGAAAGCCAGCCGACTGGCCGCCCGCCGCAGCCCAATGCTTGCTAGTCTTACGCCCTTGTTCCTCGCTTATTTTCCTGCGCATCCCGCCCTGCTGCGGTTCACGGGCAGCTATAGCCGGCTGGTCGTGGCTGTCCACAAGCCGGCCTATTTGTTTGTTGTCTTGCATAACTCTGTATTAACTAAAGAGTTATGACAGCGCGCGAGCAAGAGTACCGGGAGCTGTTTATGGCGGAAGCGCTGGAGTACTACGACGCCATGTCGCAGCACCTGAGTGAGTTGGAGCGGAATCCGCAGGAGCAGGGGGCGCTGAATGAGCTATTCCGGCTTATGCACAACCTCAAGGCCAATGCGCGGGCCATGGGCTTCATGGATATGGGTGAAGTGGCCCACAAGATGGAAACCCTGTTTGGGCAGATTCGGGGCAACGAGCGCACGTTCACCGGCACGCTGGTGGCCCTGACATTCCGGGCCGTGGATACGCTGGGCACGATGATTCGGGCCGTGGGCGCGGGCCAGGAGTCGGGCGGTGCCGAACAGCTGCTCGAAAACCTTGAGAGTCTTATCCAGGGGGAAGAGGTCGTCGAAGTTACCGAAGTACCCACTGAGGAGGAGGCCGATGCCGATGCGGCCCGCAAGCTGGAGCTGTCGGACCTGGTCTATATCCCGGTCAAAAAGCTGGATAACCTGCTTAATCTGGTGGGCGAGCTGGTGATTGACCGCGACCGCATTCTGACCCTGGCGGCCGAGCTGGGCCACCCGGCCTTGCAGGCCACGGCCCAACACCTATTTCGTATTTCCGACGACTTGCAGTACTCCGTGATGGACGTGCGGCTGGTAGGGGCGGGGGTATTGCTCAACAAGTTTCCGCGCGTGGTGCGCGACGTGGCTGCCACCGAAAGCAAGCAAGTGGAGCTCTCGCTGGCCGGCCAGGACGTGCAGATTGACCGTAACGTGCTGCAGCTCATCACCGATGCCCTGCTGCACATTGTGCGCAACGCCGTGAGCCACGGCCTCGAAACGCCCGAAACCCGGCAGGCCGCCGGCAAGCCCGCCGTGGGCAAGCTGCGCATCTCGGCCCTCACCGAGCGCGACGACGTGCTGATACAAGTGCAGGACGACGGCCGGGGCATCGACACGGAGGCCGTGCGCAAAAAGGCCATCCGCAACCAGCTGGTGACGGCCGAAGCCGCCGCCGCGCTCGACGAGCAGGCCGTGTGGGCGCTGCTCTTTGAGCCCGGCTTTTCGATGGCCGAGAAAATAACCGATATCTCGGGCCGGGGCGTGGGCCTCGACGTGGTGAAGCTGGCCATCGACTCGCTCGGGGGGCTGCTGCGCGTTCACTCGGAGCTGGGTAAGGGTACCACGTTTACGCTGGTGCTGCCGACCTCCATTGCCGTGAAGGGCGCGCTGCTCATCGAGCTGGATGCCCGCGCCTACGCCGTGCCCCTGCTGCACACCGACACCGTGCTGGCCCTGCCCAACGACCAGATTTTTGCCGTGGGCGGCTTGCTGATGACTCGCATTCAGGACGAAAACGTGCCGCTGGTGCCCCTGCGGCAGCTGCTGTACTCGGAAGGCGACGAGCTGCTGCCCCGCGCCACGCGCGCCGACCTGCCCGCCGATGGCGGCTTGCACCAAGTACTGGTAGTGAGCTACAACAACCGGCGGCTGGGCCTGCTTATCGACCGCTTTTTGCGCCAGCAAAACATCGTGGTAAAGTCGTTGAGCAAGCCCCTGGATACCATCGACCTGTTTGGGGGCGTTACGCTGCTGGGGAGCGGGCAGCTGTGCCTGGTGCTGGATGTGCCGGCCCTGACGCGCCTGTTTTTAACCAAACGACCTTGATTTTAGCCGCTTCGCGCTCTTTTCCGTACTTATTTGCCGGCTTCCGCGCCGCCGCTACGAACTAAGCTGTTATGAATGTATCAATGAATGAGTTAGAACGCGATATTATCCGCGAAATCCTCAACATCGGCTTGGCCAGAGCGGCGGATAGCTTTGCGGTGATTGCGCAGGAGCGGGTAATGCTGGAGGTGCCCAACCTCGATTTGCTGCCCAGTAGCAATATCATCGAGCGGGTACGTGATTACCAAACGCGTTACGTGGCTATTCAGAGCGACATCCGGGGCGATTTCAACGGCTCCACGTTCATGTTTTTCTCGGGCCAGCACATTCAGCGCCTTTCGCGGGTGTGCCTGCGCATGCAGGTAAATGACTCCTTGTTGCTGAATGAGTTGCAGGAGTCGCTGCTGCTGGAAATCAGCAATATTATTACCGGAGCTTTGGTAACGCAATTGGCTAATATCCTGAAAGCCAATATTTACGGTGCGCCCCCACTGGCGCCTACCGGTGACCTGGCCGTAGCGCTGCAAAGCCTGATGCCCGACCCGGAAACCCTGCAACCCCTGATTTTCTCGGTTATCACCCAGTTTTCAGACAAAGAAAATTCGGTTGAGTTGCCCCTGATGCTGTTTTTCGACCGGGTCACGTTTGAAAAAATCCTGGAGATAATCCGCACGTATGATTTTCTGGGCAAAACGCAGTCGGCCGCCTAGCGTGTAGCGTGCGGTAAGCTTTAGCTTGCCGTCCCCAGCTCACTGCCGGCTACTACTCTGCGTAGGTAACTCATTCGTAATCAAAGACTAACAATTATCTTTTAACCTTATTTCGGCAAGCCGAAGCTTACCCTACTATTTCGTGTCCGAATCTACTCCCGCGCAAAAAATTGCCGACTTTGACCCCAATGCCCTCGGCGACGCCGCCGGTGGCTTATTTGGGCTGCCTTTTACACCCGCCGAAGCCCAGGTAGTGGTGGTGCCCGTGCCCTGGGAAGTGACGGTGAGCTACCGCGCCGGCACCGCGCAGGGGCCCGCCGCCATCCGCGAAGCCTCGCTGCAAGTTGACCTCTACGACCCCGACCTGTCGGAAGCCTGGAAGCTGGGTCTGGCTATGGAAGCGGAGGACGACGCAATTGCCCAGGCCAGCCGCGAACTGCGCCCCCTGGCCGCCGCCTACATTGGCTGGCTCGAAGAGGGGCAGCCGGCCGAAAGTGCCGCCCAGCACGAGAACACGCCCGCCCATATCACGGCCGAAGGTGACAAGCTCATCCAGTGGCTGAAGGCTAAAACCGGTGCGCTCCTGGATGCTGGCAAGGCCGTGGCCGTGCTCGGCGGCGACCACAGTACCCCGCTGGGCTTCCTGCACGCGCTGGCCGAGCGCCACCCCGACGGCTTTGGCATCCTGCAGATTGACGCTCACTGCGACCTGCGCCCGGCCTACGAGGGCTTTCAGTATTCGCACGCCAGCATCATGTACAATGCCCTGGAGCTGCCCCAGGTGAAGAAACTGGTGCAGGTGGGCATCCGCGACATGTGCCAGCAGGAAGCCGACCTCATCGAGCACTCGGTGGGCCGCGTGGCTTTGTTCAGCCAGCGGTTTATGAGCGAGGAGAAATTCGTGAAGAAATCGTGGAAAAAGGTGTGCGGTAAAATCATCGCCCAGCTGCCCCCGAAAGTCTACCTCAGCTTCGACATCGATGGCCTCGACCCCAAGCTGTGCCCCGGCACCGGCACGCCCGTGCCCGGCGGCCTCGAGTTTGAGGAAGCCACCTACCTGCTGCGCATGATTGTGCGCTCGGGCCGCACTATTATTGGCCTGGACCTCAATGAGGTAGCCCCCGGCGACACCGAGTGGAATGCCATTGTGGGCGCGCGCCTATTGTATCAGCTCTGCAATTGGATGGCCGTATCGCAGGGCCGCCTGGTGGCGAAAGGGCTGGAAATGGCGGAAGAGAAAAGTAAGAAAAAATAACTCACAAACTTACGCTTAGGCATAAACATCAGACAACAAGCTACTTACGAACATGGGCAAGATTCTCATCAAATTCATCCTGACGGCCGTGCTCACCTACGGCCTGGCGCAGATACTACCTAATGTGCGCCTGGACGGCGTGGGGGCAGCTGCCATCCTGGTCATCGTCATGGGCTTGCTCAACGCCACGGTGAAGCCCATCCTGAAAATAATTGGCTTCCCGATTACGGTGCTTACGCTGGGAATTTTTCTGCTGATTATCAACGTGATAATCGTGAAGCTAGCCGATTTTCTGATGGCCAGCTTCTCGGTAACCGGCATTCTTAGTGCGCTGATTTTCAGCCTGGCGCTGTCGCTGGTGACGACCGTGGTCGATATGGTGATTGACTAGCTGCGCCGCCCGCTGGGTTTGCCTAATGCCAACTGCCCCGTTGAACAGCCGTTCAGCGGGGCAGTTGGCGTTAGCTGGGGGTAGCAGCCGGCGCGGGCTGGGCCAGGCGCCGGGCCCCGGCGCGCCGCCGCCGCCACCACCAGCCGGCAGCGCCTGCTACCAGCACCACCGGCCACAGGTTGAGCGCCCCCAGCAACAGCGAGATAAGCAGTTGCCAGCCCCCGTAGAAGGCCTCCACGGTGCGGCTGCCCAGCGACACCACCGGGGCATCGGGCACGGCCTGGGCCAGGGGCTGGTAGAGGGTGAGCGTGATGGTAGAATAAGCCACCTCGTCATTCAAGGTTCTGAGGCGGCTTTCGGTGGCTTCAATCTCTTCGCGCACCTCGCCCAGCTTCTCCTCAATATCCAGTATATCCTTGATTTTCTGCGCTTTAGCTAGCAGCAAAGTGTACTGGTGCTCCACGGCGCGCTTGGCTTGCAGGCGGGCGGCCACATCGGCGTGCTCGGCCGTGACGTCATCGGTGCTCAGCTTTTTTTCTTCCACGGTGCCCAGGCCCGCCAGGCCACCCAGCAGCGCCGCAAACTGGCCGGGCGGCACCCGGATGGTCGTTTCCTGCCGCCATTCGCCGTCGGCGTGGGTTTCGGCGGCGGCGCTTGGGTAGCCGCCACTGCGCCGCACCAGGCTGTCGAGGCGGGCACTCGCGCGGGGCAGGGAGGCGGTTTTGAGCCGAACATCGGCGTGGTAGATGAGTAGGCGGGCGGCAGCCTGGGGCAGGGCCAGGGGCGGGCGGGCCTGCGCGGGGCTACTGGCAATTTCATAGGCCGGCGCCTGGGGCGCGGGCGGCGGAGCGCGCAACTCAGGGGCTTCCTTGTCGGCGCTGGGTTGACCAATGCCCTGCTGCTCAGCGCGTTTATTGCAGCTGCTCGCCCCCACGAGCGCCAGAGTCAGCCCCAGATACCACCTCACGTACAGGCTCATCTTTTGCTTGGGATAAGGTTGAAAATCGCCAAAAACGAGTGGTAGCCACTCAATTGGGAAGATGCCGCCACGGCTCACATTCCATATAGCCTTTATGCAAGGCACACAAAAATGTAACCCGCCCGGAAACACAAACAGCCCGCTTGAGTTAAGCGAGCTGTTTGTAACTAGTTGAAAAACAATAACTTGCTTACACCCGTCGGATGTCCGCGCCCAGCGCGTTCAGGCGCTCGTCGATGTTCTGGTAACCGCGGTCAATCTGCTCCACGTTGAGGATAGTGCTTTTGCCTTCGGCTGAGAGCGCGGCGATGAGCAGGGCCACCCCAGCACGGATATCGGGCGACGACATGGTGATGCCGCGCAGGGCGGCGCGCTTATCGAGGCCGATAACGGTGGCGCGGTGCGGGTCGCAGAGAATAATCTGCGCGCCCATGTCGATGAGCTTGTCCACGAAGAACAGGCGCGACTCAAACATCTTTTGGTGAATGAGCACCGTACCCTTGGCCTGGGTGGCTACCACGAGGATAATGCTCAGCAAATCAGGCGTGAAGCCCGGCCAGGTGTGGTCCGATACGGTGAGGATGGAGCCGTCGAGGTAGGTGCTAAGCTCGTAGTGGTCCTGGGCCGGCACGTGGATGTCATCGCCCCGGAATTCCAGCTCAATTCCCAGCTTGCGGAACGTGTCGGGGATGATGCCCAACTGTGGAATCTGGCAATCCTTAATGGTGAGGGCGGAGCCCGTCATGGCCGCCAGGCCGATAAAGGAGCCAATCTCAATCATGTCGGGCAGCATGCGGTGCTCGGTGCCGCCGAGGCTAACCACGCCCTCAATGGTGAGCAGGTTGGAGCCAATGCCCTGAATCTTAGCGCCCATGCGCACCAGCATCCGGCAGAGCTGCTGCAAGTAGGGCTCGCAGGCGGCATTATAGATGCTCGTGGTGCCTTCGGCCAGCACGGCGGCCATCAGGATGTTGGCGGTGCCGGTTACGCTGGCCTCATCAAGCAGCATGGAAGCGCCTTGCAGCTTGCCGCCGGGCACGGTAAGGCGGTAAAAATCAATGCCTTCCAGCGTGAGCTGTGCACCCAGCTTTTCCAGGCCCACAAAGTGCGTATCGAGTGGGCGGCGGCCAATTTTGTCGCCGCCGGGCTTAGGCAGCTGGGCGCGGCCGTAGCGGGCCAGCAGGGGCCCGAGTATCATCACGGAGCCGCGCAGCTCGCGGGCCTGGGCCACAAACTCGGGCGTGTCGAGGTAGTCGAGGCGTACCTCCTCGGCCTGGAAAATATAGGTGTCGGGGGTCAGCTGGCCCACTTTCACGCCCAGGTCGCGCAGCAGCTCGATGAGCTTATTAACGTCCCGGATATTGGGTACGTTGCTGATGGTGATGGGTTCGGGGGTGAGCAGCACCGCACACAAAATCTGAAGGGCCTCATTCTTAGCGCCTTGCGGAATTATCTCTCCATGCAACTTGTGTCCGCCACGTACTTCAAAAGCAGCCATTCCTTTTCAATTATCAATTAACAATGAGCAATTAACAATTGGCGCGCCTGTTACCGCGCACGTCCAATTGGGTCGCAAAGCTACTGCGGCGGCTGCTGGGGCTCGGAGCGAAATTTTTTGCCGCGCTTTTTATCCCGTTTTTTACCGTTGCCGTTGCCGGAAGTTGCGCTGCCCTCGGGCCGGTCGGGGCGGCGCTCGCGGTCCCGGTTGTCGCGATTGCCCTCACGTGGGCCGCTTGCCTGGCCGCTGCTAGCGGTGCGAGCCGGCTGGCTAGGGACAGCCGGCAAAGTGGCCAGCTCAAACAGGCCCTGGTCGGCCACGGTTTGCACATCCAGCTTCAGCTGCCCGCCCGATAGCTCGCCCAGGTGCCGGATGATGGTCACGTCCTTGGCGTTCTCCTTGTTGTGCTGGCGGTAGAGAAATTTCATGGTGCGCCCAATCTGCACGGCGGCCTGCTCGCGCTCGGTGGTGTCCTCTATGGTCAACGCCTTGGTAATGAGCGCTTCGATGCCGCGGCCGTAGGCCTTGAGCTTGGGGGCCTGGCGCGGGTATTCGAGGCGCTTGGGCTTCTCGAGGTGCAGGCGCGGCGGCGACAGGGCTACGGGCGCGTCGAGGGCCACGTCGGGGCCGGCCAGCGCGTGCAGGTGATTCCAGAGGCGCGTCTGAATATCGGGCTGGTCGCGCAGGCTGGGGCGCAGGCGCAGCATGAGCTGCACAATGCCCGCAGCGCGGCGCGTGCGCTCGGCCACGTCTTCAATCTGAGCCAGGCCCAGAATGAGCTGGTAGGTACTTTGCCCGTATTCGCGCACCAGCAATTGCTGGTGGAAGGGCAGTTGGGTGGGTATTTCTTGCATTTATTTCTTGGAAATTATTTCGCGCAGAGTTCGCAGAGTTACGCGGAGTTTTTATAGCTCTGCGCAACTCTGCGAACTCTGCGCGAAAAAACTATAATACGCGCAGCTTGGCAAAGCTCAGGAGCAGCGTTTTCTCGCCCACTTCCTCAAATTGGATAATCGCCTTCACGGTGCCGTTCTGCTTTTCGAGGCTGGCCACCTGGCCGAAGCCGAACTTGGCGTGCTCGACGCGTTGGCCGGCCTGCAAGTTAGTGGTATCGGAGGGTTGGAAATCGGCCGGGGCCACGTACTTAGTAGCTACCGTTTTACGGGGCGGGGCCGCTACGAGGTTCGAGCGGCGCTCGAACACGTGCTGAAACGGCGACTCGCCCACCGCTGGCCCGGCGGCAAACTTTACGTTAAGGTACTGGGGGTCAATCTCATCTAAGAAGCGGCTCTTCTCGCAGCTGCGCAGGTTGCCCCACTGGTAGCGCGAGGTGGCGTAGCTGAGCGTCAGCTTCTTTTCGGCCCGCGTGATGGCCACGTAAAACAAGCGGCGCTCCTCCTCCAGGTCGGCCCGCGAGGTTATCATCATCTGGCTGGGGAAGAGGTTTTCCTCCATGCCCACGATGTACACGTTGCGGAATTCCAGGCCCTT
>CAXTFI010000197.1:0-9477 GCA_964243255.1 uncultured Hymenobacter sp.
GCCCGCGGGGGCCGGGGCCTTGGTGGGGGCCGGGGCGGGGCCGGGGGCCGGGCGGGGGGTATTGCCTCGGGCCGGGCGCGCCGCGCCGGGCTCGGCCGGGGGCACCGGGCGGTTGGTGGCAGCGGGGCCACTCGGCGGGTTGCGGTAATTGTTGGTAGCCATGCGCGGGCAAACAGAAAGGTCAAATCTACGCCAGACGCACCGTTTTTGGGCGGGTGCTATTACCGGGAGAATAAGCTAAATTTAAGTGGGCGCCGGCTATTTTCACCCCCATTTTTAGTCCTTTCTGCCAACATTTACCCCACTAACATGGAAGCACGCACCAGCATTGCCCACCACGCCAACGGGCAACCCTATTGCCTGACCGAATACGTGCAGCCCGAAGGTTGGCTTCAAACTACCTGGTGGGGATTTGTGTCGCCCACCGATGCCGAGCAGGGCGCCCTGGTAGCGTTGGAGCCGCTGCGCCTGCGGCCTATCGCAGGCTTGCTCAACGACAACAGCCAGATTCAGGGGCCTTGGTTTGACTCGATAGCCTGGCTGCAGCGCGTGTGGGCCCCGCAAGCGGCCCGCCTGGGGCTGCGCTACATTGCCCACGTGGCGCAGCCCCATACCGAGGCTGACCTGGGGGGCGTACTTAGCCGCAATCTATTTGGCTCACAGATTGATTTACAAGTATTTACTACCATCGAAGATGCCGCTAGCTGGCTGCGCGACTGCCTGCGCTACCAGGGGCGGCGCAATGGCCCCCATGCCGGCTACGCTTCCGGCCACGACCAGGGCCTGGCGACCGCCTGACCCGCGGCGCTAGCGGCTGGCCGCCACCTCGTACACGTGCAGCCGCCAGTAGGCCTCCGAGCTGTCGAACACGCCCAGCAGGCGCAGGCCGCTTTCGGCGGGATGGGCCAGGCGCACGGCCGAAAACACGTAGCGCCCCCCCAGCTGCCGAAACGCCGCCGCGTCGAAGGCGAAGTGCTGCACTTCTTTAGCTAAGTTTTTACCTAGCAAGTAGTTGCGTCCCAGCTCGGCCGACATCAGGTAGCAGCGGTTGCCCCAGGCGTCGAAGTACGTGGCCAGGGCCGGGCTCTTGGCCAACTCGCCGGCAATGAGCGGCCGGAAGGCGTACTTGTAGGGCAGCGGGTAGCTGTTCTGGTTGCTGTCGAGGGTGTAAAAGTCGTTGAGCTGCGCCACGGCGGGCGGCAAGCCCAGGCTGGCCACGCGATAGGCGGCCGGCTGCTGGCCGGTTTGCCGAAAGATGAAGTCCTTGGCCTGGCCAAACAGGCCGGGGGCCACGAAGGCGGCGTAGCTGGGCGCATCGGCCTTGGGGCGGCCCACGATAATACGCAAGTTATTGATATATTCCGAGTTAAGTGGCAGCGCTACCAGAAATTGCAGCGCCGCCAGCCCGTAGCCCAGCCGCTGGGCGGCGGGCGTGGCCGGCAGCTCGCGCAGGGCCAGCACCAGCAGCCCAAACCACGTCAGCGACATCAGGAAGTGAAAGCGATTAAGCGTAAAGGCGTGCAGCAGGGGCAGTTGCTTTTGGTAGAGCATGGCCAGCTGCGGCGCAAACCCGCAAAACAGCGACACCCCGGCCAGCGCTAGCAGCACCACGCCCACCCGGCGGCGCAGCAGCTGCCGCCGCGCCGGGGCCGTACCCGGTAGGGCCTGCCGGGTTAGCACCACGCCCACCGCCAGCAGCACCACGCCCCGAAAAAACGGGCTGGCGTGGTACTGCCCCAGCCAGAAGTAGCGCAGCGCCTCCTTCAGCCCCACCCCTACCCCGCGCGGCAGCAGCCGCACAAAGTCAAACTCCTCGCGGTGCGATACGAACTGCCTGGCTACCAGCAGGGAGTAGAACAGCGGCCACTCTACCACCACGTACATGCCCAGCAGCAGCGCCAGCCCTACCGCGCCGCGCCCGGTGCCGGCCCAGGCGGCCCGGCCGCGCTGGGCCACATCGAGCAGCAGCAGCGCACCCCACACCACGGCAATAAACGGCCCTACGTACACAAAAATCGACCACAGCGGAAACGCCGCGCACACCAGCCAGGCGAGCCCGCGGCGGTGGCCCTGCCGCAAATCGAGGGCGGCGCGCAGCAGCGCCGGCTGCCCCAGCACCGTGAGGCCATAAATGCTATAGAGCGGCAGCGTGGCCCAGGCCAACGCCACGGCCGCCGCCAGGCCGCGCTGCGCGGGCCGCGCCAGGCCGTAGCGGCGCAGCAGCCAGTACATGGCCAGCAGCCCCAGCCCCCGCACCAGCACCTGGTGCACGAGGTAGGCCACCAGCGGCTGGCCCTGGAAGATACTGAAAATGAGCACCGTGGCGCTCAAACCCGGCCGCAGGGCGTTGCGCGGCAAGCCGTTCATTAGTTCGGGCACCAGCACGTGGGTGCCGTAGGCGAAGGCCAGGTGCAGCTTGGTGAGCAGGTACACCAGGCTGATTTCGGTGTCCAGGTTGTCGTGGATGAGCACGTAGCCGTGGCGACCCAGCAGCAGCACGGGCAACAAAAACAGCAAAAGGCCCAGCAGGGCAAGGCGAAGGGGTTTCAACGGGCGCGGCAAAGAATAAGCCCCGCAAAGTAAGCGGCCGGGGCCGCGGCGGGGCGCCGGCTGCCGATGAAGTCGCCGCCGAAATCAGCCGCCTATTCCTTGCTGAACAGCCGCATTCCTTTCGATGGGACCAACTCCTCCAGGCACAGCTGCAGGCGGGTTTCCAGCAAGTTTTCGACGGCCGCCAGGTCGGGCAGGGTGTGTAGCTCGTCGGGGTGGTACTCCGCTGCCTGAAAGAAAGCCGTGGGCTGCTTTCTTTCGCGAATCAACACCAGAAAGCTACCCTGCCTGAAAATCACGGCCACCTTGCCGTAGGTGTTCGGCCCCGTGTCGTCCAGTGGCAGCAAGTAGTTCAGGCGCTGCTCCTTGCCCCTCATCAGCGCACTAATAACCAGCTCTCTGTTTGTAAGACCGGCCATACATTACTGACTTTTAGACCATTACCGATGGGTGCGCAGCCAGGTGCGGGCCTCCGCGTGCTCCACCTGGCCGGTGTCGGTCTGGTCCACAATGGTGCGGTAGTAGCGGCGGGCGGCGGGCTCGTCGCGCTCGTATACGGCCAGGCGGGCCAGGCCGGCCTGGGCAAACACGTAGTAGCCGCGCCGGGTGGCGCCCGCCTGCTCGGAGTACACCACGCAGCGCTGAAAGTAGTCCTTGGCCTGGGTTACATCGCGGTACTTGTGCTGCATGAGGTAGCCCAGGATGTAGGCCGCCGGCCGGCAGCTATACGCCTCGTAGCCCACCTGCCCAACGGCGTACTTGCGCAGCACCGACCGGCAGGCCTGCTCGCTCTCCCCCAAATACCCTTGCTTGAACGCCAGCTTGGCGTAGTTGAGCTCGAAGTAGGGGTTGTCCGGGAACTGCTTTACCAGCTGCTGCGCCAGCTGATAGGCGGCTACCGTCTGGTGCTCGCGCTCATCATCCAAGATGCTGACCAGAAAGGAGCTGGCCTCGGTGCCGGTATAAAAGGCGCCCTTGGCCGCTTGCCGCAGCTGGGCCAGGCCCTGCTCGCGGTTGCCCTTCGGAAAGAAGAACAGCACGGGCCGCAGCCACGGAAACTCCTGCCCTATCCACACGGCGTAGTAGTTGAACAAGCCCTGGCCAAACAGGAAGTCGGCGCTGAGGCCATTGGCTTGCTTGCTCTTTTCCAGGTAGTTGAGGGCCCGGCGGCTGGCCACGGTAGCCTTGCGCCAGTTGTGGCGCTCGGCGTGCAGGCGGGCTTCCAGGCCGTAGGTGCCGGCCAGAAAAAAGCAGGCCTCATAATTCTGGTTATCCGCTTTGTACAGCGCCTCGGCTTTGGTTTCGGCCGTGTCGGCGTAGGCCAGAAACACCTTGTCGTAGCGGGTGTCAGTCACGCTGTTGGGCATGGTTTTCCACCAGGTGCTCAGGCTTAGCAGGAAGTAGGCCATGGGGTGCTGCGGGTAGCGGCGGCGCAGCGACCGAAACTGCTTTTCGGCCTTATCGAACTTGAAATTGTACATATTCTGCACCGCCCCACCCAGCTCCACCTGAATGTCCTTGTCCAGCAGCAGCCAGCCCGACACATCTACCGCCTGGGGCGCCACCTGCACGCTGTCGAGCGCTACCTCGCGCATGGCGGGCACGGCCTCGGCGGGCCGGGTTTGGGCCTGGGCGAGCCTGGCTGGCAGCAGCCCGGCCAGCAGGCCACCCACGGCCAGCCAGTATTTCAGAAGCGAGAAGCAGCGCATAGCTCAGTAGTTAAGCAATTTATAGTCAGCATTTTACAGAAATCAGCTACGCGGATGAAACTCGGTTATTACCTGCCGCAGGTAGTCGCGGTCGAGGTGGGTATAGATTTCGGTGGTCGTGATGGAGGCGTGGCCCAGCATTTCCTGCACTGCCCGCAGGTCGGCCCCACCTTCCAGCAAGTGGGTGGCGAAGGAGTGCCGCAGCGTGTGCGGGCTGATAGTTTGGCGCAGGCCCGCCAGCTCGGCCAGCTTCTTGATGCCCGTAAACACGGTGATACGCGAAAGCTGCCGCCCGCGCATACTTAAAAAAACCATATCCTCGTTGCCGGGCTGCACCGTGAGGTGCTGGCGCACGCCGCCCAGGTAAAAGTGCAGGTGCTTCACGGCCTCGCGGCCAATGGGCACCAGGCGCTCCTTATTGCCCTTGCCCAGCACCCGCATAAAGCCCTGCTCAAAATACAGGTTAGATAACTTTAAGTCGCACAGCTCACTAACCCGCAGGCCCGACGAGTAAAGCACTTCCAGCAGGGCGCGGCTGCGCAGGCCCTCGCCGGTGCTCAGGTCAACGGCGGCCAGCAGGCGCTCCACGTCGGGGTACGAGAGCGTGTCGGGCAGGTGGCGGCCGGCCTTGGGCGACTCCAGCGTGTCGGTGGGGTCAATTTTGAGCAGGTCTTCCATGATGAGAAACTCGTAGAAGGCCTTGATGCCCGAGAGCGTGCGGGCCTGCGACGTGCTCGACAGCCCCAGCTCGGTGAGCGCGGCCAAAAAATCGCGCAGCAGGCGCGTGGTTACTTGCAGCGGGCCGGCTTTGAGCTGCTCCAGCTCCAGCCACTGGTGCAGCTTGCGCACGTCGCGCCGGTAGGCCTCCACCGAATTGGGCGAGAGCGACTTTTCCAGGCGCAGGTAGCCGTCGAATTGTTTGATAGCTTGCGGCCAGGTCATGTTGTAAGAACAGGTAACATGGGAAAAGGAACGTAGCTGGCTAAGCAGCACCGCGGGCAATTGCTAGCCGACCAAGTTGCATCTGCCGTAGGTG
This sequence comes from uncultured Hymenobacter sp., assembly GCA_964243255.1. Classification (GTDB taxonomy): domain Bacteria; phylum Bacteroidota; class Bacteroidia; order Cytophagales; family Hymenobacteraceae; genus Hymenobacter. The sequence goes on from CAXTFI010000197.1 coordinate 5,296, forward strand.
GCGGGTGTAGGCTACAAAGTACGGGAGTGACCGTTGTCGGTCGTTTTTTTCTCGCTAGGCAGGGCTACAACCTAGCTTAGCCGGCATTTTCTCTGGCTAAGCTACCTAGCACTTCTCGTTAGTACCCCAACTAAATAGTATGAATATTCTCCTTCTCAACGGCCCCAATCTCAACCTGCTGGGCCGCCGCGAGCCGCACATTTACGGCACGCGCTCGTTCGACGACTTTTTGCCCGAGCTGCAAGCCGATTTCCCCGACCTCACGCTCACCGCCTTTCAAAGCAACCACGAGGGCGGGCTGCTCGACCGCCTGCACGCTGCCGCGGGCTGGGGCGAGGCCGGCCAGGCCGGGGCCAGCCAGGCCGTGGTGCTGAACGCGGGCGGCTTCACGCACACCAGCGTGGCGCTGGGCGATGCCGTGGCGGCCGTGGCCGGCGCGGGCCTGCCCGTGATTGAAGTGCACCTGAGCAACCTGGCGGCGCGCGAAGATTTTCGGCACGTCAGCTTCATTGGCAAGCACTGCGTGGGCAGCATCGCGGGTTTTGGGCTCGAAAGCTACCGGCTGGCGCTGCACTACCTGCTAAGCCAGCGGCCGCGGCCCATGGGCTTCCGGCGCTAAACGACCAGCGTCGGCCAACCGGCGATTGGCGCAGTGCAAGATGGGCTACCAGGGTAGAAACGCGTATTTTTACTGCTTCCGCTATCCTGTTACCTGTTATTTCATTGTCGGCCATGGATTTATCGCTGCGTTTTGCCGCCTGGTGGCGGCAGGCTTTGCTGCTGTGCGCCTTAGCTACCCCAACAAGCCTGCGGGCCCAGGATGCCTGCTTACTGGTGCCCGTGCCGCTGGCGCAGCGCGTGCAGCAGGCCACGCTGGTAGTGGAGGCCCGCGTAGCGAGCCAGCAGACCGAGGTGGCCCCCAGCGGCCACCTCGTCACGCGCCACGTGCTGGCGGTGTACAAAGTGTTTCGGGGGGCGCTGCCCGCCGGGCCGCTGAGCGTGCTCACGCAAGGCGGCACGCTGGGCGAGCAGCGTGAGGAAGTAACTGGCAGCCTGCAAGTTGCCTTGCAGCAGCAAGGGGTCTTTTTGCTGGAAGCCGACCCCGCCGCGCCGGGCGAGTGGCGGACCTACGCGGGCCCGCAGGGCTTTATCCGCTACGACCTGGCTAGCCTCGCGGCCAGCGAGCCCTTTGGGCACTACGCGGCCATTGCCACCGACCTCTACCCGGCCCTGGCCGGCGCGGCGGGCGGCCCCTACCGCACCCGGCAACCCAACCCCGACCTGGCGGCCAGTGCGGCGCGCCTGGCCGCCCCGCGCCGGCTGGCGGCCCCGGTTACTATCGACAGTTTTACCCCAACCGTCGTAACGGCCGGCACCAGCACCAGCACGACCAACCCCACCGCGACGCTCAGCATCAACGGGTCGGGCTTTGGCGCGGCGCAGGGCGCGGGCTTCGTGGAGTTTCTCAATGCCAATAGCCCCACCGACTACCTGCAGCCGCTGGCCAGCGACTACGTGAGCTGGAGCGATACCCAGATTCAGGTGCGGGTGCCCGCTACGAATAATGCGGGCGGTACGGCCGGCACCGGCCCCATCCGGGTCACGAACAGCGACGGCAGCAGCCGGGCTACCAGTGGCAGCCCGCTCACGGTGAGCTACGTGGTAAGCAACGTGGTATCGGGCGGCACCACTTACCGGGTGCGGCTGGTCGATACCGATGCCAAGGGGGGCTACACGCTGCAATACAGCTCGGTGAGCTTGCCGGCGGTGGCCCAGGCGCCCTTCGCGGCCGCGCTGCAAAGCTGGCTCTGCAACACGGGGATGAATCGCACGCTGGGCGACCCCACCCCCAGCGACGCCGTTTCGGGCACCGACAACGTGAACATCGTGCGCTTCGACAACGGCACCGAGCTACCCGCTGGCGTACTGGGCATTACGCGCACCTATTTTAGCGGCTGTGTCGTGGGCGGAGTAGCATTCTGGCGGCTCACCGGCACCGACTACACCTTCGACTCGGGCACCAACTGGTACTACGGCCCCGACCCGGCCGGCATTGGCAGCAGTCAGTACGACTTTCAGAGCGTGGCGCTGCACGAGCTGGGCCACGGCCAGCTGCTGGGGCACATCATCCGGGCGGGTGCGGTAATGAACTTCAGCATCGGCAACAGCCAGGTGCGGCGCACCCTGAGTGCCGACAACGACCTGGCGGGCGGGCGCGATGAAATTGCTTACAGCACCGCCCTCGCCGACCCCTGCGGAGCAAGCGTTTTCACTACCAGCACCTGCCCGCTGCCAGTGCAGCTCACGGCTTTTGGGGCCCGCTACCAGTCCGGCCGGGGCACGCTGCTGAGCTGGGCCACCGCCACGGAGCTCAACAGCGCTTCGTTTGTTGTTGAAAGCCAGAGCTATGCGCCCGACAGCACGTGGCAGGCGGTAGCCCGCGTGGCGGCCGCCGGGCACAGCACCACCCCGCGCCAGTACCAGGCCCTTGACGCCCGCCCGCTGGCCGGCACCCGCTACTACCGCCTGCGCCAGCTAGACCTCGACGGCACGGTGGCTTTCTCGCCGGTAGTGAGCGTAGCGGCCGCCGCCACGGCGCTGGCCGCCTACCCCAACCCGGCCACCGGCCGCGTGCAGCTGAGCGGCCCGCTGGCCGCCGGGGCCACCGCCCAGGTGCGGCTGCTCGATGCCACCGGCCGCTGCCTGCTGCGCACCGCTGGCCCGGCCGGGCAGGCCGATTTTGCCCTGCCGCTGGCCGGGGTGCCGGCGGGCTTCTACCTGGTAGAGTGGGATGGCGGCGCGGGCCTGGCGCACCTGCGCTTACTGGTGCACTAAGGCCTGGAGCGGGGCTTTGGGGGGCGGGCCCGCCCCTACCTTTGCGGCATGGCAACCCTCCCGACGTATACCTTCAACCCCGGCCCTTCGGCCGTGTACCCCGACGTGCGCCAGTACCTGGCCGACGCGTTTGAGGAAGGCTGGCTGTCGGCGCCGCACCGCTCCGAGCGCTTCACGGCGCTCGTGCGCCAGTGCCTCGACCAGGCCCGCCTCAAGCTCAACATTCCGCAAGACTATACCATCCTGTTCACGTCGTCGGCCACCGAGTGCTGGGAAATCCTGGCCCAAAGCCTCACGCCGCGCCGCTCGTTTCACCTCTACAACGGGTCGTTTGGGCAGAAGTGGTTTGACTACGCCCGCGCCCTGCGCCCCGGCTGCACCGGCCTGCGCTTCGATATCAACGACGTGCCCGACCCGGCCACGCTGCCCTTCGACCCGGAAGATACTGACCTGGTGTGCCTTACCCAGAATGAAACCAGCACCGCCACCCAGCTGCGCGACCAGTTCATTCTCAACACCTTCAACCGCCTGGGGCCGGCGCTGCTGGCCGTGGATGCCACTTCGTCGCTGGGCGGCGTGGCGCTCAAGTTTATCAAGGCCGACGTGTGGTACGGCTCGGTGCAGAAATGCCTGGGTTTGCCCGCCGGCCTGGGCATCATGGTGCTCTCGCCCCGCGCCGTGGCTCGCGCCCGCGAGGTGGGCGACAACGCGCACTACAACAGCCTCAACGCCATGGTGAAGCAGATGCTCAACTACCAGACCACCCACACCCCCAACGTGCTGGGCATCTACCTGCTCAGCCGCGTGCTGCAAGCCCGCGAAGGCATCAAAGTCATCGCCCCGCACCTCAGCGAGCGCGCCCAGAAGCTCTACGACTACTTCGAGCAGGTGCAGCCGCTGGGTTTGCGCCCGCTCATTGAGAACGTGGACGCCCGCAGCACCACCGTTATCGGCCTGCAGGGCCCGGCCGCGCTCATTGAAGAGGTGAAGCGCCGCGCCCGCGATGAGGCCGGCCTGCAGCTGGGCTCGGGCTACGGCGACCACAAGGCCACGAGCCTGCGCCTGGCCAACTTCCCGGCCGTGCCCGACGCGGCGTTTGAGGCGCTGGTGCAGTTTTTCGAAAAAATTAGAAACGAAGCTGTTGTGAAATAAGGCTGTGCGGTAAGCTTTAGCTTGCCGTCGGTTGCATTCATACTTGAAACGGCAAGCTAAAGCTTACCGCACAGCTTACCACCGCTAACCTGCTCACCTACAAGTGATTACCCTATTCACCGATGGCTCGAGCCGCGGCAACCCCGGCCCCGGCGGCTACGGCACCATCCTGCGCTACGGCCCCCACGAGAAGGA
>CAXTFI010000198.1:0-9459 GCA_964243255.1 uncultured Hymenobacter sp.
GGCCCTGGGCGTCCTTGGCGGCGTCGTACTCGGCGTTCTCGCTCAGGTCGCCTTTATCGCGGGCTTCGCGCAGGTCTTCGGCCGCCTTGGCGCGGCCCCGCACTTTGAGTTCCTGGAGTTCGTCTTTCAGCTTTTGCAGGCCCTCGGCGGTGTAATAATTGATAGTAGCCATAGTGTTGCAGGACTGTGTTCGCGTGGCGGGTGGGTCAGGTAAAAAAGAAAGAGAACGGCTGGCACATTGGCCAGCCGTTCTCCCCTACTTGGTACTACAAAGATAAGCTAAATAATGGTTACTAATTAATGCTGAATGATTAATGGCCGTGCGCAACGCTCCTGCCCGCCCTGGCCATTCATCCTTAAACCCTAGTCAGTAATGCAGTAGCGTTTCAATCTTGGCCACCAGCACCTCGTTGATGCGCTGGTAGCTCTGGTGCGTCCAGCCGCCGATGTGGGGCGAGAGCACCACGTGGGGCGCCGCGCGCAGGTAATCGAAGGCGGCCTGCTGGGCGGGCGTGAGCGTGGCCAGCTTTTCGTTGTCGAGCACGTCGAGGGCCGCGCCGCGCACCTGGCCGCTTTGCAGCCGCGCCACCAGGGCGGCCTGGTCCACCACCTCACCCCGCGCCGTGTTCACAAGCCAGATGCGGTGCTGAAACTCAGCCAGAAACGCCTCATTTATAACCTGATGATTAACAGTTGAATACGGAATATGAACGCTCAGCACCTCGGCGCGGGCGTGCAGCTCGGCCAGCGGCACCAGCTCGGCGTTGCCATCGCTAAGTACTTCGGGGTCATTATCATAGGCCAGCACGGTGCAGCCAAAGCCGCGCAGCCGCCGGGCAAAGGCGCGGCCCATGTGGCCGTAGCCGAGCAGGCCCACGGTTTTGGTGCCCAGCTCCTCGCCGCGGTTGGCCTCGCGGTGCCACTCGGCGCGGCGCACCTCGGCATCGGCCACTACGGTGCGGCGCAGCAGGGCCAGCAGCTGGCCGGTGGCAAACTCGCCCACGGCATCGCGGTTGCCCTCGGGGGCATTGACCAGCACCACGCCGGCCGCCGCCAGGGCCGCCTCGTCGATGTTGTCGACGCCCGCGCCGGCGCGGGCCACGAAGCGCAGCCGCGGGCCGTGGGTCAGCAGGGAAGATGTCACGCGCAGCTTGCTGCGCACCATCAGGCCCGCGTAGGGCCGGGCGGCCAGGGCGGCGGGCACGTCGGCGGCCAGCAGCTTGGGTTGGTAGTCGCCCTCCACGCCAATGCTGCGGAGCATGGGCAAGAGCGAAGGATGCATATCGTCAATTATCAGGCAGAGGGTCATGGGGTTACAAAACAGGTACCGGTTGAAGCGTAGCGTACCCGGCTACTCACGCGTGCTTCCGTAACAAGCTCGGCCGGCAAATGACCCACCCAAGGCCGGCGGGCTGCCTGCACCGCGGATAAATTGGGCGGCCCGCCGGCCCTACCGTGCCGGCGCGGTAGGACTGAAATCGGCCGCCGCCAGCGCCAGGGGCCGCACCGCTAGGGCCTCGGTCGTGGCCGTGATGCCGTGCTGGGCATTCACGCTGATGGTGCGCAGCGGCAGTGCACCATCGGTGGCTTGCAGCAGCTCGTACCAGCCCGATGAGTGCCACTGGCTGAAATCGGCCGGGCGCACGCGCACCGCATTCGAATAAAAAACCAGGGTGGCCACGCCGCCCCGCACCAGCTGCAGCATCTGGCACGGGTAACCCAAAATGGTAGCCGTGGTAGGCAGGCACTTGATAGTGGCGCTGGGTAAGCGCCGGGCCGTATCGGCCACTGGTACCGCTTTACCCTGCTCAAAATGATAGAGGGTATTGGTAGTGCCCACGTACAATTCTTGCAGCTCCTTTTTACGGTCGTACATCTTGAAGTTATTCCCCTGCACGTAGAACCAGTTTTTGGGCTTCACGGCGTAGTACATGGTTTCGCCGGCCGTGTCCTGGTACTCATTCTCGTACTCGATGCAACCGCTGAAGTACGGGGCCTGCTGGGCCGGAATGCAGCTTATTGAAATCAGCATACTGATTAATAACAAGTTGCGAAACATGGGCAAAGGCGATAGGTGCACATCGTCAGTTATCGGGCGCAGATACAGTTCCCTATTTCTTCAGAAGGAGGTCAGTTCAGGGTCAAACGGCACCAGCGCGCCGTTATTTAACCGCCGCACGGCAACTTGAAATTCCGTTTTACTAAGGGGACCTACAATCTTACTACGCGCAAATTCACGTTCTTGACGCTCCACCGCATAATCTGTCGGGATGAAATAGTATGCAGGTGCTGGGCCAGTTGCCCGCAATACAATACACTTTTCACTGAAGCCGGCCTCAGCGATGTATCTGCTAAGCAACGCCTCACCAAGCTCTCCCTCCTCATCCTTGAAATAGAGGTACCAAGGGTTTTCATCCGATACACCATCCAGGTAATAATGACCCACTAAGTGCCGGGTTTCAAATTCACTAGCCCAGAAGCAGCCGGATACTGCCAGCGCCAGCGGTAACAGCAGCAGCCACCGCTTCACTGCTACTCTCAGCAATAGCATAGGCCTCATTGCTGACTGGCCGCTACCAAGTTGGTCAGCAGCACAAAATCGCGCACGCCCAGCTGCTCGGCGCGCTTATCAAAAATCTCCCCACTCATCGTTTCCGTCGACAGCCCCAACGGCCTCAAGGCGTTGCGCAGGGTTTTGCGGCGGGTCGAAAAGGCCTGCTTCACTACCCGAAAGAACAGCTTTTCATCGCAGTCGAGCCGCTCGGTTTGGTTGCGGGTGAGGCGCACCACGGCCGACTCCACCTTGGGCGGCGGCACAAACACGTGGGGCGGCACCGTGAACAGGTACTCGATGTCGTAGTAGGCTTGCAGCAGCACGCTCAGGATGCCGTAGGTTTTGGAGCCGGGCGGCTCGGCCAGGCGCTCGGCCACTTCCTTTTGCAGCATGCCCACCACCTCGCGCACCTGCTGGCGGCTCTCCAGCACCTGGAAAAATATCTGGGTACTAATGTTATAGGGAAAATTGCCGATGATGGCCAGCGGTGCCGCCGGGAACATCGTGCCCAGGTCCTGCCGCAAAAAATCGGTGGCGTAGATGCGCGGGGCCAGCGCCGGGTAGTGCTCGGTGAGGTAGGCCACCGACTCCGTATCAATCTCCACCACACTGGTCTGATACGCCTTGTTCTCCAGCAAATACTGCGTGAGCACGCCCATGCCGGGGCCGATTTCGAGCACCTCATGCACGGCGTCGGGCAGGCGCAGGCTCTCCACAATGCGGCGGGCAATATTGGGGTCGGCCAAAAAATGCTGGCCGAGGTGTTTTTTGGGGCGAACAGTCATCGCAGATTCAAACGGATTAAACGGATTTCGCAGATACGCCCGCCTGCGGCGGGCTGACTACGCGGGCGGAGGGGGCGGCGGGCGGGATGAGGAATTTGGATTAGGCTGTTTTGGTTAGTCCATCAGCACGCCGCCGTAGTAGTTAAAGGTATCCACTTCCACGTTGTCGCGGGTGGCGCCGGGCAGCGGCAGCGGCTGCCACTTGGGCGTGGGCGTCACGAGCTGATACTCGCCGCCCTTGGTGCGCAGGCGCACGGGCAGGTCGAAGCCCGGCGCGGCGGCCACCCAGCGGCCCAGCAGCTGGTTCTTCTCGACGCGCATTTCGAGCACCGGCAGGCTGCGCTGCTGCAGGTATTGGGCAAACACGGGGCTAAAGTCGCGGCCCGCTTCGCGGTTGATATAGTCGACAACCTGCTGGCCGGTCACGGTTTGGTGGTAGAAGGTGCGCGAGATACCACGCAGAATGTTGCGCCACCGGGCATCGTCGTTGAGGGCGGTGCGCAGCATGTTGAGCAGGCTCGCGCCCTTGTCGTACATATCGCTCGAGCCCTCTTTGTTCACGCCGTAGGGGCCGATGATGGGGCTGTCGTTCTGGATGTTGCGGCGCTGGCCGTGCAGGTATTCCAGGCCCGCCGGCTTGCCAAACTGGCTTTCCACAAACAAACTTTCGGAGTAGGTGGTGAAGCTCTCGTGCACCCACATATCGGCGATGTCCTTGGTGGTGATGCTGTTACCAAACCACTCGTGGCCGCTTTCGTGAATGATGATGAAGTCCCACTTGTCGCCCCAGCCGGTGGCCGAGCGGTCGCGGCCCAGGTAGCCGTTCTGGTACTTGTTGCCGTAGGCCACGGCGCTTTGGTGCTCCATGCCCAGGTGCGGCGCGTCCACCAGCTTGTAGCCATCGGCATAAAACGGGTACGGCCCAAACCAGTACTCCATGCTCTTGAGCATGGGCTTCACGTTGGCGGCAAACTGCGTTTTAGCCTTGGCCAGGTTTTCGGGCAGCACCCAGTAGTCGAGCGTCAGCGGACCGGCTTCTCCCTGGTATAAGTCATTGAAGTGTACATAGTTACCTACATTCAGCGCCACATCGTAGTTATTGATGGGGCTAGTCACGGCCCAGTCGTAGCGGGTGTAGCCGCCGGGCAGCTTGGCGGTGCCGCGCAGGCGGCCGTTGCTCACGTCCTTCAGGCCCTTGGGCACGGCAATGCTGATGAGCATGCTGTCTACCTCGTCGGCCTGCTGGTCTTTGGTGGGCCACCAAATGCTGGCGCCCACGCCCTGGCACGCCGACGCCACCCAGGGCTGGCCCTGCGCATCCTGCGCGAATACGAAGCCGCCGTCCCAGGGCGCCTTCTTAGCCACGGTGGGCTGGCCCGAGTAAGTGACCGTAAACTCGTCGCGGCTCCCTTGTTTAATAGCCTGCGGAAAGGTGACGAATACCGCGTTGGCCTCGCGGGTGAAGGGCACCGGCCGGCCGCGATATTCCACCTTATCCACCGCCAGGTTGGCAAACAAGTCGAACTGCAGCCGCGTAAAATCGCGCGTGGCCGTGAAGCGAAACAGGTTGGTGCCGCTGAGGGCTTTGTTGGCCACGTCGAGCTTCACGTCGAGGTGGTAGTAGTTGATATCGTAGCAGGTGCGCGCCGCCGGCTGCCCCCCGCGCAGCGAGTCGGCGCGGGTAAACGTGGCGTTGGGCTGCAGCAGTTGGGCCGAGGCCAGCCGCGAGGTGCCCAGCAGGGTCAGCAGTACTAGGAAGAGTTTCTGTAGCATTATAGGATAAAAGGCAGCTTGGCAGCCCGCCCTGCTACCTTCACGCCAAAGTTACGCTCCTCTTACCCCCACTATGTCACTCTCGCTTGCCCACGCCGCCACTGCGCCGGCCCACGCCACCCAGGTATTTGTGCTGCCCCTGGGCACCACTATCCTGCCCGCGGCCGCCGCTACCGACCTGCCCCCCGAGGCCCGCCGCTACGTCGAAACCGCCCTAGCCGACGACCAGAAATTTATCAGCCTCAACCACTTTTCGCACCAGCACTACTTCGTGGTGCTCGAAAAGAAGCGCACCGCCGACCTCACCCTCGAAGCCCTGCGCCAAGCCGGCCACCAGCTGGAAGGTGCGCTCAAGAAGGAGAAAACCACCGAAGTTTTCATTCATAACCTGAGCGAAAACCCCGACGCGGCCCTCACGCTGGCCGAGGGCCTGTTTCTCTCGGCCTACCAGTTTGCGGGCTACAAAACGGATGAGCAGTCGCGCCAGGCCGCTACCCTCACCACCATTTCGCTGGTGGGCGACGCCGCCACCGAAGCCCAGGTCACCACCCTGCACCACCTGCTCGAAGGCGTAGCCTTCGCCCGCGACCTCGTCAACGCGCCGCTCAACAAGCTGAACGCCCAGCAGTTTGCCGACCGCCTGGCCGAAGCCGGCGACGCGGCCGGCTACACCACCGACATCCTCGACATGGCCCGCATCGAGAGCCTGCGCATGGGCGGCCTGCTGGCCGTGAACCTGGGCTCGCCCGAGCCGCCCACCTTCAGCATCCTCGAATGGAAGCCCGCCGGCGCGCAAAACGCGCAGCCCTACGTGCTGGTGGGCAAGGGCGTGGTATTCGACACCGGCGGCCTCAGCCTCAAGCCCACGCCGGGCAGCATGGACATGATGAAGTGCGACATGGCCGGCGGCGCGGCCGTGGGCGGCGTGCTCTACGCCCTGGCCAAAAACAACGTGCCGCTGCACGTCATCGGCCTAGTGCCCGCCACCGACAACCGCCCCGGCGGCCTCGCCTACGTGCCCGGCGACGTGCTCACCATGCACTCAGGACTCACCGTAGAAGTGAAGAATACCGATGCCGAAGGCCGCCTGCTACTGGCTGATGCCCTGAGCTTTGCCAAAAAATACCACCCCACGCTGGTCATCGACCTGGCCACCCTCACCGGGGCCGCCGTGCGCGCCATCGGCACCGAGGCCGCCGCCGTCATGGGCACCGCCGAAGCTGATACCACCGCCCAGCTGCTGGCCGCCGCCCACCGCGTGCACGAGCGCCTGGTCGAGTTTCCGCTCTGGGACGACTACGCCGACCACATCAAGTCCGACATTGCCGACCTCTCCAACCTGGGCAAGGCGGAGGCCGGCCACATCTCGGCCGCCAAGTTCCTGGAGCGCTTTATCGAAGGCACGCCCTGGTTGCACCTCGACATCGCCGGCCCCGCGTTTCTGACCGCGCCCGACTCGTACCGCGGCAAGGGCGGCACCGGCACCGGCGTGCGCCTGCTGTATGAGTTCCTTACCAAGCAAGTGCGGTAAGCTTTAGCTTGCCGTGTTATCTTTTTTTGTTAGCCGTGTTATGTACCGGCAAGCTAAAGCTTACCACACATTTTCATGCCCAAACAGCTCCCCCGCCTCGGCTTTTCCGTGGGCGACCTCGCCGGCATCGGCCCCGAAGTCATTTATAAAACGCTGCGCGACGAGCGCCTGCTCCAGCAGTGCACGCCCGTGGTATATGGCACGGCCACGGCGCTGTTCGACGATTTCCCGGTTGAGCCCAACACCGAGCCCCTCACGTTCCGCCAGCTGCGCGACGCGGCCGACATTGCCCCCGGCCGCCTCAACGCCGTAACCTGCTGGGAGGAGGATTTTCACCTCACCCCCGGCCAGCCCTCGCCCGCCAGCGGCCAGGCCGCCCGCGAAAGCCTGCTCTGCGCCGCCCGCGACCTCAAGGCCGGCCTGCTCGACGCCCTCGTAACGGCGCCCATCAGCAAGGAAAACACGCAGGCCGATGACTTTCGCTTCCCCGGCCATACCGAGTTCTTAGCCAGCTACTTCGGGGCCGCCGACAACCTTATGTTCCTGGTCGATGAGGGCCAGGGCCTGCGCGTGGCCACCGCCACCGGCCACATCCCGCTCAAAGACGTATCGACGCGCCTCACCAGCGACCTGCTGCGCACCAAAATCCGCATGCTGCTCAAGTCGCTGACCCACGATTTTGGCATCCTGAAACCCAAAATCGCCGTGCTGGGCCTCAACCCCCACGCCGGCGAAAACGGCCTGCTCGGCCGCGAGGAATCCGACGTGGTCACGCCCGTTATCCGGCAGTTTGAGCACGACGGCCACCTCGTATTCGGCCCCTACCCGGCCGATGGCTACTTTGGCACCGGCCAGTTTCGGCAGTTCGACGCCACGCTCTCGCTCTATCACGACCAGGGCCTGATTCCCTTCAAGCTCATGGCCTTTGAGCAGGGTGTCAACTTCACCGCCGGCCTGCCCGTGGTGCGCACCTCCCCCGACCACGGCACGGCCTACGGCATCGCGGGCAAGTTTGTGGCCGACCCCGCCTCCTTCCGGGCCGCCGTGTACCTGGCCTGCGACATTGTGCGCGCCCGCCAGCAGGCCGCCACTGACCCCCGCGCCGTGCGATAGAAATTTATAAAATCGAAATTTTCTTTCTACTTTTGAAACGCGGCTGGCAACGGCCGCGTTTCTTCTTTTAGTCCACATGGTTATCATAAGTCGCGCCGTGTTGCGCACTTTCGCCGAAGCTCATCCTGATGCTGAGGCAGCACTAGACGAATGGTATTACCACGTACTGGCCGCTGATTGGGCCAATGGCGCAGCAGTGCGCCAGTCGTTTAATTCTGCTGATTATGTGGGTAATGGTCGTTTTGTGTTCAACATCCGCGGTAATCGCTACCGGCTTATTGCTTCCATCAGCTTCTCCGTGCGTACTATCTACGTCAAATTCATTGGTACCCACCAAGAATATGATGCCGTTGACGCCGCCACTGTCTTATTTATAAAGCCATGATTATCAGCACTGTAGAGGAATATCGGAAGGCCTTTCGCCAGTTCGATACGCTTGAAGTTCAGGATATTGATGCGCACCCTGAGTTACAGCCACTTGCTCGGGAGTTGGCTCTTGCTATTCAGGACTATGAGCTTCGGCAGGAAATGTTTCCCATTCCTAAAAAGCCCACTACCCTGCCCGCCATGATTGAGCTCAAGCGCCAGCAGCGCCAGCTTAAGCAAAAGGACTTGGCCCAGCTGCTGGAAGTGCCCGCCGGCCGCCTCTCCCAAATTCTGAGCGGCAAGCGGCGCGTGACGATGGACCTGGCCAAAAAACTCTACGAGCGGCTTGATATCAGCCCTGAGTTTATTCTAAAAACGGCCTGAGCCCAATCTAGCTCGTTTCCATTGGCTTGATAAAGCCAACAAAAACCCGTACCTTTGCCCCCCGTTAATTCGGCTAACTGTGAAAAAGGACCCGCAATTCGAATTGCCCATCGCCCGGCTGTCGCTGAAGACGCATCATTTTGCGTTTGAGCTCGGCCGCGCCTTCTTCGAGCAGTTCGACCCCAAAGGCGAATTCATTGCCGACGGCACCCTGCACGCCGCGGTGACTCTCGATAAAACGGAGCGCGTTATCACCATCAGCTCGCATATCACCGGCACCGTGCGCCTCACCTGCGACCGCAGCCTGGATGAGTACGACCAGCCGCTAGATGTTGAAAATCAGCTACTTGTACGCTACAGCGACGAGCCCAAGGAGCTGGACGACGACGTGCTGCAAATCACGCCCGATACGCAGGCCCTCGATATTGCGCAGCACCTCTACGATTATATCGGCCTGGCTTTGCCCATGAAAAAGCTGCATCCGCGCTTCCAGAACGAAGCCGATGACGACCCTGATGCCGAAACCAAACTCATCTTCTCGACTCGTCCCCAAAACGAAAATCCAGACGATGATGAGCCAGCTGACCCCCGGTGGGCAGTCCTCAAAAACCTGAATTAGGACCCTGTGCTAATTCATCATTCCTAATTCCTAACTCTTAATTTCCCCTTACCAAGACCATGGCACATCCTAAGCGCCGGACCTCCACCGCCACCCGCGACAAGCGTCGCAGCCACCACAAACTGACGCCTAAGGCCGTGACCATCTGCCCCAACACGGGCGAGCTGCACCTGCGCCACAAGGCCTACGTAGTAGACGGCGACCTCTACCACAATGGCCAGCTGGCTATCAAGAACTATACCTCGGTAGCAGCCCCGGCCGCCGCCGGCGACACGGGCGCGGACGAAGAATAGCCGAAAGCGTTGTTATTTCGCGGTACCATCGGGCCGGACTG
>CAXTFI010000199.1:0-9382 GCA_964243255.1 uncultured Hymenobacter sp.
GCGTGGCTGGCTCTGGGCCCGGCCACGCCAGCCGGGCGGCACGAGCTGCGCGCTACGTGGGCCCAGGGCCGGCGGCTGGTAGGCCGGCTGGGGTGGCAGTGGCGGCGCCTGCCGCGCGCGCAGCGCCGGCTACTCGGCGCGCAGCTGGCGGCGCTCACGGCCGTGCGCCTCTACCTGAGCCTGACCACGCCCTGGAACGACGACGCGGCCTCGTATGGCTTCTTTGTGCGGCACGGGCTGCTGGCGGTGAGCGCCTACTATCCCATCCCTAATAACCATCTGCTATCCAACACCATAGCCTGGGTATTTTACCAGGTGCACGCCGGCTTTTGGTGGAGCATGCGCCTGCCGGTGCTGCTCACGAGCACGCTGGCCACGGTGGGCCTGTTTACGACCATGTGGCGGCGGCTGGGCTACTGGCCCGCTTTGCTGGCGGCCGGGGCCAGCAGCTGGGTGCAGCTGGGCTTGTACCAGGCGGCGGCCGGCCGCGCCTACTGGCTAACCATTGGGCTGACGGCGGGGCTGTTGGCAGCCCTGCTGGCGCTGCTGCGCCCCGGCGCGGGGCCCCGGCGGCTGGCCTGGCTGGGCCTGGTGGCCACGGGCGTGCTGGGTTTGTACGCCGTGCCCACGTTTGCCTACGCGCTGGGCTCGGCCCTGACCTGGCTAGCGGGGCAGGCGCTGTGGCAGCGCCGGGGGGCGCTGCTGGCGCGGGCCGCGGCCGCGGGCGGGCTCATTGGGGCCGGGGCCACACTGCTCTACGGCCCGGTGCTGCTGGTGTCGGGCCCGCGGGCGCTGCTGGCCAACCCCTTTGTGCAGCCCCTGGCGGCGGCCGATTTTTGGCACCAGCTGCCCGCCCACGCCTGGCTTACGGAGGGCTACCTGCTGGGCCAGCGCCAGGTGGGGGCGGCCGGCACGCTGCTCGGGCTGGGGCTGTTTGGCTACCTGCTGGGGCAGGGGCGGGCTGGCCGGCTGGCCCCCGGCCTGGCCCGGCAGGTGCGCGAGGTAGGCCTGCCGGCGCTCTGGTTCGTGGGAGCTCCCTACGCGCTGCTGCTGGCCCAGCGCGTGTTGCCGCCCGAGCGCACGTGGCTGTATAAGACGTGGTTTTTTTACCTGCTGGTAGCCCTGGTGCTGGCCGGCTGGCGCTGGCAGCGCCCGGCGCGGCGCGGGCTGGCGGGCCTGGCGGCCGGGGTGTTCATCCTCTACCAAGTGACGGCCCAGCTGCGCGACGACCACCGCGCCCGCCTGCGGCTGGCTCCCGACGGGGCGGTGGCCGCCTGGCTGGCCCGGCACCCGCAGGCCCGGCCGGTGCTGGTGCTGAGCGACCGCCTCTGGAACTGGCAAACCCTGCAGGCCCACGTCAACGACCCCCGCCAGCCCTGGGCCGTGGACCGGGTGGCCCGGCCCGGCGTGCGCTACGCCTACGTGCTAACCCCGGCCGGCACGCCCCCGCCCACCGGCACCGGCGCGGTGGTGTTGGCTGCCGGTGCGCTGCGCCTGGCCCGCTACCACGCCCCGCCGGTGGCCGGCCCGCCCACGGCCCGCAAGAATTACTGAGGAATTTAAAGGAATGAAGAATTTGGAATTTGGAATGAAGAATAAGGCTGTCAACTTTTTATTTTTCATTCCAAATTCCTTCTTTCAAATTTCCCATTAAAAAATTAAAAAAAATAGGTATGAACCTGATTCTTGCTTCCGGCTCGCCCCGCCGCCGCCAGCTGCTCACCGACCTGGGCCTGGCCTACGAAATCCGGCTGCGCGAGGTGGACGAAAGCTACCCGCCCGCGCTGCGCCGGGCCGCCGTGGCCGAGTACCTGGCCCGCCACAAGGCCGAGGCCTACCGCCCCGACCTGGCCCCCACGGAGCTGCTGCTCACGGCCGACACCATCGTGTGCCTGGCCGACGATGTGCTCAACAAGCCCGCCGACGCGGCTGCGGCCCGCGCCATGCTCACGCGCCTGCAGGGCCGTGCCCACCAGGTGTATACCGGCGTGTGCCTGCTGCCCGGCGACGGCCGCCCGCCCCTCGTGTTTTCCGACGAAACGACCGTGCACCTGCGCGCCCTGAGCCCCTCCGAGATTGCCTTTTACGTGGACCGCTACCAGCCCCTGGACAAGGCCGGGGCCTACGGCGCGCAGGACTGGCTGGGCCTGGTGGGCATCGAGCGCCTCGAAGGCTCCTACTTCAACGTGATGGGCCTGCCCACCCACCGCGTGTGGGCCGCCCTGCACGCGCTGGGCCAGGTGGAAGCACTACTTGCTTGATTGTTGCATAACTAGTTGTTGGCTAATGAATTATTTAAAAGCGCCTGGCAGTGGCTCTTCTCCCCAGTCGGGCGCGGGGCGCGGGGCGGCGCTGCTGGGGCTGCTAGTGCTGGCGGCCTGCGCGGGCTACGCGGCGCTGGTGCTGTACTCGGCCAGCTGGCCCGAGGCGGTGGAGATGCGCAAGCTGTACGACTGGACGCCGCGGCCCGGCACGGCGGCCGAGTTTACGGGCCTGCGGCGCGCCTTACTGGCCCTGGCCACGGGGGCGGGGCTGCTGGCCCTGGGCTTGTCGCGGGCCCCGGCCGGCCGGGCCGAGTGGCGGCAGCTAAGCCAGGAAGCGCGGGCCGTGGGCCGGGGCCTGGGGGCGGGCTGGCGCGGGCTGCGGCCCGGCCAGCGGCGCTTGGCCGGGGGCCTGCTGCTGGCCCTCACGGCGCTGCGCACCTACTACAGCCTCACGCTGCAAGCCTACGACGACGCCACTTCCTACGAGCTTTTTGTGCGCGAGCGCCTGCTGGCCGTGAGCGCCGCCTACCCGCTGCCCAACAACCACCTGCTGAGCAACACGTTGTCGTGGCTCTGCTACCAGGTGCACCCCGGCTTTTGGTGGAGCATGCGCCTGCCGGTGCTGCTCACGAGCACGGCGGCCACGGTGGGTTGGTTTCTGGGGCTGCTGCGGCGCAGCAATTTTGGGGTGGCGCTGGGGGCGGTGGGCTGGTTTTGCCTGCCGCTCGAAAGCCTCTACTACGCCGCCGTGGGCCGGGGCTACTGGCTACTGGTGGGGCTGGGGGCGGTCGGCTTTTTTGCGCTGCTGCTGCTGCGCGAGCGCCCGGCCAGCCACCCGCGCCTGGCCGCGCTGGCCCTGGTGGGCAGCGGGGTGCTGGGGCTCTACGCGGTGCCCACGCACCTGCTGCTGCTGGCCCCGGCCTACGCCTGGTGGGGGCTGCGGGCGCTGCGCACCCGCGACGGCCGCGCCCTGGCGGCCCTGCTCGGGCTGGGCTGGCTGACGCTGGCGGCCACGGCCCTGCTCTACGCCCCGCTGCTGCTGCTCTCGGGGCCGCAGCTGCTGCTGCACCACCGCTACATGGCCCCGTTGGCGCCCGCCGAGTTTTGGGGCTACGTGGTGGCCAATGTCCGCCAGCCCTACCAGCTGCTGTGGCTGCCCCTGACGCTGGCGGCGCTGGCCGGCCTGCTGGGGCTGCGGCGGCTGGCCGCCGCGGGGCGGCTGCCGGCCCGGCTCGCGGGCCCGGTGCGGCAGCTGGGGCTGGCCAGCGCCTGGCTGATGCTGGCCCCCTACGCCCTGGCCGTGGCGCAGCGCTCCTACCCGCCCGACCGCACGCTGCTCTACAAGGCGCAGTACACTTTCATTTTGCTGGCCCTGGTTGCTGATTGGGGGCTGGGCCGGGCGGCGGCGGCCAATCGGCGGCTGGTACGGGGCGCGCTCGGGGGCGCTACCCTGGCCTTTGCGGCCCTGCAGCTCTGGCGCGTAGAGAAGCAGGAGGCCATGTGGCGCGCCCGGTTTGGGCGGGAGCTGGCGCGCCCCGGCATTGCCTGGCTGCGGCGGCAGCCGCCGGGGCCAGTGCTGGCACCCTCGTCGGTGCACCGGTTTTTGCTGCACTGCTACGCCCGGCCCGATTTCGGCGGGCCCGGCGACCAACCCTGGCAGCTCGATGCCCGGCCGCGGCCCGGCGTGCGCTACCGCTACCTGCTCGCCGAGCCGGGCGAGCGCCCCGTGGTCGGGGGCCGGGTGGTGGCCGGGCCGCCCGCCGCCAACTGCCACACCTTCACCGTATTTGTGCTGCCCTGAACGCGGTGCGGCGTATTGCCCAAAAGCCTGATTTGTACCGCGTGACTTTTGACCGAATTCGTATTTATAATTTACAACGTGCTACTAGACAAGAGGATGCCTCGTTTTTATGGGGTGCTGACGCTGGCTGTGCTGGCGGCCTGCGCGGGCTACGCGGCGCTGGTGCTGTATTCGGCCAGCTGGCCCGAGGCGGCGGGGCTGCGCCAGTTTTACCACTGGGCACCGCGGGCCTACACGGCGGCTGAGTTCACGGGCCTGCGACGCGCCTTACTGGCCTTGGCGGTTGGCTCAGGGCTGGCGGCCCGGCTGTTGGCCCGAGGCGCCGCGGGCCGGGCCAGCCGGCAAGCCCTGGGCCAGGAAGTAGCGCTCATAGGGCGGGCACTAGGGCAAAGCTGGCGGGCGCTGCAACCAAGGCAGCGCCGGCTGGCCGGGGGCCTGCTGCTGGCCCTCACGGCGCTGCGGGGCTACTATAGCCTGGTTATTGCGCCCGGCGACGATGCCGTTTCCTACGAGGTATTTGTGCGCGCCTCCCTGCTCACGGTGAGCGCAGCCTACCCCATGCCCAACAACCACGTGCTGAGCAACACGCTGGACTGGGTATTTTACCAGGTCTACCCCGGTTTTTGGTGGAGTATGCGCCTGCCGGTGCTGCTGGTGAGCACGGCGGCCACGGCGGGCTGGTTTTTGGGGCTGCTGCGGCGCAGCAACTTCCGCGTGGCCCTGGTAGCCGTGGGCTTATTCAGCGTCACGCAGCTGGCTTTTTACCACAGCGTGACGGGGCGCGGCTACGCGCTGCTGGGCGGGCTGGTCGCCATCGGGTTCTTTGCCGGGCTAGCGCTCTCGGCCCCGGCTAGCACCGGGCGGCGCCTGCAGGTGGCGTGGGCGGCCCTGGTGGGGAGCGGGGTGGTGGGGCTGTACGTGGTGCCCACGCACGCCTACTTTCTGTTTTCGGCCTACGGCTGGCTGGGTCTCGTTTTAGCGCGCCGCCGGGCCTGGGGGGCGCTGGGGCTGGCCGTGGGGCTGGGGCTGCTGACGCTGGTGGGGGCGGGGCTGCTCTACGCCCCGCTGCTGCTGCTCTCGGGCCCCGGCCTGCTGTTTCACAACGAGTACGTGGTGTCTTTGCCGCCGGGCGAGTTTTGGCGGGCCCTGCCGCGCTACGTCTGGTACACAGAAGGCTGGCTGAGTGGCCACCGCTGGCTGGGAATCGGGCCGCTGCTGGTAGTGCTGCTGGGCTTCGCGGCCCAATGGCGGCGGGCGGCCACCGGGCGCCTGCCCGCCGCTCCCGCCCGGCTGGTGCGCCAGCTGGGGCTACCGAGCGTGTGGTTTGTGGCCGCGCCCTACCTGCTGGTGCTGGCGCAGCGGGTGCAGTCGCCCGAGCGCACGCTTTTTTATAAAGTGCAGATGCTGAGCATAATAGTGGCCCTGCTGCTAGACTGGGGCCTGCGGCAGCCGGCCTCGGCTGCCCGGCACCGGTGGGGGCTGGGGCTGCTCCTGGTTGGGGGCCTGGCCTTTGCGGGGGCCGAACTGTTCTTTATCGAGCGCTACAACCGCTTGCAGCAAGGCCTCTGGCTGACCTACCTGGCGGGGGGGCAGTGGCTGAGCCACCAGCCCGTGGGTCCGGTGCTGGCCCCCGAGCCGGTGCACCGGCTGGTGCTGCGCTTTTACGTGCACACCCGGCTGTGGGGCCAGCCCTGGCAAATTGACGACCGCCCCCGCCCTGGGGTGCGCTACCGCTACCTGGTGAGCAAGCCCGGCGCCCACCAGGTGCCGTACGGCCCGCCCGTGGCGGGCGCGCCGGCCCATCACAACGGCCTACTGGATATTTTTGTGGCCCCCTGATTTTGGCTTGGTCAGTAGGTGTCTAAGGGCCTGATTACGTAGCTTATGCGCTTTCTTATTCGGTTTCAGCTGCTGCTGCTGTTTGCGGCGGCGGCGAGTCTGGCCCTGCTCTTCGGCCTCACCAACTATGCCGACTTGCTCGCTAGCGGGGCGCGCAGTGGGTTTGGATTTTTTGGGAAGACGGTGGCGGTGCCGCTCACGCCCATGCGTTACCAGCTGCTGCGCGGGGGCCTGGCCGGCACGGCGCTGGGGGCCGGGGTGCTTTGGGGGTGGTTGCGCGGCCGGTGGGGCGGCCGGCCGCCCCACCGGCCGCGCCCCACCGGGTTCGGGCGGGGGCTGGCGGCGCTGGCCCGGCCCTGGGGGCGGCTGCGCCCGGCGCAGCGGGCGCTGGCGGGGCTACTGCTGCTGGCTGTGGCGGGTGCGCGCGGGTATTATGCTGGTTATTATTCGCTTAGCCTGGACGAGCTGGCGTCCTACGACTACTGGGTGCTGCCGGGCGCGGCCGTCACGGCCAGCTACTATCCTTTTCCCAACAACCACGTCTGGCCCAACCTGCTGGTGGGCCTGGTGCATACCTTGCTGCCGGGGGCCTCGCCGCGGCTGGCCTTGCGGCTGCTGCCCACGCTGCTGGGCTTGCTCACGCTGCCCGTGCTGTACGCGCTGGCCCTGCGCTACCTGCGGTTTGGGGTGGCCACGCTGGGGCTGGGGCTGTACTGGCTCTCGCCCCTGGCGGTGTATTACGCCGTGGCCGGGCGGGGCTACGCCTGGGCGCTGACGGCGGCGCTGGCCGGCTTGTTTGCCACCCTGGAGCTGCTGCGGCCCAGGGGGCGGCGGCCGGTGCGGCAGCTGGCCTGGGGGGTATTTGGGCTGAGCGGCGTGCTGGGTTTGTACGCCGTGCCCACGCACCTCTACGCGCTGCTGGGCCTGGGGCTGGGCTTGCTAGTGAGCTTTGCCCGCGGCCCGGACCGTGGGCGCGCCGCGCGGCTGGCGCAGCTGGCCGTGGCCACGCTGGGCATTGCCCTGGGCGTGGTGGTGCTGTCCGCGCCCATTGGGGCGGTGTCGGGCTGGCCGGCGCTGCTGGCCAACCCCTACGTGGCCCGGCACGCGGGGCCGGAGTTTCGGGCCGCGGTCGGCCCCTTTCTGCTGGGCACGGCCGCCGAGCTACTGGGCCAGCGGGGGCTAAGCGCGGCCGCCTACGTACTGGTGCTGGTGCTGACCCCGGCCGCGCTGCGGTGGGGGCCGCTGCCGGGGCCCACGCGCCGGCTGGGCTGGCTGCTTTATGCGCAGCTGGGGCTGTGGCTGGGGCTGGCCGGGGTGCAGCAGGTGTTGCCGCCGGCCCGCACGCTGCTGGTGGTGCTGCTGGCTTTTTTTCTGCTGGTAGCCTTGCTGGCGCACACGGCGTGGGCTGTGGGGCAGGCGGTAGTGGCCAGTCTGCCGGCCGGCCGCTATCTAACGCTCCCACCCAGGCTGCGCTTAGTGGCCCTGGCCCTGGTGCTAGCCACTTACGGCGGCTACCGGCTGCAGCGCGAGCAGGCTATCCTCACCGAGCAAGCCCGGCAGCAGGTGGCCCTGCGCCAGGCCTACGCCTGGCTGCGCACCCAGCCGCTGCGCCGCGTGTGGGTCGAGCCGCGGGCCTACGCCCTCTGCTGGCAGCACTACGCCCTGCGCGCCGGCCAGCGCCCGCTGCCGCTGCTAGTGGTCTACGACGTGCCCGCCGCCCGGCCCGGCCCCACCGGCGAAGTGGAAGTGCTGCCGGCCAGCGCGGTGCCCCCAGGGGCACCCGTGAGCTATCGGAATGAGCTGGTGTGCATCATCCCGGTATCACCCACGCAGCCCCTTGTTCGGTATTAATCATAGCTAATTAATAAATAACTAACTCTTGGCCAGTAGCCCAATGCCCACCACAATCAGCCCCAAGCCACCGGCCTGGGCCAGCGTGAGGCTTTCGCGCAACACCACCAAACCCAGCGCCGCCGCCAGCAGTACGGAGCCGCCTACAATCACGGGCGTGCCCACGGCGGCCGGCACCCCGCGCTTGAATACCACGAAGGTCAGAATCTCGGCTAGCCCCACGCTCAGCCCGGCCAGCGCCGCCAGCCCCAGCCCCCGGCCCGACACGGCCAGCGGCTGCCCTAGCAGCTTAAGGCGCAGCAGCCACGCTGCGCCCAGCCCGGCGGCCACCAATTGTAATACCACCGCGCCCACGGCCGGCGGCAGGTGCGCCGCCGCCAGCTTGATAAAGAAGTTGTAGCCCGCCAGGCACAGGGCCGTGAGCAGGGCCAGGGGTAGCCAGTTGGACATATTTGTTAGAAGTAGGAGCGCAGTGACTAGCGCCCGAAAGATGCTACGGCTACCTTTGCTCCATGCGCGTTGGGTATGTCCCCCGGCCTACGGTAGCTCTTGAAAAAGAGAAACCCCGGCTGCGCTAACAGTCGGGGTTTCAGAAGCGGGGGTTTGTTGGAACCCTTCACTTCATCACCAATGAAACGGGACAACGCGAAGAAACTACTCGATGCCATCGGTACGGCGGCATTGGTGGGGTTTGCGGGCGGGCTAGCAAAGGCTTTGGCCGCGCTAGTACTCACCTACATCTTCCGGTAGTTGGGTAAGGGGTTGGGCCGTGCGCCCGGCCCCTTACTTTCTTCGTAACAGTTGCAAATATAACGGGTTGGGAGGAGAGTTTGTTGCAGCGAGCCAACTGTTCCTAGTGATGCCGTAATTTGGCAGTGATGGATTGGTTTACATTGATTTTTGTGGTGGCGTGTTCGGTGGCAGTAGTTAGACTGCTTCGTATCATTCGGCTAGTGAACCGTTTACGGTACCACGGAATAGTGGCAGCCGGTATTGTAGCGGACCTGCGCGAAGAGCGGCGAGGTAGACGTACTTTTCTGGTGCCACGCGTGCGTTTTCAGGACCTGCAGGGGGGACTAGTAGAAGGAGAAAGTCAAGATAACCGTCATGACAACGACTCGTTTATTAACAGCGACGCTTATGTGGTGTATGACCCTGAACAGCCCACCCGGTTTCTGTTTACGGATGAGTTGACGCTGACCCGAACGTATTGGCAGCTAGCAGGAGCTGTTTTTTTCCTGCTGATTTTTACCAGCATGATGTTTAGTGCCCGCAGCAGCTACTAAAAGCAGTTGTTACCTAAGCTTTTCCTTCAAAATCTCCAACTCCACGGCCGGCGCAATACGTTCATAGAGAACATTATACGCGGCCGTCGTGATGGGCATGTTCACCTTGAGCTGGCGGTTGAGCTCGTGGATGCTCTTGACGGCGTAGTAGCCCTCGGCCACCATGTTCATTTCCAGTTGGGCCGACTTCACGGAGTAGCCGCGGCCCACCATGTTGCCAAAGGTGCGGTTGCGTGAAAACTGCGAGTAGGCCGTCACCAGCAAATCGCCGAGGTAGGCCGAGGCCGAGAGGTCGCGCGGCTGGGGCGAGATGGCCTGCAAAAAGCGCCGGATTTCCTGCA
>CAXTFI010000200.1:0-9374 GCA_964243255.1 uncultured Hymenobacter sp.
CCCGCAACCTGCCGGGCCAGTCGTTCAACCACGCCCCTACCGAGATAAAGCAGTCAGCCGTAGTACATTACACCTTTGTGCTCATTGGGTTGTCGCTGCTGGTGTTTGTGCTGCACAAGCTCGACGACCTGCTGCTGCCGCTCATTTACGCCATCCTGCTGAGCCTGCTGCTGATGCCGCTCGTGACGCGGCTCGAAAAATGGCGCTGGCCGCGCATGCTGGCCATTGCCGCGGCTATCCTGCTGGTTTTTTTGGGGATTGCGGGGCTGTTTACGTTTTTCGGCTCCCAAATTATCAGCCTGCGCAGTGAGCTGCCGCTCATCCAGAGCAAGCTGGTGGTGCTCTTCGACCAGCAGCAGCAGGCCCTGAGCCAACGGTTTCATTTTCAGCCCATGAGCCACGACCAAGTCATTGACTCGTCGCTGACTGCCATCCAGAAGCAATCAAGCAAGTACCTGGGCTCGACCCTCAACACCACGCTGGGCGTGCTGAGCACCGTGACGCTGATACCCATCTATATTTTTTGCTTTCTGTACTACCGCGACCACCTGCGACAATTCATGTTCCGCTTTGTGGAGGCCGACAAGCGCACGATGGTGCTGCACACGGTCGATAATATCCAGAACGTGGTGCAGGGCTATATGTCGGGCTTGTTCACGGTTATCGTGGTGGTGTCCATTATGAACGCCATTGGGCTGCTGGCGCTGGGTGTGAAGTACGCCATTTTCTTCGCCATTTTTGCCTCCGTGCTGGCCGTGGTGCCCTACATCGGCATCATTGTGGGGTCCATCATTCCGGCCCTTATCACGTACGTGGAAACGGGTTCGCTCACGCACGGCCTCGCCGTGGTGGGGGTGTTTATGCTGGTGCAGTTTATTTCGGATAACATTCTGGCGCCGCTCATTACGGCTTCCAAAGTGAGCCTCAACCCGCTCACGGCCATCATCGCCCTTATCCTGGGTGCGCAGCTGTGGGGCACGCCGGGCATGATATTGAGCGTGCCGCTGTCGGCCGTTATCAAGGTGGTGCTCGACGCCAACAAGGATACCGAGGCCTGGGGCTTTCTGCTCGGCGACGTGGGCGATGGCGAGGCCACCAAAAAAGACCCCACCGACGACCGCGGCTTTATAACCAAGCTGCTGGACCAGGTGCGCGGCAAGCGCCCCCCGCTGGCTCCCGAGCCGCAGCTGCCCTCCGTGCCCAGCACCCGCAGCCGGTAGGCTAGCTGCCGGGGCTCGCAAGCTTTGTTGTAACCCTGGCCCCGTCTTCGCTCGTAAAGCAATATGATTGTGGCTACTGCGCCGCACCATTCACCTTACTTCAACTTCCAACTGAAACTCATGGCTAACGAAACCATCTCCCGCGCTCTTACCGACATCCTCAACCTCAACCGCACGTCGGTAAAAGGCTACCAGGAGGCTGCCGAAGAAGTGAAAAACACCGAAACTAAAGCCAAGCTGAGCCAATTTTCGCAGCAGCGCGCTGGTTTCGTATCTGACCTTGAAGCGTTTGCCAAGCAGTACGGCATCGACGCCGCCGAAACTACTACCATTGAAAGCGTAGCCACCGATGCCGCCGCCGCCGTGCACCGGGGCTGGATTAACATCAAGTCGGCCATTACGGGCCAGGACGACGCAGCCGTGCTCGAAGCCGCCGAAACCGGTGAGGCTACGGCCCTGAAAGCCTACGAAACGGTATTGGCCTCGGCCGACGTACCAGCCGGTGCCAAGTCGGTATTTCAGCAGCAGCACGATGCTATTCTGCAAGCCAAAAACTGGCTGGCGATGAACAAGGCTAAGTAGGCTGATTCCGAGTAAAGACAGAAAGCCCGCCGATATCGGCGGGCTTTCTGTCTTTACCGGGTCTGTTGCCCTGGCTTATAGCCCGGCTCGCCAGGCAAAGCATAGTGCAGGGGGGAAGCTGGTGGCGGAAATAAGGCGCGAGGGGGCAGCTGACTATCCCGCGGAGCAGCCAGCCCGGATGACTCTACGGCCTTAGCCGGGACGGGCAGCCGGGCCGGGGGCGACACGGGCGGCCGCGCGGGCATCACCGGGGCCAGCATGCTGGCCCAGCCCCTGGCCGGCGCGTAGCGCACGGTATCGGCCACGGCCTGGTTCACAAACTCATGCACGCTCGGGTCGGGCACGGCATAGCGCACGTACCACCACGTATCCAGCGTGTGCCAGCCCCCGCGCCAGCCCATGTTGGCATCAAAGTGGTAGCGCTTGCCCCGCACCCAGTACTCAAAGCGTGATTCCTGGTCGCCCTTGTAGCGCCGGTTTTGGTACACCCGCGCCGCTGTGTAGCGGCACTCCCCGCGTAGTAAATGGTGCTCATTAACGTTGGTATAGGCAACCCAGCCGAGTAGGCAAGCCAACGGCCACGGTGCGAAGGTCCCCAAAAGGTCCTTTCCCGAAATCATACCATCAGCCAAAGCTAGCCGATGGTATTCACGGAGCAGCTGGATGCCTGTAATGAGCGATAGCAGAGCGAATAAGCCGAATACAATATCTACGCCACTAACATCAACCCAGGTAGTTGGATTTGGCTTCATGGCTGCGGCTGATTGTCAAGGAAAACGGGTGACTCGGGGTGAGCAGGCGGCGTAGCCACGCGACTATTCGGGTATTCGGGTTTTTTCACCGCTCCACTACCCCGTCACCGAAAGCGTAAGACCACGGCCAGAGTCGTGAGAGATGGCAGGAACGCGGCGAGGGTCCATCGCAGAAGTAGCCAAACTGGGTATTGGCAAATGTGAGTAGACCGCCACTGTTATTAGTCGCTACCTCGCTTTAATCACTGACTGGTACCGCTGGCAACCATCCGCTCTCTAACTTTGTTAGCAATCCTCCCCGTTTTCCCGCCGCCTTTGTACGCCATTATTGACCTTGAGACTACCGGCGGCCAGCCCGCCAACGACCGCATCACGGAGCTCGCCATCTTCGTGCACGACGGCCAGCGGGTGGTTGATTCTTACACCACGCTGGTGAACCCCGGCCGGGCCATTCCGCCCTTTATTACCCAGCTCACGGGCATCACCAACGACATGGTGGCCGATGCGCCGCGCTTCCACGAGGTGGCCCGCAAGGTAGTGGAGATGACGGACGGCTGCGTGTTTGTGGCTCATAATGTGCGCTTTGACTATTCTTTCCTCAAGAAAGAATTTGCCGACCTGGGCTACAACTACTCGCGCAAAACGCTGTGCACCGTGCGCCTTAGCCGCTCCTTGATACCCGGCCAGCCGAGCTATAGCCTGGGCAAGCTGTGCCAGAATATCGGTATTCCGCTCGAAGGCCGGCACCGCGCCGCCGGCGACGCTGAGGCCACGGCCATCCTCTTCGACCGCCTGCTGCGCATCACCGAGGCCAGCGATGCCGCCGAGGCCAGCGCCGCCGATGCCCTGGCGCGGGTCGATGCCTTGGCGCCGGCCGGCCGGTCAGCGTCGGCCGCTGCCGAAAAAAAGCCCAGCCCCCGCCGCGTGGCGGCCATGGCCCAGGCCATCAAAACGGCGCTGCTGCCTCCGCTCATTACCCCCGAGAAAGTAGCTTCCCTGCCCCAGGAAACGGGCGTGTACTACTTCCACAACGAGGCCGGCGAGGTCATCTACGTGGGCAAGAGCATCAACATCTACAAGCGCATTCAGCAGCACTTTGCGGTGGATGTGAAGTCGCGCAAGAGCCTGGATTTCAAGAACTCCATTGCCGATATTACCTACGAGCTGACGGGTTCGGAGCTGGTGGCGCTGCTCTACGAGTCGCACCTAATCAAGCAGCTCAAGCCGGCTTACAACCGGGCCCAGCGGCGCTCGGTGTTTCCGGCGGGCATCTACCTCAAAACCGACGACGAGGGCTACAAGCGCCTCTATTACGGCCGCGCCGACGCCCGCAACTCGGAGATTCCTATTATTGCGCTCGGCAACCAGTACAAGGCGCAAGGCTTTCTGTATCACAAGGTTGCGAAGTACAACCTGTGTCAAAAGCTGTGCGGGCTTTACAAAACTGAAAGCTCGTGCTTTGCCTACCAGGTGCACCAGTGCCAGGGGGCCTGCGTGGGCCAGGAGCCGCCCGAGAGCTACAACCAGCGCGTGGACGAGGCCATCGACAGCATCACCTACGAGCACGAGTCGTTCGTGGTCATCGGCACCGGCCGGCGCGCCGAGGAGAAGTCGCTGGTCGTCGTCGAGAATGGTCGCTACGTAGGCTTCGGCTACGTCGATGAAACGTTTACGGCCCGCAAGCTGGCCGATTTTCGCGAGGCGGTGCAGCCCTACGCCGATAATAAAGACGTGCAGCAGATTATCCGGCAGTACGTGCGCACCAAGCGCAAAGGCGAGAAAATCAAGGTGTTTGGGTAATGTGGGTGTGGTGTAAGCTTTAGCTTGCACGCGAGCGCAGCTCGGATCTTGCGGTTAGGCCGTTTAGCGCGGTACCGCCTGCTCGCGGCGCTCGCGTGCAAGCTAAAGCTTACACCACACCGTTCTACCTGGCTTGCCAACTCACGTACGCACCCAGCGCGCCGCCGGGCAGCATGGTGGGGCTGAATTGCCACTCGCCCGTAGCGGGCTGGGGTAGCTTCAGGCCCACGCCCGGCCGGTCGGCGGGCCGACGGCCCCAGCGGTGGCGGTGCGAGAGGTAGGCCAGGTGCGCCGATAAGATGCCCACGCCCGCCCCGGCAAACACGTCGGCCTCCCAATGCTTGTTGTTCAGCATCCGAAACGCGCCCACGGTGGTGGCCAGCGCATAGGCCCCCACCCCGTACCACTGGCTTTTGTCGCGCAGCTCGGTGTGCACGATGCTGGCCGCCAAAAACGCCTGCGCCGTGTGGCCCGACGGAAACGAGCGGTAGTCGGACCCATCGGGCCGCAAGTGGTTGGTGCTGACCTTGATAATATAGACCGAGCCCAGCATCAGGGCCTCCGACTTAGCCAGAATGAGGGCCAGGTTGGCGCGGTCGTTGCGGCCGTCTACCCCAAAGGCCAGCACGGCCCCCAGCTCCAGGTAGGGCGACCACTGCAAGTAGTCATCCAGGTGGTTGCTGAAGCCCGGAAAATTGTGCTGAATGTCGCGCCGGGCATCGTACGACGAATAAAACCCGTGGTCGTCAATCACGCTGATGCCGTAGCCGATGAGCGCGGCCGGCACCACGCTGGCGCGCACCAGCTTGCTGCGGTACCAGGGCGCGCGCGGCGCACCGGGCAGCGTCTGGTACTTGTGCGCCGCCGTGTCGACGGGAGGAACCGTTTGCTGAGCCTGGGCCGGATACGCCACGCCGGTTAGTAGCAGGCTTAGCGTAAGAATGTGAGTTTTAACCATTGCAGGCAATATAAAAAAAGACCGTCCTGCTCCTCTGGCGTCCGCTTGTAGCGAATACTGCTACTTCCCCGCGTCGGCCAAGGCTTCCTTGCTGAGGCTGCCCGCGTCCTTCACCACCACGGTAGCACCATCTTTCAGCGTTTTCGATACGGCGCGGAACGGGCCGCTGGCCACCTGGGTGCCCGCCGCCAGGCCACTCACGATTTCAATGTTCTGGAAATCGCTGATGCCGGTTTTTACGGGTGTGAGCACGGCCTTGCCGTCCTTTATTACGAATACCACTTCCTTAATTTCCGCCTTGGGCGCGGGCTTGCTTTGGTCCACAGCGGCGGCCGTGCCGGTGCTGCGGCCGCCGCCCATGCGCCCGCCGCCCTGGCTTTCCTTGATAGCGACCGAGTCGGAGCGGGTGGTTACGGCGGCCAGCGGCACGCTCAGCACGCCGCTTTTGCGCTCGGCAATAATGTCGACCGAGGCCGTCATGCCAGGCCGAAACGGCACAGTGGCGGGGCCCTTGGGGCTGGTTTTGATGAGGTGGCGGTAGCTCTCGGGCAGCAGGCGCACGCGCACCTCAAACTCGGTCACGGCCTCAGCGGTGAGGGCGTCCTTGGCCGTGTTGGCAATGGCCGTCACAATACCCTTAAATTTCTCGTTCTGGGTGGTGTAGGAATCAACCTCCACTTCGGCCGAGTCGCCGAGCTGCACCCGAATGATATCGTTCTCATTTACACTCACTCGCACCTCCATATTGTTGAGGTTGGCAATGCGCATGATTTCGGTGCCCGCCATTTGGGTGGTGCCCACCACGCGCTCGCCCTTCTTCACATTGAGCTTGCTCACGGTGCCGCTCACCGGCGCGTAGATGGTGGTTTTGTTGAGGTTTTTCTGGGCTTCCTGCAAGCCGGCCTGGGCGCTGCGCACGGTGCTTTGGGCGGCCGTTATCTGGGCCCGAATGGCCTTTAGCTGCTCCTGCGAGGCGTTATAAGCGGCCTGCGCGGCTTCGTAGTCCGACTGCGAAATCACTTTTTGCTTGAACAGTGAGGCCTGCCGGCGGTAGGTGAGCTCGGTTTGCTTGGCGTTGGCGGTTTGCTGCTCTAGCTGGGCCTGGGCCTGGCCCACGTTGGCGCGCTGGGTGCCCACGGCGGCCGACTGCTGGCTCACCATGGCCACGTAGTTGTCGGGCCGGATGCGCAGCAGCAGCTGGCCTTTCTTCACCGAGTCGCCCTCGTGCACGTAGAGCTCAATGATTTCGCCCGATACGTCGGGCGAAATTTTCACTTCCGTTTCGGGCTGCACCTTGCCCGAGGCGCTCACTTTCTCCACAATGGTGGCCGGGCCGGCGGCGGCGGCCGTTACCTCCATGCCGGTGGGCTTGCCCACCCAGCCTTGTTTCTTGGCCACGGCATAGCCGCCAATGAGCACGACCACCAGGACCGCCAGAATAATAAGTAATCGGTTGCTTTTCATCTAGTTAATGAGTGAATGAGTAGATGAGTAAGTGAGTAAATGAGCAGCTAAAAAACTTACTCATTTACTCACTTGCTCATTTACAGCGCCAGCGGCTTGCCTTGGTAAAAATCCAGCACCTTGCGGCGGAAAATGAAGGTATACTTGGCCTGCAACTGGTTGGAAACGGCGTAGTTGAGGTTGTTTTTGGAGATATTAAACTCGGTGCCGTTGAGCAGGCCGTTGTTGAAGCGGATTTCCGAGTTGCGCTGCGTGAGCGTGAGGGCCGCTACCTGCCGCGTGGCAGCCGCGTACTGCAGCTGGGCGGCGCGGGCATCGGCGTAGGCCTGCTCGATGCTCTGGCGCAGCGTGAGGCGGGCCTGCTCGGCCCGCACCCCGGCCGCCTGCTCGTTGATGAGGGCGCGCTGCACGTTCGTGCGCACCTGCAAGCCATTGAGAATCGGGATTTGCAGGCTGAACTGGATGGCCTTGCCGTAGTTGTTGCTCAGCTGGTCGAAGTAGCGCGTGGGCAGCGTTTCAAACGTGGGCTGCTTGCCAGTGGGCACCACAAACGAGGTGGGCGTGAGCCCGCCGGCCGTGCGCTGCAGCACCGGGATGGGCGGCGAGGCAATAGAATCGCCCGTAAACAGGCGGGTCGATTGCGACGACGAGTACAGCGTAGAAAGCGAGCCGCTCAAGAATAGCCGCGGGTAGTAGGCCCCGCGGGCAATGTCGATGCTGCTGCGGGCGCTCTGCACGCGCAGGTCGGCGGCCCTGATTTCGGGCAGGGTGGTGGCGGCCGTTTGGTAGGCCTGGTTGAGATCGATGGCGTAGGGCGCCTCCTGGTCGGGGTCGGGCAGCGCGGGCACCTCAATGGCAAAGCCCTGGGCCGTGGCCGGGTCGATGTTCAGGAGCTGCAGCAGCGCCAGGCGGGCCAGGTCGGCCTGGTTCTGGGCCGTTACCACGTTCAGCTCGTCGGTGGCCAGCTGGCTCTGGCTGTCGAGCAGCGTGCTTTCGGGAATGCTGCCCGCCTTCAGCAAAATCCGGGAGCGGGCTATCTGGGCCTGGTCGCTGGCCACGCGCGTCTGGTTGGCCCGCACCAGCTCCTGGGCCAGCACCAGCTGCAAAAACTGCGACGCCACGTTGAGGCTCAGGTCATTGCGGGCCTTCTCAATATCCTGCACGCTGGCGTCGTAGTCGAGCCCGTTGCGCTTAATGGTATTGCGCAGCTGAAAGCCTTGAAATATAACCAGTTGCGCCTGGCCCGCGAAGTTGTTGGAGCGGGTCGTGGCGTTCTGAAACTGCGAGGTTACCGGGTTTACGTAGGTGCCGTAGTTCCAGCCCTGGGTGGCGTTCAGGTTTACGGTGGGCAGCAGCGCGGCCTTGCTCTGGCGCAGTACCTGGGCGTTGCCCTGGGCCGTGAGCTGGTTGAGCCGCACGCCCAGGTTGTGGGTTAGCGCGTAGTCGATGGCGCGCTGCAGCGTCCAGGGGCCCGTAGCGGCGGCCGCCGCCGAGGGCAGGGCCGCGGCCGGGGGCGAAGCCAGGCGCTCGGGCTGCGCGGTTTGGGCGGCCAGCGGCCCGGCGGCCAGCAGGCCCGCCAGCCCCAGCGCCACCCGGAGCCGGTAAGTACTTGGTGCAGTCATAGTTCAGAAAGAGCTAGTAGTTTCTCAATAGAGGCCGCCCGGCAAATAAACGTGGGCCGGCCGCGGATATTTTCATCGCCCGCACACCGCAGGTGGGCGGCCGCGCTGCAGGTATATCGCCGGCCGGCCCGCGACGTTACGCTCCTTCGCCCGGTTTTCACCTTGATTATCAGGCAGAAATAGCCCAATTTTAGGCAAGGGTTGGAATATAGGTAATGCGCTGCACCCAGCTTAGATGGCGCAAGTAAGCCAGGGTGAGGTCTTTAATGGGGCTATCCATCTCGATAAATTGCCGGGCGGCCTCGTTGCGGCCCTTGCGCGACACAAACATGGTGGCAATGTTGCAGTCGTCGTGGGCAATGACGGAGGCAATGAACGCGATGGAGCCCGGCACGTCCTTGGCATCGACGATGAGCGTGTGCAGGCCCCCCGAAAAGTCACAGCCGAAGCCATCGACCTCCACCACGCGGATAACGCCGCCGCCCCGGCTCTGGCCAATTACCTCCACCTGATAGCCGTCGGGGCCGGTCAGGTTCAGCTTAATGGTGTTGGGGTGCAGGGTCGAGGCGTTGCCCACGCTCTGAAACGTGTAGCGCAGCCCGGCCTCAGTGGCGTGCTCAAAGGCGGTGCGAATGCGGGTGTCGTCGGGCGCGTAGCCCAGTAGCCCCGCCACAATGGCGCGGTCGGAGCCGTGCCCTTCGTAGGTACGGGCAAACGAGTTGTAGAACGTGATAACCGCCTCAGTGGGCAGGGCCCCCAGGATGCGGATGGCCGCCCGCGCAATGCGCACCACCCCGGCCGTGTGCGATGAGCTGGGCCCAATCATCACGGGCCCTATCATATCAAAAATACTCGATTTTTCGGCCATTTGCGGAGAGTAGGCTTTTGTCCTTGCGAGCGCCGCGCGGCAATCGCCCTGGCACGACACCCGAACGATTTCGTTCTGGGGCGATTGCCGCGCTGCGCTCGCAAGGAC
>CAXTFI010000201.1:0-9366 GCA_964243255.1 uncultured Hymenobacter sp.
ACGGCATGAAAAACGTGATGGCCGGCATCGTGGACCGCAAGCTCATGTACACGCCCTTTGAGGACACCATCAACAAGCGCAAGGTGATAAACCAGAGCTTCATGCGCATGGTGGAAATACTTTCAGTATAGGTGAACTGGTGAGTGGTGAGCTGGTGAGTTTGATGTTCAATTCGCGCTATTTGCGCGGCCAGAACATCAAACTCACCAGTTCACTAGCTCACTAGTTCACTTCCACCCACTGGTAGCCCGTGTCGCGGCGCAGCCAGGTGAGCTGGTGCTTGGCGTAGTGGCGGGTGTTGCGCTGAAGCAGACGCACGGCTTCGGCGTAGTCGTAGCTGCCGTCGAGGTAGCCGAATAGTTCCTGGTAGCCCACTGTTTGCAGCGCCTGGTGGTGGCGGTAGGGCAGCAGGCCTTCTACCTCGGCTACCAGGCCCGCGTCTAGCATGTGTATAACGCGCTGGTCAATACGCTGATACAGCTCTTCGCGTGGGCGCGTGAGGGCTACTTTTACTACGCGCCAGGGCCGGGCGGCAGCCGTGGCGGCTACCGCCGCTGGCCCCCGGTGGAAGCTGGAAAACGGGCGGCCCGTGCCGCGCGTCACTTCCAGGGCGCGCAGCACGCGCTGGGGGTTTTGCAGGTCGAGGCGGGCGTGGGCGGTGGGGTCGGTTTGGGCTAGCTCGGCCACCAGGGCGGGCAGGCCCAGGGCGCTTAGCTCGTGTTGCAGCTGCTGGCGCACGGCGGGCGGCACGGCCGGCAGGTCGTCGAGGCCATCGGTGAGCGCCTGCAAGTACAGGCCCGAGCCACCCGTGGCCACCACCACCGCGTGGCGCTCAAACAGCTCGGCCAGCCGCGTTTCCGCCTCCGCCGCAAAGCGACCGGCATTATAGCTTTCGGTAATACTGTGGGAATCAACGAAATGATGCGGCACGCCCTGCATCTCGGCCGGGGTGGGCTTGGCGGTGCCAATGCTCATTTCGCGAAAAAACTGACGCGAATCGGTTGAGATAATTTCGGTGGCCAGCTGCTGTGCCAGCGCCACGGTGAGGGCCGTTTTGCCCACGGCGGTGGGGCCCGCCACGGCCAGCAGCACGGGGCGCGGGTCGGCGGCGGTGGGCGCTAGCTGCGCTATAATTTCGGGCGGAAGCATGGCGGGTGTGCGGTAAGCTTTAGCTTGCCGTAAAAATTCAGGGGAATAGATAATTCGGCACGCTGTGCGGTAAGCTTTAGCTTGCCGTGAAAATTACGGGAAGGCAATAATCCGGCAAGCTAAAGCTTACCGCACAGCTTGGCGTAAAAATTAACGGCAAGGCGATAATCCGGCAGGCTAAAGCCTACCGCACAGCCAATAAGCCTGCATACAGCTGCACCAGCGTTTTTTTCTCCTGCTGCCAGCTCCACTCGGTGCGGGCGCGGCGGCAGTTGGCGGCCAGGCGGTGGTAGTGCGGGCCGGGCTGGCCGCCGGGCAGCAGGCGGGCCAGCGCCGCGGCCAGGGTGGCAGGCCGCAGGTCGGGTACCAGCTCGGCTACTTCGTACTGCTCGTTGAGCGCGTGGTACTCGGGAAAGTCGATGCAGAGCTGCGGAATACCGGCCTGCACGTAGTCAAAAAACTTATTAGCCAGTGAGTAATAATAGCTTAGCCCCGTGTTTTCGAGCAGCATAATGCCCACCGTGGCCTGGGCCGTGAGCACCCGCAGGGCAGCGGGCAGCACGTAGCCCCGAAACTCGGCCTGCCCGGCCGGATATGCTTCAGAGGTCAGCAGCCCCAGCCGGGCCGCCTGCTGGCGCAGGGCCGCCGAGCAGTCGCCCTCCCCGCAGATAACGAGGCGCGCCGGCACCTGGGGCAGGGCGTCGAGCAGCTCGGCCAGGCCGCGGCCCACGTTGAGCGCGCCCTGGTAGAGCAGGGTGGGCGGCTGGTGATTATCCAGCATTTGTTGCTGATAATCTGCCACTTGCTTCTCCCCAGCCGGCACGTTGCGCACCACGGCAAACGGGCAGCCAGGATGGCGCTGCTCAAAAAGCCGGGCCAGCGCCGGGCCCACGGTGTAGCGCAGCTGCGCGCGGGGCACCACAAAATTCTCGACCCACTGCCAGAGGCGCTGCACGCGGGGCCGGGCTACCACTTCGGGCACCTCCGTAAACAGCTCGTGGGCGTCGTACACGAAGGGCTGGCCCCCCAGCCGGGCGCGCAGCCAGGTGGGCAGCGCGGCATCGAGGTCGGCGCAGGCCCAGGCGGCGGCACGCTGGCCCAGCAAGTAGCAGAGCAGCCGCAAGTTGTATTCTACATAAAATAATTTGCCGTGCTGAAACCAGCCGCGCAGCCGGTGCTGGGCGTAGGGCTGCGGGGCCAGCGGCACCGAGGCCGGGCGCTGCCAGCCCACCAGCAGCACCGCGTAGCCGGCCCGCGCCAGGCTGCCGCAGATGCGCTGCATCCGCTGGTCGTAGCTGAGGTCGGTGGTGACGGCGAAAACCAGCCGGGGAGGAGATATTGGCACAGAATAGGCAGTACGGCGTGGCCGCCGTAAATTCAACCCAAAACTAAGCCCCCCGCCGGTCCAGCAACATTTCCGGCCTTCCTGACGCGTCTACCAATCTCTATGCTTGCTCACTCTCCGGGGCCGCTGTTGCCGGCTACTGCGCTCATGCTCGACCAGTTGCAGCTTGCCTACGTGGTGCTCGACTGCCAGGGTATTTTTATCGACGTCAACGAAACGTTTCAGGGCATTAGTGGCTACAGCCGGGCCGAGCTGCTGGGCCAGCACTACCACCAGCTGCTGGCCCCGCCCGACCGGCAGGCGGCGCGGGCGGCGCGGCTGGCGCGCATTTTGGGCGGTACCGAGCCCGGCCCTACGCACTACGAGTCGGAAATCAGCACCAAAGAGGGTGAAGTCTTTACCATGCAGTGGCAAGCCAACCTGCTGCACGATGAGCAGGGGCAGATAGTGGGCCTGTGGGGCGCGGGCTACCAGCTCAACGGCGAGCTGACGGCCGGCAAGCCCATGCCGGCGCTGCCGGAACCCACCTACCTGCGCGAGTTTTTTGACAGCTCGCACGACCTGATACTGCACCTGAGCGCCACCAACGTGCTGCTGTTTGTGAACCGGGCCGGGCAGGAAAAGCTGGGCTACTCCGAAGCCGAGCTGCTGGGCCGCCCCCTCACCGACGTGGTGCACCCCTACTACCGGGCCAAGCTGCTGTATCAGCTGCGCCGCCTCTACGAGGGGCAGGCGCTCAACAAGCTCGAAACCGTGCTGCTGACCAAGGCCGGCCGGCCGGTGCACCTCATTGGCTCGGTGAGCAGCGAGCAGATGGCCGGCCGCCTGCCCAGCGCCCGCGCCGTGCTGCACGATATTACCGACCGCATTAAGGCCGAGCGCCTGCAAAAAGTATACTACAGCATTGCCAACCTGGCGGTGTCGGCCCACGACTTGCCGGCCCTCTACGGGGCCATTCACCGCGAGCTGGGCAAGGTTATCGAAACCGATAACATCTTCATTGCCTTGTGCGACGACAACCGCACGCAGCTCCAGTTTGTGTACTACGTCGACCAGCACGCCTACTTTGAGCAGGGCGGCGGGCGGCCGTTTTCGCTGGGCATCACCGAGTACGTGATTGAGCAGGGCCAGCCGTTGTTCTTCACCCAGGCCGACTTGCTGCGCCTGATGCGCAGCGGCGAGATGACGGCCTTTGGGCGGCTGCCGGCCGTGCTGCTGGCCTCGCCGCTGAGCGTGGGCGACCGCACCATTGGCGTGCTCACGGTGCAGGAGTACGAGCGCGCCGACCTCTACACGCCCGGCGACCTTGATATTCTACACTTTATCTCGGGGCAGGTGGCGCTGGCCATTGACCGCAAGCGCCAGGAAGAGCACGTGGCCCGCCAAAACGCCCGCCTGAACGCCATTTTTGAGAGCGGGGCCAACCTGATGTGGAACGTGGACCGCCACGGCGTGCTGGTGTCGTTCAACCGCAACTACGCCGACTTCTACCAGCTGCGCAATGGCGTGGCGCCCGTGCAGGGCCAGAACGTGTTTGAGAATGACATCACGCTGGCCGACAAGGCAACCCGTAAGCTATTCGTAAATAGCTACTTGGCTGCCAGCCAGGGCGCCACGCAGCAGCTGGAAGTGCAGCTGCGCATGGCCAAGGCCCCCAGCATCTGGCTGAGCGTGAACATGGCCCCGGTGTACCTGCCCGATGGCTCGTTTGAGGAAATCTCGGGCCAGGCCCAGGACATTACGGCCAGCAAAAACTCGCAGCTGGCGCTGGCCGCGCAGGAAGAGAAGTTTCGCTCCATCTTCGAGTCGTTTCAGGACATTTACTACCGCACCGACCGCGAGGGCCGCTTCACCATTTTGAGCCCGTCGGTGCGCGACGTGATGGGCTACAACCCGGTGGAGGCGCTCAGCTACCACGTGGAGGACTTTTACTGGCAGCCCGAGCACCACCAGGTGCTGCTGCGCACCCTGCGCAAGCGCGGCGAGCTGCGCAACTTCGAAACCCAGCTGCGCCACCAAAACAATTACCCCGTGAGCGTGCTCGTGAACGCCCGCCGCACCGAGTTTGGCACGGAAGGCATCGTGCGCGACATCACCGAAATTCGCCGCATCCAGGACGACCTGCGCCTGGCCAAGGAGGAAGCCGAAGCCGCTTCGGCCGCCAAAACGCAGTTTTTGGCCAATATGAGCCACGAGCTGCGCACGCCCATGAACGGCATCATTGGCATGATTGACCTGCTCGGCCAAACCAGCCTCGATGGCGAGCAGGCCGACTACGTGGACACGCTGGGCACCAGCACCGAATCACTGATGACCATTCTGAACGATATTTTGGACCTGACCAAGATTCAAGCCGGCAAGATGCGCCTCAACGAGTCGCCCCTGGAGCTGGGCCCGCTGCTCGACCGCGTCACGGCCCTGTTTCAGTACCGCACCACCCAAAAAAACCTGGGCTTTACGTGCACGCTGGCCCCCGGCACGCCCCCCGTCGTCGTTACCGACGAAACGCGCCTGCTCCAGATTCTGACCAACCTCATCGCCAACGCCATCAAGTTTACGGCCCAGGGCTCGGTGAGCGTCGTGGTGTCGGCCACGCCCGACGAGGACGATTTCCAGACCCTGCGCTTCGAGGTGCAGGACTCCGGCATTGGCATTTCGGCCACCGATGCCGCGCGGCTTTTCACCAGTTTCACGCAGCTCGATACCACGCCCAGTAAAGCCTACGGCGGCACCGGGCTGGGGCTGGCCATCAGCAAAGAGCTGGCCGAGCTGCTGGGCGGCACCATTGGGGTGGTGTCGGACACGGGCGAGGGCAGCACGTTTTGGTTTACCATTCGCTGCCAGGTACCCGCCCTGGCCCTGGCAACGGCCCCGGCCGCGCCCCTGCCCCCACCGCCGCCCGCTGCCCTGCCCAGTGCGCCGGTAAGCGAAGCGGCCGCCGGCCCCGGCCCCCGCATTTTGCTGGTTGATGACAATGCCATCAACCAGAAGGTGGCCGCCCGCCTGCTGGCCAAGCTAAATTGCCAGGTCGATATTGCCAGCGACGGCTACGAAGCCATTGCGCGCGCCACTGCCCCCGATGCGGGCTACCAGCTGATACTAATGGATATTCAAATGCCCCGCCTCGACGGCATTGCCGCCACCCACGCCATTAAGGAGCAGCTGGGCGCGGCCAGCCCGCCCATTGTGGCCATGACGGCCTACTCCATGCCCGACGATGCCGCCCGCTTTGTGGAGGCCGGCCTCGATGACTACCTGGCCAAGCCCGTGCGCCACCAGCAGCTAGCCGAAATTCTGGCCCGCTGGATACCTCCCCTGGCCACCGCGCCCGCGCCCGCCGCCCCCGCCCCCGCCCCGGCGGCCCCCGTACTCATCGACCCCGAGGTGCTGGCGCAGCTGCTCCAGCTCGGGGGCATCGACTTTGCCAACGAGCTGTACGTGGAGTTTGTGGAAGAAACCACCGGCGTGCTGGCCCAAGCTACCACCCACTGGCAAGCGGCCAACCTGGAGGGGTTGCAGCCGCTGCTGCACCAGCTCAAGGGCACGGCCGGCACGCTGGGCCTTACCCAGCTGGCAGCGCAGGCACTGGCGCTGGAGAAAGCAGTTAAACACAAGGAAAACAAGGTTTTAGCCAGCGGAATTCCCGAGCTAAACCGGCTTTTCGCGCACTTCATCGCCCACTACCCTACCCAGCTCACCACGCAGTAGCTGCTACCGATTACCCGCGCCCGCACCACCAAGGCGCGTCGCTCGGGGCGGCGCAGCCCGCGCTGCTTTCGCAAAATGCCCAGCTCTCGCCGTTGCACCAGTAAAGCGCTCAGCACTAGCTGCCCCACGGTCGGGCTTTCGCAGTTAGCGGCCGCCGGCCGCCGGGTGGCGCGCTTTTTTGCCTGATATTGCGCCCTATTGCTTGTTTATTGTCCTCGTTCCATTATAATCTTTCCTTATTCACCCCCAACACCCCCCTTATGGCTCCCAGCGCTACCCCCAAAACCATTCTCATCGCTGAAGATAGCGGCGTAATTCAAGCCATTACGCGTAAAATCCTGGAGCAACAGAAATACCGCGTGCTCATTGCCAAAAATGGCGGCGAAGTATTGCGCCAGCTCGAGAGCCAGCCCGTCGATGGCGTGCTGATGGACATTAGTATCCCCATTAAAAACGGCCTGGACTGTACCCGCGACATCCGGGCCCATGCCGACGCGCGCATTCGGGAGCTCCCCGTTATTGCCATCACCGGCAACGCCAACAACTACTCCATGGAGCAGTTTCACGAGGCGGGCATCACCGATTACCTGCCCAAGCCGCTGGACTTTGACGCCCTGGTGCGCATGGTGCGCCAGTACGTGGGTTAATTAGCAAGTAGTTGGCAATCACTACTTTGCTGCCAGCTACTTCACCAGGCGAAACCTATGAAACTAACCTTCCTGGGCACGGGCACCTCCTCAGGCGTGCCGATGATTGGCTGTGCCTGCCCGGTGTGCCGCTCGCTCGACTACCGCGACCAGCGCCTGCGGGTGTCGGTGCACCTGGCCGTGGAAGGCCGCAGCCTCGTTATCGATACCGGGCCCGATTTTCGGCAGCAAATGCTGCGCGCCCACATCGACCACCTCGACGGCATCCTGTTTACCCACGAGCACAAGGACCACACGGCGGGCCTCGACGACGTGCGCCCCTTCAACTTCCGGCAGCAGCAGGAGATGCCCATTTTTGCCGAGCAGCGGGTGCTCGACCAGCTCAAGCGGGAGTTTGCCTACGTTTTTGCCGAGCACAAATACCCCGGCGTGCCGCGGCTGAGCGTGCAACCCATCCTCGACGACCAGCAGCCGTTTGAGGTGCTGGGGCTGGCCGTGCAGCCGCTGCGCGCCCTGCACCACAAGCTACCCGTGCTGGGCTTCCGCCTCGGGGGGCTCGCCTACCTCACCGATGCCAACCACTTGCCCGCCAGCACCCTAGACCAGCTGCGCGGGGCCGACACCATCGTGCTTAACGCCCTGCGCCACGAGCCGCACCTGTCGCACTTCACCCTTAGCGAGG
Source organism: uncultured Hymenobacter sp. (assembly GCA_964243255.1). Lineage (GTDB taxonomy): Bacteria > Bacteroidota > Bacteroidia > Cytophagales > Hymenobacteraceae > Hymenobacter. Next base: position 7,532 of record CAXTFI010000201.1, read on the forward strand.
CCGTGGCCATCCTCGAAGAGTTGAAGCCGCGCCGGGCCTACCTCACCCATATCAGTCACCAGCTGGGCCGCCACCGCGAAGTAGAAGCCACGCTGCCCCCCTGGGTGCGCCTGGCCTATGATGGCCTGCAAGTGGAGATATGCTAGGGCGGTTTTAACTTTTTCAGAACTTGCGCCCGCTTGCCCTGTAGTTTTTTCACGCAGTGTTTCGGGGTGTTAAACCGCCGTGTCTCGCAGTGCGAACGAGTAGAATCCGGCGGAACGCTGTGGTTTAACACCCTGAAACACTGCGTGAAAGCTCATCCAATAATTTGCGTAAGCTTTATTTCTTAAAAAAAGAAAGCCCGCTGAGTAGGTCCGTAGCCAGTTTATGCACACCAATTATTACTTCCTGCGTCAGCTGGCCCCCGCCCTCACGGCGCAGCTGCGGGGCTACCGCGTGGCCAGCTGCTTTTCGCAGGAAAAAGACGAGCTGGTGGTGGGCCTGCTAAGCGAAGCCGGTGGCGAGGTGTGGCTGAAGGCGCAGCTGGGCGCGGCCTTCCCGGCGCTGGCCCTGCCTGAGACTTTTCACCGTGCCCGCCAAAACTCGGTCGACCTGCTGCCCGAGTTGCTGGGCCGCACGGTAACCGAGGTAGCAGCTTGGCCGCAAGACCGGGTACTGCAATTCACGTTTGCGGAGGATGGGGCCACGCTGGTTTTCAAGCTGTACGGCCCCCGGCCCAACGCCATCTTCCGGCCCGCGCCGGGCGCGCCGGCCCAGCTATTTCACCAGCGCTACGCCACCGATGCCGACCTGGCGCCCGCTATCGTATCGACCTCAAAATCCGATACATCCGCCGAATCCGCGGTTCAGACCAAGCTACCGCCCGCCCTGGCGGACTTGCCGGCCCGCTTCCTGCGCGAGCAGCGTGGCTACGCCCTGGCCTCGCCGGCCCAGCAGCAGCACCTTGCCGCCGAGCTGCGCACCGAGCTCGAAAACCCGGCCCACTACTACCTCATCTACCTCGATGGCCGCACGCGCCTGAGCCTCGTGCCGCTGGGCGAGCTGCTGGCCACGCTGCCCGGCACCGACCCGGTGGGGGCGCTCCGCCGTTTTGTGCCGCTGGCCCTGGCCCGCCGCGCCCTCGAAACCGAGCGCCGCCAGCTGCGCCAGCTGCTTACGCGCCGCGCCGACGAGGCCGGCACCAGCGCCCACCTAGCCCGCCAGCGCCTGCACGCCCTCACCCACGAGGCGGGCTACCGCCACCGCGCCGACCTGATTATGGCGCACCTGCACGCCATTGCGCCGGGCGCAACCCAGCTCGAAGTCGTTGACTTCTACACCAATGAGCCAGTGCTGCTCAAGCTCAAGCCCTTAGAAAAACCCCAGCGCACCGCCGAAAACCTCTACCGCAAGGCCAAAAACCAGCAGATTGAGGAGCGCCAGCTTCAGATGCGCATCGATAGCCGGGAGGCCGAAGCCCTGCAGGCTCTGGAGCTGCTGGAGGAGCTGGATACCCAGCCCGCCCTGGCCGAGCTGCGCGGCCTGCGCACCTGGCGCAAGCAGCACGCCCTCGACCCCACCCCGGCCGCTGCCAAGGCCGCTACCGAGCTGCCTTTCAAAGTGTTTGAAGACCAGGGGTTTACCATACTGGTGGGGCGCAACGCCCAGAACAACGACCTGCTCACGCAGAAGTACGCGCACAAGGACGACCTCTGGCTGCACGCCAAGGACGTGAGCGGCTCGCACGTCGTTATTCGGCACCGGGCGGGGCAGCCGGTGCCCGAGCCCGTGGTGGAGCACGCCGCGCAGCTGGCCGGCTGGTACTCGCGCCGCCAGCACGACTCGCTGTGCCC
>CAXTFI010000202.1:0-9342 GCA_964243255.1 uncultured Hymenobacter sp.
GGCCAGCGACGAGCGCCACACCTGCGGCATCTTGAAGTTGTTGTCAATCAGGTTCACCTCCGTAGTGCTGCGGTTAGCGGCCGGCAGCTGCGCGTAAATCTTATTCGGGTCCTGGTTGAGGAAGTACTTAGTGCCCGCGCCCACCCCCGAGGCCGTAGGAGTGCCGCTGGTATTAGGGTTAGCCGGCAGGCCCTGGATACCGTTCAAATCCACCGAGTTGAAGTTCACCCCGTTGTTGTAGTAGGCGTAGCCAAACCAGGCAAACGGTACCCGGCCGGTGAAAATGCCCGAGCCGCCGCGCAGCACCAGCGAGCCATCGCCCTTCACGTCGTAGTTGAAGCCCAGGCGGGGCGACACCTGCAACTGGCCCAGGTAGCCGTTGTCCAGCTGCTGCCAGGCGGTGTGCGAATACGTCTGGTTGAGGGTGCGGGCGTCGTTCTGCGGGTTGTTCACGAGCGCCGAGTTCAGGGCCGGCTTGGTGGGCAGCGAGGCAATGTCGAAGCGCAGGCCGGGCGTGATTTTCAGGCGGTCGCTGATGGTCCACTCGTCCTGCAGGTAGGCGCTGTAAAAGTTGATGTTGAACGTAGCCGACGGGTTGTTGTAGTTGTTGGCGTACGAGTTGTCGGCAATGTTATAGGTGCCCCGGATGCGGTTGGGCTGGTCGTTGAGGAAGTCGTTGACGTTGTTGTACTCAATGCGGCCGTTCCAGGAGTTGATGAAGCCGTAGTCGATTTTGTAAAACTCGTTGTGCGTGCCCAGCGTGAGGGCGTGCGCGCCGGTATAAAACGTGAAGTTGTCGGTAAGCTCGTACGTGTTCTGGCGGGTGTTGAAGATGCTGGCCTCGCGGTCCGAGCCCAGCAAAATCTGGTTGGGGCCGGCGTAGTAGTTGGCCGTGCCGGGCGTGCCCACGGTGGTGCCCACCCCGTTTATCTGCACCGACGGAAACAGGTTGGCCTGCCCACCCAGCAGGTTGCGGTAGTCGTGAATGTTGGTGTAGCCCAGAATCAGGTTGTTGGCAAAGCGGCTCGAAAAGTTCGACTTCACCTCCAGCACCGTCGAGTTCTGAATGTTGTTCTGCGTAAAGTCTTGTGAGCCAAACTTAAACAAGCTGCCCGAGCGCTCCAGGTTGGTAGCTTCGGCCTTGATGTAGTTGTGGCGCAGCGCAATGCTGGTTTTGTCGCTCAGGTTGAAATCGAGGCGACCAAAAATCTTGTTGCTATTCGCGTAAATGTTATAGTCGCCGTAGTCGCCCACGTTGTAGCCGTAGGTGGTTTGCAGCTTGTTGGTAATCTGCTGGGCCAGGTCGGTAGTTACCGGCGAGCCGGGCTGGCCCGCGCCGTAAAACTGCGGCTCGGTGCGGCGGGCAATCTCGCCGTTCACGAAGAAAAACAGCTTGTTCTGCACAATCGGGCCGCCCAGGCGGAAGCCCGTCTGGTAGTCGTGGTACGAGGAGCCAATTTTCGAGTCGGCTCCGTCGATGCTCTTGCCCGTGATGCTCTGGTTGCGCCCAAAGCCGTAGATGGAGCCGTGAAAGTCGTTGGTGCCCGAGCGGGTCACGGCGTTGATGGAGCCACCCGTGAAGTTGCCCAGCTTCACATCGTAAGGCGCCACCGAGGCCTGTATTTCCTGGATGGCGTCGAGCGAAATCGGGTTGGAGCGGGCCGAGCCGCCCGGCAGGCCGCTGGTGCCGCCCTGCCCGCCCAGCGAGGGCGAAAAACCAATGGCGTCGTTGTTCACGGCGCCATCCAGGGTGATGTTGTTGTAGCGGAACGAGCTGCCCGCAAACGAGTTGTTCGAGTTGCGCGGGTCGAGGCGCGTAAAGTCCTGGATGCTGCGCGAAATGGTGGGCAGCTGCTGCAAGGCCTCGCGGCCCACGTTGGTGCCCGCGCCGGTTTTGGTGGCCTGGTTGGTGCCCACTACCACTACTTCGTTCAGGGCCTGGGCCTCGGCGGCCAGCGTGAGGTTGAGGCGGGTGGTGTTGCCCAGGGTCAGGAATATGTTGTTGATTACCTGCTCTTTATATCCTACGTAGGTAACCGTAACCGAGTAAGGCCCGCCGGGGGCCAGGTTGGGGATGGTGAAGCGGCCGTCGGGCTCGGTGGCGGTGCCGCGCTTGGTGCCGGTGGGCACGTTGGTAGCCACCACCGTCACGCCAATCAGCTCCTCATTCTTGTCCGAAATGATTTTGCCGCTGAGCGCCGAGGTCGTGACCTGGGCCGAAGCCAATTTGCTCAGCAGCAAGAGAATAAGTAAAATGGCCAGCCGCGCTGCGGTCCGGGTAGTAGTAAGGGTGCGCATATAAAAGGGGGTTAAGCCAATGCGAACGCAAAGGTCCCCCGGCTTCTTCATCTCCCGGTCAGATTTCCGGTTATCAAATCATTGGCAATCAGCCCCCTCCGTAACACTAGCTTAATAAGGCGCTTGCCTGGCAAGCAGGTGAATCGGCTGCCAATCAGCTGGTTAAGACCTGAGTCAAGCTTACTTCGGCCCCCGCGCGGCGGGCTACCCAAGTGGTTTTGTGGTAGCCCCAACCTCCGCCGGCGTCTGGGCGCTGCGTGCCGGCCGCCCCAACCTTGCCGGGCTACCAGCGGTTACTTTTGACCAGCTAATGCCCCGCGCCTGGGTTGGCCCCGCGCGTTCGGGTGGTTTCCGGCCCCGCTCACCGGGCCCTGCCCGCAGTTGGGCCAAATACCCATTTGGGGGGCGTCAGCCGCCTTTCCTTTGTTACACTCTTGCAGCTGGCTCGGCCGGCTTACCAGTACTTATGTTGCTCTCCATGACCGGCTTTGGCCAGGCCCACCGCGAAACTGACCGCTACACCGCGACGGCCGAGCTGCGCTCGCTCAACTCCAAAACGCTCGACCTCACCCTGCGCCTGCCGCGCTTCCTGCAAGCCCACGAGCTGGAAATCCGCCAGCAAATCACCAAAGCCCTGCTGCGCGGCAAAATCAACTTCAACTTCGATTATAGCCGCCCGGCCAGCTCGGCCGCCGCGCCCACCCTCAACCAGCCCGCCCTGCGCGCCGCCTTCCACGAGCTGCAGGCCATTGCCCAGGGCCTGGGCCTGCCCGTCACCGAAGCCACCTTACTGGCTGCCCTGCGCCTGCCCGGCGTGGTGCCCACCGCCGCCGAAGCCGCCCAGGCCAGCCAGGCCGAAGCCGGCACCGACGAGCCCACCTGGGCCGACCTGCAGCCCCTGCTCACCGAGGCGCTGGCCGCCATGCAGCAGTTTCGCCACGACGAAGGCCACACCCTGCAGCAGGAGATACTGGGCTACATCGCCACCATCCGGCAGCAGCTGGCTGCCATAGAGCTGCACGACCCCCAGCGCGTGGCCCACGTGCGCCAGCGCCTGGCGGCCCACCTGGCCGAGCTCACGCAGCACGAGCAGTTCAATGCCACCCGCTTCGAGCAGGAGGTGCTGTATTATATCGAAAAGCTCGACATCGCCGAAGAAAAGGTGCGCCTGGCCGCTCACCTCGACTACTTCGAGCTAGCTACCCGGCAGCCCGATGAGGCCGCGGGTAAGAAGCTGGGCTTTTTGGCCCAGGAAATCGGCCGCGAAATCAACACGATAGGTTCTAAAGCCAACGATGCCGCCGTGCAACACCTGGTAGTAGGCATGAAGGAAGAGCTGGAAAAGATTAAGGAGCAGCTCAATAATATTCTCTAGGGCAATCCAAGCCTGACGCAACTACGTAAAGAAATAAAAAAAACTGTGTACCATTCCTTTGCTTTTTTGCATTTATAAGGGAAAAGAAATTTTTTTATAACCCCTGTTGCTACATCAAATAATAGGCTTTGGTTTAAGGATTGCTTGTTAAAATGCTTGTTATCAAACTTATAAGGAAAAATACACACGAGTAAATTTCATTCCCAACTTGGTATTTCTCGTAAACGGGCTTTTTGAACAACGTTTGCGTTTTGTATGTATCTTAGTTCCCGAAAAGAAGCTACTAACTTTTTTTACTTCATAAATCCATTTATCGTTCTCTCATGAAGACACTTGTACTCTTCTTGCTTACCAGCTGCGCTAGCCTGCTGATGGCCGCCCGCCCGGCTTCCGAGATTGAACTAGTAAAGAAGCGCGTGCTTAGCGAGCGCGTGGAAGTACTCATTCCCAAGGGCTTTGAGGTAATGACCGAGCAGCAGATGGACTTTACTTATGCCCACGCCAGCAGCCGCCCCAGCGTGGTGTTTACCAACAACAACCTGGTGTCGCTGGCTTTCAACTACTCCGATAATGACGCCGACCAGGACATGGTGCAGGTGTACCAGGACAATTTCGCCAAAGCCTACCACAAGCAGTACAACAAGGCTACCTGGTTTAGCGAAGGCGTGAAGGAAGTAGGCGCTCGCAAAGTGGGCTACATGGAATTTATGAAGCCCGAAATGGGTCACGAAGTGTACACCCTGGTGTTCTTCACCGACGTGCAGGGCAAGCTGCTTATCTGCACCTTCAACTGCGCTGACCGCCAGAAGCCCGAGTGGGAGCCCCTCGCCAAGCGCATCCTCAATTCCCTGAAAGCCAACGGTTAATCGTGTTCTATTGCTCGTGAATTAGTTAGGAGCTGAATTATTTATCGGTTAAAAGGTACACTATCAGTAAGTTATGTTATTAGCTGCCTCGGCAGCGCCAGACGCAGGAGACTCCGGCCACTAGGTCGGGGTTTTTTGCGTTTTGGGGGCTTGCGGCGGGTGTAGGGAGGCGGCTAATGAGCGTCCAGGCCATCCAGAAAATCGCGGGCCAGGCCGTACGCCCCGGTAAAGCCAGCGAGCGACAGCGCCGCGGGCCGGTCGTTTACGTCGTGGTAGGCCAGGCTGCCGCCGCGGGTGTACATAAAAAACGCCGGCACGCCCGCTTCCGAAAACGGGAAGTGGTCGGAGTTGGCAGCCCGGCCGCGGGCCGTGAGGCGCGGCAGGTAGTGGTGGGCTTCGTTGAGAGCCGTGAGGCGGCGGAAGGCGGCCTCGTACACGCGGCCATTCACCACGGTGGCGCCTTCTTCGCCGGTGCCCAGCAGGTCGAGGTTCAGCAAAAATTTGATATTGGCCAGCGGCACCAGTGGGTGCCGCACGAAGTAGGTAGAGCCCATCAGCCCTGCCTCCTCGGCTCCAAACAGCAGAAACACCACCGAGCAGGCCGGCCGGTTTTCGGGCCGGGCGTAGTGGGCGGCCAGCTCCAGCAGCAGGGCCACGCCGCTGGCGTTGTCGTTGGCACCGGGGAAGTAGGTCTGGCGGCCCATCGTGCCCAGGTGGTCGTAGTGGGCCGATACCACTAGAAAGCTATCGGGCTGGGCGCTGCCGCGCGCGATGGCGGCCAGGTTTTGGGTGGGGTAGTTGCGTAGGAGCTGAGCGTCGAGTTGCAGATTAGCTATTCCCTGCGCACTTCCTGTAAATGACCCCAGGGCAGACCATACCGGTAGTGTATGGAGTGCTTCTAGCCGCACCACTGGTAATTGCACCGAGGCCAGGGAAGCCGTGAGCTTGGGAACCAGAATAATCCTGACCAAGGAAGAATCCAGCAGTTGCCGGAGGCCAATCGGCAACTGTGCCAACCGCCGTTCCTCGCTCGGGGTTAGGGCCAAAGCGGGTAGCTGATGCTGAGTCCTGCTGGTCAACCTCAACAGTTGCTGCCAGCGCTGTTGTGCCGCACTATCAGTAAAAACTAAAGTGTCGGGGCGGGTCAGCAACGTAGTTAGCGGCTGATGGGCACCACCCGAGGCTGGAGCCGCAATAAAATCAGTACCCGGCTGCAACTGGTAAGCAGAACCACCCCCTTTGGTAATAGTTAAGCTTATTTTACCCGGAAACGTGTTCACATCCAGCGTAAACGGCTGGGTATAATCAGGGGCCAGCGGCTGCAGGCCGAGCTGCCGCAGCCGGCCGCGCAGGTAGGAGGCCGCCCGGTACTCGCCCTGCTGCACGTAGCCCCGGCCGTGCATTTTGGGCGCAGCCAATTCTTCGATGGTGCGGCGGGCGCGGGTTACATTGGGTTCGGCCTGGGCCTGGGCGTGAGTGGCAAGTAGGAGCAGGCCTACCGCCAGGGCTGCCGCGCTGGGCCTGGCCCGGCCCGCTACGCTCATCACCAGGCCCAGGCCCAGGCCCAGCGCCGCTCCTATGCTGTCGCCGAGCAGGTCGGTCCACTCGGCGTGGCGGCCCACGTGCATGGTGTATTGCAGCACCTCGATGAGCCCGCCAAACACGACGCAGCCGGCCAGCACCAGCACGGCCGCCCGGCGCGGCTGCCCCAGGCGCTGGCGCGCCCACAGCCACGCCAGCCCGGCCAGCACCGCAAACACGCCCGCGTGGGCCGCCGTGTCAAAGGACAGAAATTCCCACTCGGGCGTGCGGGGCATTTCCTGGGCCGGCGTGAGCGTGAGCACCAGCATGATGGCTACCCACAGCAGCGTGAGAAAGCCGTAGAGGCGTGAGGTTAAAAATCTCATATCCAAGTAGTAAGCAAAAAAAGAACGTCATGCTGAGCCTGCGAAGCATGACGTTCTTACCTAAAGAAGGCAGCAGTTACGCCCCAATCAGCTCGCCGTAGGCTTCGGCCGACAGCAGGCCGGCGATTTCGCCCTGGTCGGCTACTTTCATTTTGATAATCCAGCCCTCGCCGTAGGGGTCGGCGTTGACGGTTTCGGGGGCGTCGGCGAGCTTGGTGTTTACTTCCAGCACCGTGCCGCTGATGGGGCTAAACAGGTCGGAAACCGTTTTGACGGCCTCCACGGTGCCAAACACGGCGTGCTGAGCCACGTCCTGGTCCAGGGTATCAATGTCCACGTACACGATGTCGCCGAGCTCGCGCTGCGCGTGGTCGGTGATGCCGATGGTGGCCGTGTCGCCGTCCAGGCTAATCCATTCGTGGTCTTTGGTGTAGTGCAGGGTGGCGGGAATAGTCATGAATGTGCGGTAAGCTTTAGCTTGCCGGATTAAGGATGATAAGCGTTAGGCAAAAGTACGGGAAGGAGGTTTATTGAGAGTTCCTTTTGTTCTGTACTGGTCTTTGCTTTTTTACACGGCAAGCTGAAGCTTACCGCACACTCCTTTATTGCAGGCTGTAGCGCAATTGCAGGCCGCCCTCGGTGGTGGCGTTGCGGAAGGCGTTGCTCACGCGGGGCTGGGTGATGGTCTGGCTGAAGTAGAACTGCAGGTTGAGGCGGGCGTTGAGCAGGTAGTCGATGGTGGGGCGCAGCTGCACTTGCAGCGAGCCGTTGGTAATCTGGCTGGTGGGGGTGCCTACAACACCTACTACGGCGGGGCTGCCGAGCACGGGCGGATTGCTACCGGCGTTGCCCGTGGTGGCCGGAATGGGGTCAACCGAGCCCAAAATGCTGCGCTGAATGGTGGCGTTATCGCGGATGCTCAGGTCCATGCGGGCGCTGAGGTTGTTTTTCAGCACCCGCTGCTCGCCGCCCACCCGGAAGGGCAGCCGCAAGCCCGTGGCCGCGTAGCCCAGCCCGATAATCAGCTCCGTGGTGTGCAGCTCGGTTACCTGGGCGTTGGTGATGTTGAGGGCCACGGCGCGGCTGGTGTTGTACTGCACCCGGCCGGTTACATTGTTCACGGTCTGGAAGTTAACCCCAACCAGCGGCGTCAGGCTTTCGATGATGCTCACCTGCCCGATAACGTAGTAAGGCACGTACTGGCCGGTAGAATTGACGGCAAACGGCGCATTCACGCCCTGCGGGCCAAACTCCGGCTCGGTACCATAAACCGTAGACGTGGTGTAGCCGCCCATGTTGTAGAGCGACGAGTACGCGTGGTTAAGGGTGAACGAGCGGAACACGTCGCGGATGCCCGGCAGGTCGGAGAAGCCGTTGTAGTCGATGCGCCAGTTGGGCAGCGGAATCACTGAGAATGGGTCAAACTTCTTGGCCGCGTAGCCATCCGACGACTTGCCGTGGTAGGCATCGAGGAAGCTTTGCAGCAGCACATCCTGCGAGTTGTAGCTGTAGAGGCCGGCCGCTTTGCGGGTAGTGGTACTGGTCGTTTGGCCGCCCGTGGTGGTGGTGGTCGTTACGTCTTGGGTGAAAGACGGGTTAGCCGCCTGCAAGCGCTGCTGCACAATGGCCCGGTTCTGCACGAAGCGGTCGAAGGCCTTGCTGGTTTCGCCGTTGGCCCCGAGGTCGCCAAACAGGGTTTGGATGGTGACGGTGCTCACGCTGTACGAGCCGGTGCCCAGCGCCTGGGTAGGGGCCAGCACGAAGGGCTGGCCAGGGGCCGACGCAATCGGTACGAGGGTGCCATACTGCTGGTAAAAAGCGTTGGTCGTGTCAATGGCCCGCCGGTAATACGCCTCACTATTGCGCACCTTCTGCCGCCGCAAATCAAGCTGGATATTGAAGCCCCGAAACGGCTCCAGGGTGGTGCGCGCCGTGAGATTTTCGGTCAGGATGTTAGAAAGGGGCGTGTTCAGGTACTGGCTCTGGTCGGTGTACCAGCCATTGGCGCTCGCCATGTTGTAGAGGGCGGTTGGCTCATACTGCTGGCCTAAAATAAACGGGATGCCAGGGGCCAGGCCACCCAGGGGCTGCCGGTTATCCAGGCCAAAAAACCGGGTGCTGGGCAGGTAGCCCGGCAGCAGCGTGCCATTGGAGCGGGCGTAGGTAAAGTTGAGGCTCCGCGCCGTCATCACGGCCCGCAGCACGGCCTTCACAAAGCGCAAGGGGTCTTTCCTGGCCGTGTCCGGCTCCACGGGCTTGGGCCGGGTGGGGTTGTTGGGGTCAATGGCAGCGGGCTGGGGCCGGGTGGGCGGCGGCGCGTTGTTGATGATATTGAGAAACTTAACCTTATTATAAAGCTTCACCAAGTCAATTTTGCCGTTGGCGCTCAGCTCCGCGTTGTTCTGAATCGTGTTGCCCAGGCGCAGCACCGAGTCGCTTGGCACTACCGGGAAGGGAACGGTAAGCGCCGTGGAAGCCGCCTGCCAGCTGTAGTGCGCCGAGTAGCGCGTATCGGCCGAGAGCCAGTCGGTGAGCGGAAACTTGTCGAGCGGCAGGCGGTAGGTGAGGGCGATGGTTTGGTTGAAGTTGGTGGTGCGGCCGCCGCGCTTGAGGTTGTCCCAGAGCTGGGCCCGGTTGGCAACGGCTTCGGCGCTGTTGCCCACGCTTTGGCCTGCGCCCTCGTCAATTACGCCCCGGTTGGTGGCCGTGTAGTCCAGGATGAGGGCCTTGGTGAGGTCCCACTTCAGGTCGTATATCCGGTTGATATAGAATGACTTGTAGAACACCCCGGCAATGCCGGCCGTGGTGGGCAGGGTGCCGGGCTCGGTTACGCGCTGCAAAAAGCGCTCGTTGTAGCGCCGGTCGAGGTCGGTGCGGAACGAGAAGCGCGAGGGCA
>CAXTFI010000203.1:0-9333 GCA_964243255.1 uncultured Hymenobacter sp.
GCCCGCCAGAGCAAGGGCAAGGCCCGCCTGGCCAATTACGAAAAGCTGGCCGGCGAAGAAGCCAAGGACAAGGAGCAGAAGCTCGAATTGTTCATCCCGGATGGACCGCGCCTGGGCTCACAAGTAATTGAGGCCGAAGGGCTTCGCAAAGCATTTGGCGACAAGCTGCTGTTTGAGAACCTGAGTTTCTCGTTGCCCCAGGGCGGCATTGTGGGCATCATCGGGCCCAACGGGGCGGGCAAAACCACGCTCTTCCGCATGATAACCGACCAGATGCAGCCCGACGCGGGCACCTTTGAGGTGGGCCCCACGGTGCTCACGGCTTACATCGACCAGCAGCACGACTCGCTCGACGGCAGCAAGTCGGTGTTTGACACCATCACGGGTGGCACCGAAACCATGCTGCTCGCCGGCCGGCCGGTGAACTCGCGGGCCTACGTGAGCAAGTTCAACTTTGGCGGCGGCGACCAGGAAAAGAAAGTGGGCACGCTGAGCGGCGGCGAGAAAAACCGCGTGCACCTGGCCATGACCCTCAAGCAAGGCGCCAACCTGCTGCTGCTCGACGAGCCCACCAACGACCTGGACGTGAACGCCATCCGGGCGCTGGAAGACGCGCTGGAAAACTTCGCCGGCTGCGCCGTCATCATCTCGCACGACCGCTGGTTTCTGGACCGCCTGGCTACCCACATCCTGGCCTTCGAGGGCGACTCGGAAGTGGTGTGGTTTGAGGGTAACTTCTCTGACTATGAAGAAGCCAAGCGCAAGCGCCTCGGCGACGTGGAGCCCAAGCGCGTGCGCTACCGCAGGCTGAGCTAGCCCTATCGGTTGTGCAAAAGGGTCGCTGCGGCAACAGATACCAATCCGTTGCCGCAGCGACCCTTTTATTTGCCTGGTTCACAGGGTTTTGCTAACTAGCTATTCTCCAAATTCGAAGGCGCAGGGGTGCTGGCCGGGAGCGTGCCAAAGCGCCGATGCAGCTCTTGGTACGTGGCGGGCGAAATAGCTAAGTGCTGCACCACGGTAGCGGTGCTTTGAGTGGCTTTGCCTTTTTTGTCGAGCGTAGTAGTCACGTTGTGCAGCGACAGGTAGCGGCAGTTGGGGTCGTTGGGGGCGCTGTGCAGGCTGAGGCGGGCAAACGGGTCTTCGGCCACGGCGCTTACGTGGGGCGTGAGGTGGTGAAACTGGCCGTTTTCGAGGGCTGTGCGGGTAGTGGCCACGTCTTGCGCGTAGCCGACGGGGTGGGCCAGGGCTTCTTCAGTGGCCCATTCGTTGCTGGTTTCGGAGAAGGGCTCGGTAGCCTGGGCGCGGGCCAGCAAGTAGGCCCCGCCCAAAATCAGGGCTGCCTCAATACCCCAAACGATGGCCAAAAATGCGCCCGATGGCGTCGTTCCTTTCAGCGACCACGTGCCGGTTTCGTTGACCTTGCGCATAGCTAGCCACATGGCGCCGGGGTGGGTCAGGATATCAGCAAACAGGCTGGCGCTGAACGACGTGCTGCTATCGGCATCGGGGCCCGAGCCGGTGGTTTCGGAATTAAAGAGCAGCGTCAGGTACACGCCCCATTCCAGGTACACAGCTACGAGGCCTACTACCAGCGCTAGCCCGCCTACCGCCCCTGGGCTGCGCAGCTTACCCAGCCGAGCTAACACCGCCAAGGCGGCGCCCAGCAGCAGCCCAAACCCGAGGCAAAGAATAAAATTGATATACACAAAGGGGATGTACCACACGGCGTAGACGTATACCAGGGCCAGCACGAGGGCCGCAGCTACCCCGCCGGCTAGCAGAGTTAACATGCCGGTGGGAGGCATTCGGTTGGAAGGCTGATAGTAAGAAGGACTCATGCGGTGAATTGGTAAGGGGAAATTGGATGAAAAACTGGTCGCAATAAACGCAATAACCTGCTACTATGCCTGCCTGAATATCTACTCCCCGTTTTCCGCCTTTGTCTCGCTGCGGCCCCTGCCTTGCATTGCCCTGGGCAGAGCGCCTCAGTTGGGGCTAGCGGCCACCCCGCTGAGGCCGGTGGGAGCAAGTAACTGCTACTTCGGTTGCTGGGGTGCGGCCGCCACCACGACCAGGGCAGTACTGGCTCCGGCGCGGGCCCGCCCCTACTTTTAGCCCCCGGCTTTGCCCCTTGTACCATGACCGCCACCATCCGCTCCGAAACCGTGCTGCCGCAGTTGCCCTCCGCCTCGGGAGTGGAGATTATTGGCCCCACGGCTTACCTCGTCAGCGATGATGCGCCGTTTCTGTACCTGCTCGACGTGGCTACGCTGGCTCCCGTGGGGCAGGTGCAGCTTTTCGAAACCGACGACTTCACCACCGGCCGCATTCCCAAGGTCCGCAAGCCTGACCTCGAGAGCATGGCCGCCGTGGTAGGCCCAGCCGGCGCGGCCGGGCTGCTGCTGTGCGGCTCGGGCTCGCGGCCCAACCGTGAAATCGGCTACTTCGTGGGTTTGCCGCCCGCTGGCGCCACTACCGCCGCGCCGCGCTTTGTGCAGCGCCTCGACCTAGGCAGCCTCTACGCCCGGCTGCGGGCGCAACTGCCTGCCGGCGCTACCCTCAACATTGAAGCCACGGCCACCACGGCCACGGAGCTGCTGCTGTTGCAGCGCCCGGTGGGCGGCGGGCCGGCCCTGCTGTTTGCCCTACCGCTCGATGCCACGCTGGCGCACTTGTTTGAGCCGCGCGGGCCGGCCCCGGCCCTCACGCGGGTGCTAGCGTTTGAGCTGCCTACGCTGGCGGGCTACGTGGCGGGCTTTTCGGGGGCTACCTACGTGCAGGGGCAACTGCTCGTGACGGCCTCGGTCGAAGCCACCCACGATGCCGTGGCCGACGGCGCGGCGCTGGGCTCCTTCGTGGGCTTGGTAGACCTGGCGACCCAAACGGCGGCCTTCGCCCACCTGGCCTGGCCCGATGGCCGCGCCTACCTGGGCAAGGTGGAGGGCCTGGCCGTGCGCCGCACCCTGGGCCCCGGCTGGCTGGAGCTACTCCTCGTGACCGACGACGACCAGGGCGGCAGCACGGCCCTGGTGGCCGAGCTGCGGCTAACCTGACGCTACGGCGGTGAATAAGATAAAAGTTAAAGGAGAAGAATTAAAAGTGCTGCGTGCATTTTAATTCTTCTCCTTTAACTTATTCATCAACAGCTACTTCCAGCCAGGCGCCGGCGAGCAGCGGTCCGCCGGGGTCGGCGTCGAGGAGTAGGGCGCGGGTGGGCGGCTGGTCGTCGCGGGCCAGCTCTTCAATGGTGGCGGGCAGGGGCAGCGGGGGCCGGCCGGGGCAATGCAGCCGCAGCAGCAGGGCCGTGTGCAGCGGGGGCGCCGCCAGCCAGGCGGGGGCGGGCGCCGTGGGCAGCACCAGCAGGCCCAGCCCTGGCACCCGAAAGCTGGCCGCCAGTACAAAAATAGCCGAATTAGGCGGAGGCGTCATGCAGCAAAAAACTAGGCGTGAGCGCCCTACGCGCCGGTTTTTGTGATGAAGCCCTTGCGCTTGCCGTGCTTTTTGATGCGCGTGCCGGGCAGCATTTCCAGCTCCAGGGTCACGGGCGCGCAGGACGCCAGCGTGAGCACCTGGGGGGCGTAGCCGGCGGCGCTCACCGTGAGCGTAGGAAAGCCGGCCCCGGTGGCGGGTAGCGTAAAAAAGCCTTCCTCATTGGTAATGAGCACGGTAATGGTGCCTTTAACCGATAGGCTGACGCCGGCCAGGGGCTTGCCGCCGGCCATAACGCGCCCGCTAAAAGCGCTGCAGGCCCGCGCGGCGGCGTCGTACTGGCCCGCCGGGGGCGTAGTCTGGCTAAAAGCAGGTACTGTATTGATAGTCAATAAGATACAGAAAAAAACACGCGAATAGTTCATGAGCAGAGCGGGCGGTAAGCAACGGGCGGGGTGGGTAGGGCGCAAGGTACAGTACGCAAACAGCGACCAAGGTGGAAAGTCTTGTTTCACAAAGCGTGCCGGATGCCAGGGTGGCGGCCCCAGGGACCGGGCCGGGCTAGGTGGCGGGTCGGGATTACTTTCGCGCATGCACTTTGTCATTCGTTTTCGGAGCTGGGGATTGGGGTTGCTTTTTATACTAGCCGGCGGCCGGCTGGCCGCGCAGTCGGCGCCGCTGCCGTGCCTGCTGCTTCCCCTCAGCCCCGCCGAGCGGGCACAGGCGGCCAGCCTCGTGGTGGAAGCGGAAGTGGTTGATAACCAGGGCGAATGGGATGCGGCGCACCAGCGCATTTTTACGCGGCAGCGGCTGCGCGTGTTTCGGGTGCTCAAGGGCGCGCTGCCCGATACCGCCGCCCTACCGCTGCTGGTAGAGGGCGGCCAGGTGGGCCTAACGCGCCAGGAGCTGACCAACACCCTGCGCCCGCTGCCCGTGGGCCAGCAGGGTATTTTCTTTTTGCAACCCGCGCCGTGGCCGGGCGTGGCCCCCGCCTACGCGGCCTACGCGTCCAGCCAGGGCGTTATCACCTACAACCTGGCCCTGGGCACCGCCGCCGAGCCGGCCCGCGCCTACGCCAGCTGGGCCGAAGCAGCCCAGCAAACCGCGCAGCTCAGCGGCCAGCCCCCGCAGCTGCTGCGCGCCAACCCCCGCCTGCAAGCGGCCGCCCAGCGCCGGGCCACGGCCACCCAGCGCACGGCAGCCCCCATCATCAGCAGCTTTGGCCCGGCGCAGGCTACGGCGGGTACCGGGGCGGTGCTTACTATTCGGGGCAGCGGGTTTGGCAGTAGCCAGGGCAGCGGGGGCGTCGATTTTCGCAATGCCGACGATGGCGGGGCCACCACCACCCGCGCCCTGGCTCGCGACTACCTCAGCTGGACCGACACCCAAATTCAGGTGCGGGTGCCCTCGCTGGCCACCGGCGGTCACCCGGCCGGCACGGGGCCCGTCACCGTGACAACCGCCGATGGCACGGCCGCCACCACGGCCGCACCGCTCGCCATCATCTACGCCCTCACCAACATCGACAACACCGCCGGCACGTTCGTCGACCGCCCCAGCCACGTGGCTACCAATACCACGGGCGGCCTCACGTTTCGGTTGGGCCCCAATTTTCAAAGCAATGCCCCCGCCGGGGCGGCCTGGCAGCGGGCGCTGGCGCAGTGGCGCTGCACCTCGGGCATCAACTGGGAGCTGGGCCCCGCGGCCCCGGCCAATACCATTGTCCAGGACAACGTCAACACCGTTGCCTTCGACGATGGCACGCTGCCGGCACGGGTATTAGGGCGCACAACTTCTTATTACTTAGGGTGTTATAATGCGCAGGGCGATGTGGTGTTCTACGTCTCCGAAATCGACCAGCAGTTTGCCACCAGCCTGCCGTTTCAGCTGGGGCCGGGGCCAGCCAGGGCGGGGCAATACGATTTTGAATCGGTGGCCGTGCACGAGCTGGGCCACGCGCAGCAGCTGGCGCACCTCATTCGGCCGGGGGCCATCATGCACTACGGCATCGCGGCGGGCACCAATTTGCGGGTGCTCGACCCTGCGTCCGACGTGGCGGGGGGCCGGCTGGTGCTGCGCACCCGCAGCTTTCGCAACCGGGGCTGCGGCGGGGCGGCCATGCTGCCGGCCCCCCTCACGGGGCTGGCTATCGGGGTGGTTGGGAGTGTGCCGGTGGCCACCTACAGCACGCAGGACGAGTGCTTTGTAAATGGCTTTGTGCTGGAGCGTAGCGCCGGCCTCGATACTACCGCGGCTACCGCGGGCTGGCAAGCCGTAGCCACCGGCAACGCTGGGGCGGTAGCGGGAAGCCAATATACCCTCACCGATGCGCACCCGGAAACGGGTCTGCGCTACTACCGCCTGGGTTTGCGCCGCCCCAATGGTAGCACCGACTACGCCGCCCCGGTGCCTGTGCAAACCGGAGCCGCCATCGACGCTCCTCAGCTTTTCCCTAACCCTGTGGCTGGCAACCAGTTGCAGTTAACCTACCCCGCCGCCACGGCCGGCGACTTGGTGGTGCGCTTCTACGATGAGCTGGGCCGCTACCACCGGGGCCAGCGCACCGCCGTGCAAAATGGCCTCAACATCCTCACCCTCGACGTGACCGGGTTGCAGCCCGGCTTCTACATCGTGCGCCTCACCACCGACCAGGGCAGCCGCAGCGTGCGGGTAGTGAAACTGTAACTGCTTGATAATGATGACGTTTTTCTAGTGCTTATTACTGATGATTGATGACTGATAATTGGCAAGCTGCTCGGCGGTGAGGTTGCCGTTGAGCCACTCGCTTTCGATGTTGGCCCCGAGCTTTTTGTAGAACCCGATGGCCGGCTCGTTCCAGTCGAGCACCTGCCACTTGAGGCGCTGGGCGCCGGTGCGCCGGGCCTCGCCCACCACGGCGTCGAAGAGCTGGCGGCCGTAGCCCCCGCGCCGGGCGGCCTCCGTCACCACCAGGTCCTCCAGGAAAAGCATGCGGCCCTTCCAGGTCGAGTAAGCGGTGTAAAACAACGCCAGGCCCAGGAGCTCGTCGCCACTTTCGAGCACGAAAAAGCCAAAAATGGGCTCCGGCCCGAAGCCATCGCGCCGCATCATTTCCAGGGTGTTCGTCACGGCATCGGGCGCGCGCTCGTACGCGGCCAGCTCCTGAATGAGGGCCAGCACGCGGGGCAGGTCGGCCTCCTGGCCGCGGCGCAGAATAGGAGAAGTAGCCATAAAAACTGCTAAAAGACAAGTACGCAAAAAACCTGAGTCAACAAGCTGCATCACAACTCATTAACCCAGGCCACTAGCTACGAAGAAAATACCCTGTCCGCGCCGTCCGAATCAGCGAAATCCGCTTAATCAGCGCCAATCTGCGATTACATCTGCGGCTGCATCTTCTTGATATCTTCCACGGCATTGGGGGCCGTTAGCTCGCGGTTGACGCTGTTGGCGGCGGGGGCGGGAGCTTTTTTGCCGCCGCTGGTGTCCACGGCCGCCGGGATGGGGGGCAGGGGCGTAGTAGCTACGTCGTCTTCGGTCGAGGTGGGGTTGCCATCGGGCGAGCTGCAAGCGGCTAGCGTCAGGGTGAGGGCGGCTGAGGCTAGCAGCGTGGGCAGGAAGCGTTTTATTATCATACAGGTAAGCCGGATTAGGCCGCAAGTTACGGCGCGCTGGCAGGAATGTTGGGCACCGCCGCCCCAGAAGGGGGGAGCATTTTCCACAGCAGCCACCCCAGCCAGACTACGCGCGCCGTCCAGGCCAGCGTGCGCAGCCAGTTGGTGCGCGTGAGGCCATCGAGGGCGATGTAATTGTAGCCACCCGCCCCCAACCGGTTGTGAAACGGCACCGATACGAGAAACGTGACGGCCCACACCACCCCCACCAGCGCCAGCTGCCCCAGCGCCGGGCCCGCGCCCCAGGCCGGGTAGGCCGCCCACGCCAGCCAGCCGGCCAGCGCCAGCTCCAGCACCATGGGGGCGCCCACCACCCAGCCCATGCCCTGCGTGTGGGCCGCGTGGTAGCGGGCAAACTCACCTTTGCCCACCAGCGCCAGCGCGGGGTACACTACCAGCTGCACTACCCAGATAACCCCCGTGAGGTAAGCGGCCAGCGCAAAATTTAGCAGTAGTAGGCGGGTGAGCGGCATGAACGGAGGTAGCAAAATCGGTGCAACCGTCTTACGCAAAGGGCCGACTGTTGGTGGGCTGGGCACCTGCGCTTTAGCTTGCGCCCTCTTGTTTTACTGCTTTGCTGCGCGCCCGGCACACAAGCTAAAGCTTATGCTACCCTTGCTACCCTTCTCTATGAACAAAAACCTGTTGGCGCTGCCGCTGCTGGCCGCCTTGGCTACGGCCTGCAACTCGTCGTCCTCATCCTCGGCCGCCGGCGGCAAGCCCGATTTGCTGCGCGCCGCCCTCGACACCACCGTGGCGCCCGGCGACGATTTTTTCAGCTACGCCAACGGCACCTGGCTTAAAAACCACCCCATTCCGGCTTCGGAGAGCAATTCGGGCATCGGTATTGAGGTGCAGAAGGAGATTTATGCCCGCCTGCGCCAAACCAGTGTGGAGGCGGCCAAGGCCAGCGCCGCAGCCGGCAGCAACCAGCAGAAAATCGGTGACTTCTGGGCCGTGGGGATTGATTCGCTGAAAGCCAATCAGCTGGGCTACACGCCCATTAAGCCCGAGCTGGACCGCATCGCGGCCCTCAAAACCGTGGCGGAGGTGCCAGGCGTTATCGCCCACGAAATCCAGCTGGGGGTGCGGGCGCTCATTGGCCCGCGCGTGAGCCAGGACGATAAGAACAGCGACAAGATGGCGCTGTACCTCTACCAGAGCGGCCTGGGCTTGCCCAACCGCGACTACTACTTCAACACCGACTCGCGCACCAAGAACATTCGCCGCGCCTACGTGCGCCACGTGGCCAACACCTTCAAGCTGCTGGGCCAGGACTCGGCCACGGCCAACGCCAACGCCGGGCGCGTGATGGCGCTCGAAACCACGCTCGCCAAGTCGTCGCGCAAGCTCGAAGCGCTGCGCGACCCCTACAAAAACTACAACAAGATGACCCTGGCGCAGCTCGACAAGCTGACGCCGGGCCTCGACTGGAAAACGTGGTTTAGCCAGCTGGGCGTGGCCAGCGCCGATACCGTTATCGTGGGCCAGCCCGAGTTTTACCAGACCGTCGGCCAGCTCCTGAAAACCAAGCCGGTAGCCGACTGGCAGGCCTACCTCACCTGGCAGGTGGCCCGCGAGTATTCGCCCACGCTCAGCCAACCTTTTGTGGAGGAGAGCTTTAAGTTTTACGGCACCACCTTGCGCGGGGCCAAGGCCATGCGCCCCCGCTGGAAGCGCGTGCTCGACATGCAGGAAGACGCCCTGGGCGATGCCCTGGGGCAACTATTTGTAAAAGAATACTTTAAGCCCGAGGCCAAAGCCCGCTACGATACCCTGGTGAAGAACGTGGTAGCCTCCTTTGCCGACCACATTCAGCACGTGGACTGGATGAGCGCGCCCACCAAAGTGGTGGCCCTGGACAAGCTCCACAAAATCACGCCCAAAGTCGGCTACCCCAATAAGTGGAAGGACTACGCGGCCCTGGCCATCGACCGTAGCTCGCTGGCCGCCAACGTGATGCGCGCCAACCAGTGGCAGTATAACTACCAGCTGCACAAGCTGGGTAAGCCCGTCGACCGCACCGAGTGGGGCATGACGCCCCAGACCTACAACGCCTACTACAACGGCTCAAACAACGAGATTGTGCTGCCCGCCGCCGCCTTCGCCGTGCCCACGCTGCTCGACGCCGACGCCGACGACGCGCTGGTGTACGGCTACGCCGGGGCCAGCACCATCGGCCACGAGCTGACCCACGGCTTCGACGACGAGGGCAGCCAGTACGACGCCCACGGCAACCTGCACGAGT
>CAXTFI010000204.1:0-9278 GCA_964243255.1 uncultured Hymenobacter sp.
TCCAGCACACCAAGCAGTCTGTGGGGCAACTAGGTTAATCACTTGCTCAATTGTCAACTCTCCCCGAATAAACTGGACTAGTAGGCGTAGCTGGTAGCAATCGGCGGCTAGTGCCGTACCCCGCGTAAGCCGCAGACACCCCCGAACGACTTGCCTTCGCTGTTCCTGCTCTGGCATACCGCAAAGGTCCCGGGCAAGGAACATGGCGACAAGGTGGTTAATAGCCTATTAGCTAGCGATAAATGCGTATTTTCCTCGTGTAAGTACGTAGCCGCTCGAGTAGACAGCCGCTACCGCCACCGCTGTAAGTGCCTAGGACCAAGCTCAGCCGCCCCGGCCGCTACACTGCCGGCAGCACCAGCACCGGCACGGGGCTGTGCAACAGCACGTGCGCCGTTACGCTGCGGTGAAATAAGTCGCCCAGGAAGCTGCGCGGCCGGGCTATCAGCACTACGGCGTCAAATTCACCGGTGGCGGCCACCTCCAGGACGCCCCCGGCCGGCGTGGCGTGGACCAGGCAGCGCGTGGGCAGCCCGCCGCCCAGGTCGAGGGCCAGCCCAGTGCGCTCGATGGCCTCCACGGCAGCAGCCGTGCCGGTGGTGGCTTCGTCGCGGTCGGCGCCCACGTGCAGCACGGTCAGCTCGGCGGGCAGCGCGTCGAAGAGGTGCCGCACCAGGCCCGTGTGGCCGCCCAGGCTAAAGAGCTCGGCGTCGAGGGCCAGCAGCAGGCGGCGCGGCACCACGGGCCGGGCGCCCACGGGCACTACCAGCATGGGCTGCGGCGCGGTGCGCAGGATGTCGAGCGCGGCGGTCGACACCAGCTCGTCGGCCATGCCGTCGGTGTTGCGGTGGCCCAGCACCACCAGCGCGGGCTGGTGCCGGGCCAGGGCAGCGGCTACCACCTCGGCCACCCGGCCGTGGCCCACTTCGGCCACCACGGGAGACGCCAGCTCGCGGGTTAGGCTTTCCAGCGCCCGGTCTATCGCCCCCTGGCTCAGGGTGTCGACCCGACCAGTGAGGTGCTCGGGGTCGAGCAGCGCATCGCGGCGCACGTGCAGCAGCACCAGCTGCGCGCCAATGGCCCCGGCCAGCACGTCGGCATAGGCCAGGGCGTGGTCGGCGGGCTTAAAAAAATCGGTGAGCACGAGCAGCGTAAGCGCCATGAGCGGAGGGTAGGAGGGGGGTGAAACCTGCCCGCAAAGAACCGGGAGCGGAGTGGGGCCGGGTTTGCCAAACGTCAACCATCTGCCTGATTTTTATCATGGCCGGCGCCCGGTGGCGGCCGGAACCTTGCAGCCTCAACCAGCCAATTATCTGGAATTGATTTTCAGCTGTTTAACCGCTCGTTCTTCTCCTTATGGAAGTGTCACCCGTACCCGCCTCCCGCCACGCCTACCTGGTCGGGAGCGGCATAGCCTCGCTGGCAGCGGCCGTTTTTCTCATCCGCGATGGCAAGCTGCCGGGCGCCCACATTCACATTTTGGAGGCGGCCAGCGTGCTCGGCGGCAGCCTCGACGGGGCCGGCCAGGCCGAGGCGGGCTACGTGCTGCGCGGCGGCCGGATGCTGAACTTCAGCTACCGCTGCACCTACGAGCTGCTGGCGTCCATCCCGTCGCTGGAGCACGTGGGGCAGTCGGTCAACGACGACATTATTGCTTTCAATGCGCAGATTAAAACCCACGCCCTGGCACGGGTGGTGGACCGCGACGGCCACATCGTGGACGTGACCCACATGGGCTTTACCGAGCCCGACCGGCTCGACCTGGTGGAGTTGCTGGCGGTGCCCGAAGCTATGCTGGGCACCAAGCGCGTGGACGAGTGGTTCAAGCCCCGCTTTTTCGAAACCAACTTCTGGTTTATGTGGGCCACCATGTTTGCCTTCCAGCCCTGGCACAGCCTGGTGGAGTTCAAGCGGTATTTGCTGCGCTTTCTGCACGAGTTTCCGCGCATCGACACGCTGGCCGGCGTCGACCGCACGCCCTATAACCAGTTCGATTCTATGGTGTTGCCCCTCACCACCTGGCTGCAGGCGCAGGGTGTGGAGTTCCGGCTGGGCAGCCAGGTCACGGACCTGGACTTTGCGCCCCACGCCGACACTAAAACCGTGGAGCGCCTGCACTACACCCGCGACGGGGCCTCCCAAACGCAGGACGTGGAGCCCCAGGATGTGGTGCTGATGACCAACGGCTCGATGACGGCCAACTCCTCGCTGGGCACCATGACCACCGCGCCGGTGCTCAACGACACGACCGGCGACGGGGCCTGGGCCCTGTGGGAAACAGTGGCGAAAAAGTACTCCGACTTTGGCCGGCCCTACGTCTTCGATGCCCGCCTGGGCGAGTCGACCTGGGAGTCGTTCACCGTCACGAGCCAGGGCACGCTGTTTTTTGACTTGATGGAAAAATTCTCGGGCAATAAAGCCGGCACCGGGGCCTTGGTCACCCTCAAGGATTCCAACTGGCTGCTGTCCATCGTATTGGCATATCAGCCGCACTTTCTCAACCAGCCGGCCGGCGTGACGGTCTTTTGGGGCTACGGGCTGTTCCCGGATAGGGTAGGAGACTACGTACCGAAGAAGATGAGCGACTGCTCGGGCGAGGAAATTCTGACTGAGCTGCTGAGCCACCTGCACCTGGCCGAGCACCTGCCAGCGGTGCTGGCCGAGGCCAACTGTATCCCGGCGCTGCTGCCCTACATCACCAGCCAGTTTTTGACGCGCGCCCCTGGCGACCGGCCGCAGGTGATACCCGAAGGCTCGACCAATTTCGCCTTTTTAGGGCAGTTCGTCGAAATACCTGACGACGTGGTATTTACCGTGGAATACTCGGTGCGCTCGGCCCAATTGGCGGTGTGCGAGCTACTGAAACTTGACAAGCAGCCCCCGGCTCTCTACAAAGGCCAGCACGATGTGCGCGTGCTGTACAAGGCGATGCAAACCATGCACCGCTAGGGCACTACTTTATTAATTAATACTAAGTTATTCCCCTTGCGGCCATGAACGTTACCGTCTTTAGTGCGCTGGCCTTTGAGCGGCCTTTTCTGGAACAGGCCAACGCGGGCCGGCATCAGGTACAGTTTTACGAGCAGCGCCTGACTGACCAGACCGTGCCGCTGGCGCAGGGCGCGCTGGCCGTCAGCGTGTTTGGCAGCGACGATTTGTCGGCCCCGGTGCTGGCGCAGCTCTGGGCGCACGGCGTGCGCTCCGTGCTGGTGCGGTCAGTCGGCACCGATAACGTAGACCTGCCCGCTGCCCACCGGCTGGGCCTGCGCGTGGCCAACGCACCCGATTACTCGCCCCACGCCATTGCCGAGCACGCCGTGGCCCTGCTGCTGGCCCTGGCCCGCCACCTGCGCCAAGCCGACCAGCAGCTGCGCGCCAACGACTTTTGCCTCGACAAGCTCATTGGCTTCGAGCTGCGCGGCAAGACGGTGGGCATCGTGGGGGTAGGGCACATCGGGGCCGTACTGGCGGGCATTTTGCACGGCTTCGGCTGCCGGCTGCTGGGCGAAGACCTTCAGCCCAACGACGTGCTGCGCCAGTGCTACGGCCTGGAATACGTGGACCTGCCTACCCTCTGCGCCCAGGCCGACATCATCAGCCTGCACACGCCCCTCACCGCCCAAACCCGGCACCTCTTCGACGACCAGGTGCTGGCCAGCCTGAAGCCCGGCGCGGTGCTACTTAACACCGGCCGGGGTGGCGTGCTCGACACGGCCGCTGCCCTGCGTGCCCTCGCGAGCGGCCAATTGGGCTACCTGGGCCTCGATGTGTACGAGGGCGAGTAGGGCTTATTTTTTGTCGACCACACCCGCGACCAACTGCGCGACGCCACGTTTGCCCAGCTGCTCACTTATCCTAACGTGTTCATTACCGGGCACCAAGCTTTCCTCACCCGCGAGGCGCTGGCCGCCATTGCCACCGCTGCCGTGGCCGCCTTCGATGCCTGGGGCCAGGGCCAGCCGGCCCCGCACGAATTGTAGCCTGCCCCACCGCTTCCGCCTCCATTTCTTCCTTATGAATCCGTACCAATTCATTTACCAGAGCCAGGCGATGGGCGACTTCGGCGCGCCCGAGCTGGCCGCCCTGCTGCAACGGGGCCGGGCGCACAACCAGACGCACAACATCACGGGGGTGCTGCTGCACACGACCGACGGGCGGTTTTTGCAGGTGCTGGAAGGCCCCAAAACCGCCGTGCGGCACCTCTACTACCACGTCATTCTTTCCGATACGCGCCACTTTCACTGCCAGGTGCTGGGTGAGGGGCCCTGCGCCGCCCGCAGCTTTGCCGGCTGGACCATGGGCTGCCGCGTGGCCCGCCCCGACGACCTGCGCGCCCTGCTGGGCGAGGCCCCGCCCGACGGCCTGGGCCTGGCGCACCGGCCCTACCCCCGCCCTCAGCTAATGGCCCTGCTGGAAGCTTTCGTAGCGCAGGACGGAGTCGAAACCGGCCCGTCCCACCCGCTGGATAGCCTCCCTACCCGTCACGCTTAGCCCCCTGCCACCCGTGGCCATCTTCGCTACTGTTCGGATGCTTGGCTGCGGCGCGGGCCTGCTGCTGGCCGCGCAGTGCGGCTCTGCGCCCACGCAGTCGAAACCCTCCCCCGCACGGCTTCTGGTGGTTAAGGAGCAGGTTGGCAGTTCAGTAGACTCCTTAATCCGGGTGTTGCTGGATACGACTGCGGCCGGCAGCGCCAGCCGCGCCGATACGCAGCTGGACTTGCAGGCCGGGGCGGAGGTGCGGACTTTTTACGGCGCTGCTCCCGCGCCCGCCTGGGTGGTGGCCGATAGCCTGGGCCCCGATGCGCTGGACGCCCTGGCACTGCTGGCGCAAGCCCCCGCGCACGGCCTGCGCCCCACTGATTACGGCAGCGCCCGCCTGGGAAGCTTGCATGATTCGCTGGCCCAGACCAGCCCACCGGCGCGCCGCGCCCACCAACTCGCCCGCTTCGACGTGTATCTCAGCGATGCCGTACTGCGCTTCATGCGCGACCTCGGCCGCGGGCGGCTGCGACGCTACACCGTATCAGCGCGGGAACGGGCGGCGGGGCCAGCCGGGCAGCCGGCGGCGCGGCTGCACGCGGGGCTGGCTAGCCACGCGGTGCCCGCCGCCCTGCTGGCCGGCCAGCCGGCCAACCGCGAGTACCGCCAGTTGCAGCAGGCGCTGGCCGGCTGGCTCACGCTGCTCCCGGCCCCAGATTCGGCGACGCAGCACCAAGCCCGCTACGAGCAAGCGTCCGTGAACCTGGAGCGCTGGCGCTGGGAGGCGCTACCGGCCGCCGACTCCAACTACGTGCTGGTGAACCTGCCCGCCTGCGAGCTGCTGGTGGTGGCCCGCGACTCGGTGCTGCGCCGCTACCGGGTGGTGGTGGGCAAGCCCGCTACGCCCACGCCCACGCTTAGCAGCCGCATCGACCACTTCACGCTGGCCCCCGACTGGCACGTGCCCCGCTCCATTGCAGTAAAGGAGATGCTGCCCCGTCTTCAGCGCGACCCTGGCTACCTGGCCCGCAACAACTACGCCCTCTACGACGGCCGGGGCCGGCTACTCGACCCAAGCGGCATCAACTGGGCGCTCGTAAGCGCCCGGAATTTTGCTTACACCGTGCGGCAGTCGGCGGGCTGCGACAACGCGCTGGGCAACATTGTGTTCCGCTTCGCCAATCCCTACTCAGTGTACGTGCACGACACACCCCTACGCCAGGTTTTCGCGCAACCCTACCGGGCGCTCAGCCACGGCTGCATTCGGCTGGAGCAGCCCATGCAGCTGGCTGCCTATCTGCTGCGGCGCGGCGGCCAGCCGGTGCAGCTGCCCACCGAGGCCGAGTGCGCCCGCCAGCCCCGCCCCCGCAACGTGCCGCTGCGCCGGCCCATCGCGCTGTTCGTGCGCTACGCCACCTGCACGGCTGAGGGCGGCCACCTGCGCTTTTTGCCCGATATCTACCACCGCGACGAGGTAATCCGCCGGGGCTTGTTTGGTCCCAAGTCGTAGCGCGCGTCCGGCCGCCAGCGCACCGGGCCGTCGCTTCCAGCTTGGAAGTATCGCCTGCAAAACGTCATGCCGCCGGGTAACGTCGGTCATGGCCCTGGCACTGGCGGGCGCGGAATTTTGGCAGCAGTCTTCGGGGGCTGCTGGCCGCTATAAGCCGGGCTTGTTCAGGCGTTTTAATAATCAAATTGTATGACGAAGTCCTTGCGCCGGCAAGCCCCTAGGTGCCCGCGGCACGTTGTCGTTATCGGGGCCTCTGCGGGGGGAGTTACCGCTTTGCTGGCGCTGGCGAAGGCCCTGCCGGCTGATTTTCCGGCCCCCCTTTTCGTGGTGGTGCATCTGGCGGCCAATGCGCCCAGCCTGCTGCCGCAGCTGCTTAATTTTGTGTCGAAGCTGGAGGCCCGGCAGCCGCTAAACAGGGAGCTTATGAAAGCTGGCGTTCTATACGTGGCCCAGCCCGACCATCAGCTGCTGCTGAACGGCAACCGGATAGTGGTAACGCGGGGAGCGCCGGAAAATCGGTTTCGGCCCTGCATCGATGCCTTGTTTCGCTCGGCAGCCCAGACCTGCGGCCCGCGCGTGATTGGCGTCGTACTCACGGGCTACCTCAACGACGGGGCCGCGGGGCTCCGGTGGGTGCAGCAGCAGGGCGGTCTGACCATCGTGCAGGACCCGCGCGACGCCGAACACCCCGCCATGCCCGCGCACGCGCTGGAGGTGGTAACGGCTGATTATATCGTGCCCTTAGCCCAGCTGGGGGCGCTACTCGTGCGTCTGACTACCCCCACTACCACCCCGGCGGCGCTGGGTATTACCCACTAAATAAGCCACTTGCTAAAGCAACTACTTGCCAGCGAGCCCTTACTTGGCAGATATTGCTGGCCAATACCTAGCCGGCCCGCAACCTGGGCTACCACGGCGACACTTGATAAAGGTCACCCACCAGGGATGAGCTTTGTCATAAAAGGCGGGGGTAGGCGCGTCTACTTTTGAAGAGCCGGTTTTTCCCGTCCACGATGCTTTATTTCCTTAAAATGGCCTCTACTGTAGCGGCTGTTTGGCGGCGGCCTGTTGTTGCCTCACACCTAGGCGCAGCGCCCGCCCGCATGTGCCAGCCGTGGTAGGGCCAGGGCCGAAAGCGGGGCCGCTACGCCAGCCGGCCGCTCGTCGCGCCGAAAAAACCTGTGCTTGCGCCGCTATAAAGCTCCTTTGGGTGCTTCTAGTGGCCTTGCTGCCGGGCTCGGCGGCCCACGCGCAGGCGATGGCGGCCGCCGACGTGCCGCCGCTAGCTTTCGGGGCGATGTTTCAGCAGTACCCGCAGGCCCGGCAGATAACGTGGCGCCGATTTCAGGACTGGTACCAGGCCAGCTACACCCAAAGCCAGACCCGCCGGCTGGTGAGGTTCAGCATAGACGGCGATGTGGAAGCCACGGGCCAGGATATGGCGCTCAGCGCCCTGTCGCTCCCCATCCAGCACACCCTGACTACGTACTACCCCACCCGCACGTTCTGCCGAGCCATTGAGGTAACCAATGCGCGCACCGGGGGCCTCACCTACGAAATGGCTACCTGCGAAACTGCCCTCAGCCGCACCGTCACGCTCACGGCCAACGGCCGCAAAATTCCCCGCCCCCAGTAGCCGGGGCACCCCTGCTCATGAAGCGTTTTCTCGTGCGCTGGCTCGCCGCCGGCTGGGGCCTGGGCCTGAGCCCGGCGGCCGTGGCCCAGCAGGCCCCTTCGCCCTACCAGACCCGCTTTGGGGTAGATGCGCCCCTCACGCTGGGCCTGGCGGGACTGAGTGCCACGGGCTTGTACCTGATGCAACACAAACCCCTGGCCAGCCCGGCCGACCTGGCGGCCCTGGACCGGGCTCAGGTGCCCGGTATCGACCGGTTTGCGGCCGGCAACTACTGCCAAAGTGCCCAATCGACCAGCGACGCCCTCTGCTACGGCACCCTGGCGCTGCTGCCCGCCCTGCTCGCCTTCGACCCCCACGTGCACGGCCGCTACGGCCAGGTGGCCGGCCTGTACCTGGAAACCATGACGGCTACGGCGGCCATTTTTACGCTCACCGTGGGCACCGTGTCCCGCGCCCGGCCCTATCTCTACGGCTCGCAGGGGGGTAGCCTGCGCCACGGCGCTATTGCCACCAACTCGTTTTTTGGGGGCCACACGGCCCACACCGCGGCGGCTACCTTCTTCGCGGCGCAGGTCTTTCACGATTTCAACCCCGGCGCGCGGGCGCAGCCCTACGTGTGGGGCGCGGCGGCGGCCGTGCCGGTAGTGGTGGCCTACTTCCGCATCCGGGCCGGCAAGCATTTTCTCACCGATAATCTGGTGGGCTACGCCGTGGGGGCCACCGTGGGCGTGCTGGTGCCGCGCCTCCACCGGACGGGGGCCGACTACCCCGCCACGGCGCTGCCCGCCCAGGATTTTACGGGGGCCCTGCTGGGGTGCGCCGTGGGGGCCACGGCGGGGGTGGTCGTGCTGCATTTTTATAAGCAGCTACCCGGCAAGGGCATATCCCTGCTGCCCGTGCAAGGGGTGAACGTCAATGGCTACGCCTACGGGGGCCTGCGGCTAAGCCAGGTGCTGTAGCGGCCGGCCGGGGCCATATGGGGCAGGGTGATACCACCTGGCAGGCCACTTGACAAAAGTCAGGCAATAAGGCGATAATCGTCAAGACTTTGCCGGGGTGAAGGGCGGAAGTTTGTGGCCAGTTCACGGCTTCATTTTTCCCTTTTCCCCCGCCCATGCAAACCCTGGAAACCTTCGCCCCGCTCACCGATACCGAGCACCTGTCGGACGCCGACATTACGGCCGCTATCGAGTTGTTCTTTCTCACCAAGAAGGGCGTGCCCGCGCACCTCATCGACGTGGCCACCCACGACGGCATCGTGAAGCTGACCGGCATCACCGACAACCTGCTGGCCAGTGAGCGGGCCGAGGAAATAGCCCTGGCCGTGCGCGGCGTGCGGGGGGTAGTCAATGAGCTGCTCATTAGTACCCCCGACGTACCCAACGACGAGCTGTACCACGCCGTGACCCAGGCCCTGAGCGCCGACCCCGCCACGACCGACTACAACGTGGCCTGCACCGTGGCCGACGGCGTGGTGGCGCCCACCGGCGTGGTGCAGTCGTGGGCCGAGCAGCAGCTGGTGCTGCGCGTGCTGCGGGGCGTGCGCGGCGTGCGCCGCCTCAACACCGACGAGCTGACCATCCGCTGGGGCGAAATTCAGAATTCGGACGCCGAAATCAGCACCCAAATCCGCGAGCTGCTGGCCTGGGACAT
>CAXTFI010000205.1:0-9136 GCA_964243255.1 uncultured Hymenobacter sp.
GCTCGAACTACATCGTCAGCTACATCGGCACGCAGAGCGACAAGCTGCCCGAGGCGATGGCCGGCATGGAGGGCTTGCTCACCGACATGCCCCTGGCCGATGCCAACCTGGCCATCGCCAAGCAGAGCATCCGCAACAGCATTGCTACTGACCGCATCACCCACGAAGGCGTGCTGCTCAGCTACGAGCGGGCGCGCCGCCTGGGCCTCGATTACGATGTGCGCCGCGACGTGTACGACCAAACCCAGAATATGACGTTTGGCGAGCTGCAGAAATTTCAGCAGGTCAAAATCAAGGGCCAGAACCAGGTTATCCTAGTTATCGGCGCTAAGGACCGCCTGAATTTCAAGGAGTTAGCCAAGTACGGCACCGTGCAACAACTTACCCTGAAAGAGATTTTCGGGTATTAATAACTCTCCATTCCCACCCCGCTGGTGTAGGAAGCTATGTACCTGCTTCCCCAGCTTTTTACTTGTTAGCGGCCCGAACGTGCACTGGCCCTTCGCCGCCGCTACCCTGACATTCATTTCCTAAATCACGCCCACCTCCATCATGGCCGAGCAGAAAATCACCATTAAAAACGGCAAGCTAAACGTTCCTGACCAACCCATCATTCCCTTTATCGAAGGCGACGGTACGGGCCCGGACATTTGGCGTGCCTCGCAGCTCGTATTCGATGCGGCGGTAGAAAAAGCCTACGGCGGCAAGCGCAAGCTGGTGTGGAAGGAAGTATTGGCCGGCGAAAAAGCCTTCAAGCAGCTCAACAACTGGCTCCCCGCCGAAACCCTCGACGCGTTCCGCGAATACCTAGTGGGCATTAAAGGCCCGCTGACCACGCCCGTGGGCGGTGGTATTCGCTCGCTCAACGTGGCCCTGCGCCAGGAGCTGGACCTGTACGCCTGCGTGCGCCCCGTGCGTTACTACGACGGCGTACCCTCCCCCGTGAAGCACCCCGAGCTGACCAACATGGTCATCTTCCGCGAGAATACGGAGGATATCTACGCCGGCATCGAGTATATGAACGGCACCCCGCAGGCTCAGAAAATGCTCGAATTCCTGCAAGACGAGATGGGCGTGAAGAAGATTCGCTTCCCCGATTCGTCGTCGTTCGGCATCAAGCCAGTGTCGAAGGAAGGCACCGAGCGCCTTGTGCGCGCCGCCATCAAGTACGCCCTGGAGCACAAGCTGCCCTCGGTGACGCTGGTGCACAAGGGCAACATCATGAAGTTTACCGAAGGCGCCTTCAAAACCTGGGGCTACGAGCTGGCCGAGAAGGAATTTGGCGCCAAAGTATTCACCTGGGCGCAGTACGATAAAATAGTGGCCAAGCAAGGCGTGGCCGTGGCCGACGCCCTGCAAAAGCAAGCCCAGGACCAGGGTAAGCTCATCATCAAGGACAGCATCGCCGATGCCTTCCTGCAGCAGATTCTGCTACGCCCCGCCGAGTACTCGGTAGTAGCGACGCTGAACCTGAATGGCGACTACATCTCCGACGCGCTGGCCGCCATCGTGGGCGGCATCGGCATCGCGCCGGGCGCCAACATCAACTACCTCACCGGCCACGCCATCTTCGAAGCTACCCACGGCACCGCGCCCAAGTACGCCAACCAGGATAAGGTGAACCCCGGCTCGGTTATCCTCTCGGGCGTGATGATGCTGGAGCACCTGGGCTGGAAAGAAGCCGCTGCCCTCATTAACAAAGGCCTCGAAGCCGCCATCGCCAACAAGCGCGTGACCTACGACTTCGAGCGCCAGATGGAAGGCGCTACCTTGCTCAAAACCAGCGAGTTTGGCGAGGAGATTATTAAGAATATGTAGTAGCTTGGCCTTTGCCAATTAATACTAAACCCCCGCGTTGGCTGCAAGGCTGGCGCGGGGGTTTGAATTTTCAGACAACTATGCGAAAGCTAAGATTTATTGCTTATGCTTTAATTATTACTGCCTTTTCTTTCGAAGTATTTGGACATAGTGGAGGTTTAGATAGTCAGGGAGGGCATTACAACCGCACCACAGGTGATTATCATTATCACCGAGGAATTAAATAGTGATTATCAACGCAATAAGGTTAGCAACTCTTCTTTGTGGATGACTGGTCTTGTAGGAGTGTTCATAATCTGGTTTTGTATCAAAGCGAGAGATAGCAAATATTGGTAATGGTCATCATTAAGTTACAACCTCTACGAGACTTCATTGAGTCTTATCCAGATGCCCGTGCGAGCTTGAGCCAGTGGATAACGACCGTAGAGCAAGCTGATTGGGGAACACCGAATGAGTTGAAAGTCGTTTATCCAAATGCCTCATTAGTAGCTAACGACCGTGTAGTTTTCAACATTGGAGGCAATAAATACCGTCTGGTCGTCTTAGTTATCTACCGGGTACGTACAATATTTATTCGGTTCATTGGCACGCACAGCGAGTATGACCGGCTCGACGTAACGACTATTTAATCATTCTACTTATGTTAGCGCTTCAAACAATTACGACTGTTTCGCCTATCCGCTCCAATGAGGAATTGGCGCAGGCGCATCTACGGCTGGATGAGTTAATTGCCGTACAGGCTTACGACTCGCCCAGTCAAGACTTACGCGATGAGTTTGAGGTATTGACCGCGCTGATTTTTTATTATGAGCAGCGCATGCGTAAACCAGGCGATTTTGAGATTAAATAGCCTTTATTGAGCGAACTGCTTAACTTATCATGTTGACATAACTTAAGAATTGGCTCATGACTATTGTGACTGTATAGTAAAAAGTATACAAACTGGCGCGAGTTTAGCGCAACATAACTCACACTATAGTTCCGGGGCAGTTGTGTTTTCCACAAGATGAGCTCTAGCATAGACGGACCCAAACGGCGCAGTGCCATCTTGCCGCTAGCGCGGCAGTGAAGGTGCAACCTCCACGCTATAATCAGCAGAAGTAAGCTGCACAAAACTCGCGCCAGCGGTGTAAATTTCGGCGATGCTATTCCCACTCCGCCCTGTTGCCCGTGGGGCAATTCGCTGCCTGCTGGCTTGCGCGCTTTTGGTTGCTGCCTTGCCTAGCCGGGCGCAAAATGCGCCGCCCGAGCGGCCTAAAGTCACGCGCATCTTATTCCTGCTTGATGCTTCAGGCTCGATGATGGCGCCCTGGGAGGGCAAGCCGCGCTGGGAGGTGGCCAAGCGCCTGCTGGCCAAGATGGCCGACTCGCTCAACGCCTACCCCAACCTGGAGCTGGGCCTGCGCGTGTATGGCCACCAAAGCCCTAACGCTGAGCAAAACTGTGAAGACTCGCGCCTCGAAGTGGCCTTTGCGCCCAAGAATGCCGCCGCCATCAAGGCGCGGCTCAAGACGCTGAAAGCGCAGGGCAACACACCCATCACGTATTCGCTGGAGCAGTCGGCCAAGGACTTTCCACTGGATAAAACCTCGCGCAACGTGCTGCTGCTTATCACCGATGGCGTGGAGTCGTGTAAGGGCGACCCTTGTGCGGCTTCGCTGGCTTTGCAGCGTAAGCGGGTGTTTCTCAAGCCGTTCGTAATTGGCATTGGGGCTGAGAAGGACTTTGGACGAGCCTTGGAATGCCTGGGCAAGTACTACAACGCGGCTGAAGTAAAGACTTTCCAGACGGTGCTCAGCGATGTGATTGCCCAGACGCTGGCCAAAACCACCGTGGCCGTGAACCTCACCGACGAGGCCGGCCGGCCAGTGGAGTCGAACGTGAACATGACGTTTGTGAACAACGTGACCGGGCAGCCGGAGTACAACTACGTGCACTACCGCGACGCCCAGGGCAAGGCCGATGTGCTCGACATCGACGCCTTGCAGAGCTACGACCTGGTAATAAATACCGTGCCGGCCGTGCGCCAGGCCAACCTGGTTATTCGGGGCGGCAAAGCCAACGTCTTGACGTTCAAAACACCGCAGGGCACATTGGTGCTCCAGCCGGCCAGCATCACGCCCAACCCGTATGGCGGGGCGGTGCAGGCCGTGGTGCGGGCCGCCGGTAGCGCCGCCACCGGGGTAGCGCTGCCTTTTGGCGCACACCAAAAATTGCTGGCCGGCAACTACGAGGTGGAAGTACTCACGCTGCCGCGCACCGTGCAGCGCGTGAGTGTGCGCCAGGGCCAGGCCACCACCGTCACCTACGCCGCGCCTGGCACGCTCAACATCACCTCCGACCTCAAGGGCTTCGGCAGCCTCTACAAGCTCAACGACGACGAGTCGCAGACCTGGATTTATAACCTGCCCGAGAGTAGCAGCAAGCTCAACCTGGCCATGCAGCCGGGCGTGTACCGGCTGGTATTTCGCACCGCCACCAGCACCGGCAGCAAGTTTACGGACGTGCGCAACTTCACCATTCGCTCGGCGCAAACGACTTCATTGAGCATTTTTGGGCGGTAATGGAAACCCTTGGCAAGAAGCACTTTCTCTATGATACTGTACTACCCCCTATAGAATGGCTTTCTTGGCCACTCGCTGGGTTAGGATTAGTACTGCGTTACGTTCAAGCACCCGGGGGAAGCATCTTGCTGCTGATTGGGCTTGCCAACTTATCCATAGTATACTATTTGCGTGCTTTCGCACCAGTCGCTGCTGCTGAGCCTTCACCTGGCTTTGCCTACGATTATGAGTCGGTGAGCACATCTTCCGCTGGGATATTCCTAGACTTTGTGCTCATAAAAGTTGCAGGTATTACCAGCGCAGTTGCCTTAATAGGCATTCTATTTAAGCTGCTATTTTGGAATGGTTCAGCAGTTATGCTGTTAGTTGGCACACTAACTTTAGTCGGGGTAGTCGCCATACAGCTAGCGCGCAATAGCCTATCGCGGCGAACTATACTAATTGCTGGTTTAGTGTCCACAGTATGGGCGGTGCCTACTGGTACACTTGTGCATCAATTTTACCGCAATGACCCGGTGCTAGCCAGCAAAATGTTATACCACTTGAATCATCCCAAAGACCAAGCAGCCGCCAAAGAAGTACGCCAATTACAGCGTGTTGAACATAACCGCCATAAACCTTAATTAAACCCCGCAGCCCTGCCAGCGTCCAACCCGCGCATTCGCCCCCACCCCGCGTTTGGAAGACCACGAAATCCTCCTCAAATTTCAGGACCCCACCAGCCGCAACCTGGCCTTTAACCAGCTGATACGCAAGTACCAGCAGAAGGTGTACTGGCACGTGCGCAAGATGGTGGTGGACCACGACGATGCCGACGACCTCACGCAGGATGTATTCGTGAAGGTGTGGAAGAATTTAGAGAATTTTCGGCAGGATGCGGCGCTTTTCACCTGGATTTACCGCATTGCCACCAACGAGTGCCTGAGCTTTTTGCAGAGCAAGCGGCGCAAGTTCTTCTTGCCCCTCAATGACGTGGGGGCCGAGCTGGCGGCCAAAATGGAGGCCGACCCGGCTATTGCGGGCGACGAGATTGAGCTGCGGCTGCAAAAAGCCATCCTGCGCCTGCCCGACAAGCAGCGCCTCGTTTTCAACCTGCGCTACTACGACGAGATGCCCTACGAGCAGATGGCCGAAGTCACCGGCACCAGCGTGGGCGCGCTGAAAGCCAGCTACCACCACGCCGCCCGCAAAATCGAGGAATACGTGACCAAGGCCGACAGCCCGGCCACTGCCACCGACGAAACCGATTAAACTTTGCCGCCGCCCTTGCATCCAACGTTCATGAAAACGTCTTTTCGCCTCGATGAGCACCCGC
The DNA here is from genome assembly GCA_964243255.1 of uncultured Hymenobacter sp. Classification (GTDB taxonomy): domain Bacteria; phylum Bacteroidota; class Bacteroidia; order Cytophagales; family Hymenobacteraceae; genus Hymenobacter. The sequence continues at coordinate 5,698 of CAXTFI010000205.1, forward strand.
GCCGCTGGCCGCAGCCGCTGAGCAGCCCGCCGGCCGGCTACTTCGAGCAGCTGCCCACCCGCATTATGACCCAGGCAGCCGCCCCGGTCCGCCGGCCGCAGCCACTGGCGTGGCTGTGGGCCGCACCGGCCTCCTTGCGTACGGGCCTGGCATCCACGTTGTTGCTGGGCACGTTTGCTGCCTCGCTGTGGCTGGGCAATGCCCCGGCAATGCGGCCAGCCAGCACCAGCGCCGCCCTCGATGCCGTGCCGCAGCAGCAGCTGCTGGACTACCTCACCAGCGGCGAAACGCACGTGGACGTGCTCGACCTGGCAGAGCTGCCCACGCATCAGTTGGGCATTACCAAGCAGTACCTGCGGCCGTCGCCCAGCGAGCTAACCGCCGCCCTGGATGAGCAGCCCGCCGATGAAACCGGCACGTTTTAATGGCCTAAATATTTGTTAATGAATACGTTACGTTTTTTCATATGCACTGGCTTGTCCTGGCTGGTACTGGGTACGGGCCAGCCGGCGCAGGCGCAGGGCCGCGGCCGGCTGGGGCAGCCGGGCGGCCGCATCACGCAGCTCGACAACGCTAAAATTGCCTTTATCACCTCGCGCCTTACCCTGAGCCAGGACCAGGCCCAGCGCTTCTGGCCCATGTACAACGACTTCGTGGCCCGGCGCCGCGAACTCAACCGCTCGGCCCGCCTGCTGCGCCGCGATGCCGACAACCCTAGCCTGAGCGACGCCCAGCTACGCGATAATTTCACCCAGGACTTTGCCATTCGCCAGCAGCAGCTCAACCTGGAGAAAGACTACTTCGACCGCGCCCAAAAGGTACTCACGCTGCGCCAGCTAGCCCAGCTTTACCAGGCCGAGCGCGACTTTACCAAGGAGGTGCTCCGGCGCGTGGCCGGGCCAAACGCTGTGCCGGCCGCCGGCGACTAAGCCCCGTCCCTACCCCGGCGGCGGTACCTTTGCGGGCGTTATGCTTACGCCCCGCCAGCTTTTTTTGCGCCACCAGGCCCAAACCTCCGAGTTTCCCCTGCTGCTCGAAATCGAGCGCGCCGAAGGCGTGTATATGTACACCCCCGAAGGCCGCCCTATTCTGGATTTAATTTCCGGCATTGGCGTCAGCAACGTGGGGCACCGCCACCCGCGGGTGCTGCAAGCCATTAAGGACCAGCTAGATAAGTACCTGCATCTGATGGTGTATGGCGAGCTGGTGCAGGCCCCGCCCGCCCGGCTGGCTCACGCGCTAGCCGCCACCCTGCCTGCACCCCTCGACACGGTGTACTTCACCAACTCGGGCACCGAGGCCATCGAGGGTGCGCTCAAGCTGGCCAAGCGGCATACCGGCCGCACGGGCCTGGTTTCCAGCCTCCATGCCTACCACGGCTCCACGCACGGCGCGCTGTCCATCACGGGCTCCGAAGGGTTTAAGAATAGCTACCGGCCTCTGCTGCCGGGCGTGACGCACCTGCGCTATAACGAGCTGGCTGACTTGCAGTTAATTACTGAGCACACGGCCGCCGTGGTGCTCGAAACCGTGCAGGGCGAGGCCGGTGTGCGCCTGCCGCTGCCCGGCTACCTGCCGGCCGTGCGCCAGCGCTGCACCGAAGTTGGCGCGTTGCTCATTTTAGATGAAATCCAGTGTGGCTTTGGGCGCACCGGCACGCAGTGGGCCTTCGAGCAGTTTGGCGTGGTACCCGATATCTTGGTGTGTGCCAAGGGCATGGGCGGCGGCATGCCGATTGGCGCGTTCATCTCGTCGCCCGAAATCATGGTGGGTTTCCAAACCAACCCCATTTTGGGGCACTGCACCACGTTTGGGGGGCACCCGGTGAGCTGCGCGGCCGCGCTGGCCACGCTCCAGGTTATTCAGGAAGAAAAGCTGCTGGCCGGCGTGGCGGCCAAGGCCCAGCGGCTGCGGGCCGGGTTGGTGCACCCCGCCATTCGGGAGGTGCGCAACTGCGGCCTGCTCATGGCCGTGGAGTTCGACTCGTTTGACGTGCTCAAGCCGATTATCGACCGCGCCCTGGCGGAAGAAAGCATCCTGACCGATTGGTTTTTGTTTTGCGACAACTCGCTGCGCATTGCGCCGCCGCTCACGATTACCGAGGCTGAAATTGACGCGGCCTGCGCGGGACTGCTGCGGGCTATCGGTAAATGCGCAAATGAGTAGCTGAGTAAAGTGAAAACTTTACTCAGCTACTCAGCTACAACTTATCGCTGGGGCAAAGAATTGTAATTCAAGAAGCTAAGGCTTTCTTCCTTGATGCGCTCGCGGGGCACGGCGTCTTTCACGCCTTGCGAAATTTTGCGCACCAGCACCCCCACAATGGCTTTGCGGAAGCCCAGCTTCTCGGCCATCATAATGCAAAAATCCATTTCGGTTTCGTCCACGATGCCATCGGCGAGCATCATATCGACGAGGTCAAAAATCTGGTCGAAACGCTCGGAATCGTTGCCGGGCAGGTCAGAAAGGCAGCGGGTATCACCGGCTACGAGCTTGCGTACATCGCTGGCCGACACCCCGTTTTTTTTGCCCACCGTAATGATAAAGTTCATTTCGCGGTCATCGACGTGGCCATCAGCTTTAGCAAGGGCCGCGAGGTTGCAGAGGTGGCCTTTTATTTTCTTGGCCTGCTCATTTTCGAAAAAACCAAACATAGGAGTGCGGGTTGAGGGTGGGCGGTGGGACAGCGAAAAATAGGCATGAAACGCCTAATAACCAAGGGGCTGCTGCGCGCTGGCGGGTACTTGTACGTAACTACAACAAAAATGTCGGGGCTAAATTGTGTAGTTGCACCTGGTAAGTGCCTTCGCCATACGACCTTTGCGGGCTTACGGCCAATCCTGGGTTGGCACCGGGCGGTTTAGCGAACTTTTGACCATGAAGAGAATTGGAGTTTTTACCAGCGGGGGCGATGCCCCAGGCATGAACGCGTGCCTACGGGCAGTGGTGCGGGCGGGCGTGTACCACGGTATTGAGGTCTACGGCATTATGCGGGGCTACAGCGGCATGATAAAGGGCGAGTTTGTGCGCATGGATTCGGCCTCGGTGTCGAACACGGTGCAGCGCGGCGGCACCATTCTAAAATCGGCCCGCTCGCAGAAATTTATGACCAAGGAAGGCCGGCAAGAGGCTTTCGACCAGCTCGTTAACCACGGCATTGAGGGACTGGTAGCTATCGGCGGCAACGGCACGTTTACGGGGGCCACCATCTTTGAGAAGGAGTTTGGCATTCCGACGGTGGGCGCGCCGGGCACGATTGACAACGACCTCTACGGCACCGACTACACCATTGGCTACGACACGGCCGTGAACACGGCGCTGGAAGCCATCGACAAAATCCGGGACACGGCCGACTCGCACGACCGCTGCTTTTTTGTGGAAGTAATGGGCCGCGACTCGGGCTACATCGCCATTCCGTGCGCCATCGGCGGCGGGGCCG
>CAXTFI010000206.1:0-8990 GCA_964243255.1 uncultured Hymenobacter sp.
CGCTGCTGGTGGTGGATGGCGTGCCCTACGACGGCAGCCTCAACGACCTGAACCCCGACGACATTACCTCGCTCGAAGTGCTGAAGGACGCCAGCTCGACCGCCATCTACGGCGCGCGCGGGGCCAACGGCGTTATCCTCATCACCACCCGGCACGGCAAAAGCGGCGCGCCCCGCGCCACCTACAGCGGCTACGCCGGCGTGAAGAAACTGTATGGCCGCTACGACCTGCAAAACGGCCAGCAGTACTACAACTACAAGCTGGAAGCCTACCGGGCCCAAAACCCGAGCTTCGACCCGGCCAGCCCCACCTTTTTGACCACCGACGAGCGCGCCAACTACAACGCCGGCACCTCGACCGACTACCAGAGCCTGCTGTTTCGCAACGGCCACCAGCAGAACCACGTGCTGGGCTTAAGCGGCGGCACCGAGCAGACGCAGTACTCGGCCTCGCTGGGCTACTACGACGAAACGGGCATTGTGCCGGTGCAGCGCTTTCGGCGCTACTCGCTGCGGGCCACCCTCGACCAGCAGATTGGCAAGCGGATAAAAATTGGGGTAAACACGCTCAATACCTACACCGTGGCCGACGACCCGGATATCAACATCCTGTACCAGATTCTGACTACCAGCCCGCTGGCCTCGGCCTACGACGCCAACGGCCTGCCCGTGCTGTTTCCTAATACCGACACGGCCGGCTCCAACCCGCTGACGCTGTACACCCAGGACGCGCACAAAGACCAGAACCGCCGCCTGCGCACCTTCAACAGCCTCTACGGGCAGGTCAACATTAGCAAGGGGCTCGACTACCGCCTGAACCTGGGGCTGGATGCGCGCTCCGAAAACAACGGCCAGTACTACGCCTCCCAAACGCCCCAGAACGGCGGCGGCCAGAGCACGGCCTCGCGCACTACCAACGTGGCCTTTAACCTGCTGGCCGAGAACCTGTTGCTTTATAACAACACCTTTGGCAAGCACACGGTGGGCTTCACGGGCCTGTATAGCGCCCAGCAGTACAACTACGACGGCTTTGGCACCTCGGTGCGCAACCTGCCCACCAACTACCAGCTCGACAACAGCCTGGGCTCGGGCACGCCCAGCTCGGCCACCAGCACCGCGCAGCAGTGGGATATTATCTCCTACATGGCCCGCGTAAACTACGCCTACGACAACCGCTACTCGGCCACCCTGACGGTGCGCGCCGATGGGTCGTCGCGCCTGGCGCCCGGCAACAAGTACAAGGCCTTCCCCTCGGGCGCCGTGGCCTGGAACCTTGCCAATGAGAGCTTTATGCAGGGCCGCGACTGGGTGAGCACCCTCAAGCTGCGCGCCAGCCTGGGCCGCGTGGGCAGCACCGCCGTCAACCCCTACCAAACGCTGGGCGCGCTGTCGGCGGGCATTGGGGCGGGCTACTACAACTACGGCTCCACGGGGGCCATTGGGGTGGTGCCCACCAGCATTCCGAACCCCAACCTGGGCTGGGAATACACCACGACCACCAACTTCGGCCTCGACTTTGGCTTCCTGCAAAACCGCATCACGGGTAGCGTAGAGGTGTATCAGCAGCGCACCAGCGACCTGCTGCTGCCCGACGCCCTGCCCGCGGCCAGCGGCTACACCTCCTTTATCCGCAACGCCGGCCAGACCCAGAACCGCGGCCTCGAAATCTCGCTGACCACGGTGAACCTGCGGCCCAAAAACGCCGATGGCTTTGAGTGGAGCACCGACTGGAACTTCACCGTGAACCGCGAGAAAGTGCTCGATTTGGGCCTCAGCGACGCCAGCGGCACCAAGCTCAGCGACGTGGGCAACCAGCGCTTTATCGGCCAGCCGCTCTACGTTATCTACGACTACAAAAACCTGGGCATCTGGCAAACTTCGGAGGCTGACCAGGCTAAGAAGTACAACTCGAAGCCCGGCCAGATTAAGGTTGAAGACACCGATGGCAACGGCGTTATCAACGCCAGCGACCGCGTGGTTATCGGCTCGCGCCAGCCCAGGTTTGAGGCCGGCCTCACCAACCGCTTCCGCTACAAAGGCTTCGATATGAGCGTGGTAGCCCTCACCCGCGTGGGCGCTACGGTGGCCGACCCCACCTTGTTTGGCCCCGCCTACTTCTACACCAACACCGGCCGCCGCAACCAGGTAAACCTCGATTACTGGACGCCCACCAACCCTAGCAACCAGTACCCCGAGCCCGACCAGACCACCCGCGCCAACGAGTGGCCCACCTACGGCCAGACGCTGGGCTACCACAGCGGCACGTTCATCAAAATCCGCAGCATCGACCTGGGCTACACCCTGCCGGCCGCCTGGGCCAAGGCCGCTTTCCTGAGCTCGTCGCGCATCTACATTCAGGTGCAAAACCCGCTCATTTGGGCCAAGGACCCTTTTTTCCGGGCCAACAAGGCCATCGACCCCGATGCCTTGTCCTATTCGAGCCGCTTCAACGCGGCCAACGTGGGCACCTCGGGCGGCATCGAGTTCACGGGCGGCAACCCCAACAACACGGGCGGCGGCCTGGCGGGCGTCGGGGCCAACTACCCCGTCACGCGCGCCTTCATCGTGGGCCTCAACCTGGGCTTTTAGGCAATGAGTGAATTGGTGTCCTCAAATCACCTGTCAGGGCGAGCCTGCGAAGCAATCGCACCCAAACGATACCCGCGCAGCTCGTTCCGCTAGCCCGTTCTGCTGCGATTGCTTCGCAGGCTCACCCTGACAGCTGGCACCAACAATCAGCAATCAATAATCAGCAATCATCCTATGAAAAAGATAGTATTCGTAACCGTGGGCGCGGCCTTGCTGCTGGCCGCGGGCGGCTGTAAAAAGGACATTCTGGACGAAAACCCCACCTCCATTCTAACGCCTGCCTTCCTGAGCACTTCGCAGGGGATTGAGGCGGGCGTGACGGGCGTGTACTCGGGCCTGCGCCAGATTTATGGCAACGACTCGGGCTTCTTCACCACCGAGGCGGGCACCGACCAGTGGACCAACGGCATCACGGCCAGCAGCGGCCTCAGCGACTACAACCCCAACGACCTCACCCCGGTCAACGACGGCTCGCACTCCTTTATCTGGAGCGTGTGCTACTCGTCTATCAACACCGCCAACGGGGTGCTGCAGTACTCGGCTAATGTACAGGGCCTTACGCCGGCCCGCGTGACGCAGCTGGTGGCCGAAAACAAGCTGCTGCGGGCCCAGTACTACTTCGTGCTGGTGCAGGACTTTGGCGATGTGCCCCTGATGCTGAGCTTCGTGGACTCGCCCACCAAGGACATCACCCGCGCGCCCCTGGCCGAAGTGTACACCCAGGTTATCAAGGACTTGACTGATGCCCTGGCCCTGGCCGACAAGCCCGCCCAGCCCGGCCGCGTCACGCGCGCCACGGCCCTGCACCTGCTGGCCAAGGTGTACCTCACCCGCGCGACCTCCCCGGCCAAGCAGGCCGACGACTACGCCAACGCCGCCAAGTATGCCAAGGAACTGCTTGACAACCAGGCCCGCTACGGCCTGGGCCTGGAAACCGACGCGGCCACCGTATTTGCCGAGGGCAACGAGAACGGCAAGGAGGTGCTCTTTAATGCGCAGTTCAACGGCGACGCCACCTTCTCGCGCATCGACGGCTTCACGTTTGGCGGCGAAAACGTGGCGGGCTTCAATTTTCGCAGCCGCTACGACAAGCTGCCCAACATGGTGCGCGACATCAACAACGGCCGGCCGTTTGCCCGGCACTGCGCCACGCACTACCTGGAGGACTCCTACATCCTGCGCGACGCCAGCGGCACCGCCCTGGAAGCGGGCGCGCAGCTGCGCACCACCGACTCGCGCTACGCCAAGTGGTTCACGACCAGGTACCTGGTAAACTCGCCCGGTGGCAACGCCGGCAGCACCAGCGCCGTGGTGGGCGACACCGCCGCCTGGTATCCCGGCCGCGAGCTGTCGGCCGCCAAGCTCGCCCAGATTGCCGCCCGCAAGCCGGTGCCCTACACCGTGCTGGCCCCCAGCCAGTACACCTCCGAATACTTCCCGACGCTCAACAAGTTTGATTCGCGCAACCGCGCGTCGGTCAACGGGTTCTCGACGCGGCCCAACATCATCTACCGCCTGGCCGAAACCTACCTGGTGGCCGCCGAAGCCTACTTCTACCTGGGCAATGCGAGCCAGGCCGCCACCTACATCAACGTGGTGCGCGCGCGCGCCGCGGCCACCGGCAAAAAAGCCCAGATGGACATCACGCCCGCCCAGGTCACCCTCGACTTTATCCTGGACGAGCGGATGCGCGAGCTGGCCGGCGAGTTTACGCGCTGGTACGACCTCAAGCGCACCGGCCAGCTGCTGGCGCGGGTGCGCAACCCCAGCATGTCGCCCCCGCTGACGACCGTTACCAAAGACGGCTTCTCGAAAGGCGGCGTGTACGGCTCCAACGCGGGCCTCAACATCAAGGACTTCCACGTGCTGCGCCCCATCCCGCAAACGGAGATTGACCGCACCAGTGGGAAGATTACGCAGAATCCGGGGTATTAGGTAGTTGTGGCTACGGAAGCGTCTCGTTCTAGTGGTAGTGGGTGCCTCACCCCCCGGCCCCCGAGCCGTTAAGTTCTGGCTGGGTCACCCGCACGATTACCTCACGAAACCCCTCTCCCGTGGAGAGGGGGGACTAGCTTCTGGTACTAGGCTGGTTTTTAGAGCTAAGACTAAAGCTAGCTCCCCCTCTCTACGGGAGAGGGGGCTGGCTCCATAGGGGGCTCGTGAGGTGCCCTGCCCGAACGATACGCTCAGTTACGCATGACTACGTTAGCTCCTCAGTGAAAGCAAATTAAACTAATGATAATCAGAGTCTTACTGGTTTTTCTGCTTTGCCTGAGCACGGCCCTAGCCCAGGCCCAACCGGCTACCACTAGCGGCCTGCCCCGGCTGGTGAAAGTGGGCCCGAGCACCCAGCTGCTGGTCGAGGGCAAGCCGTTTCTCATTTTGGGGGGCGAGCTGGGCAACTCCAGCAGCTCCAGCACGGCCTACATGCAGCCCATCTGGCCCAAGGTGCAGGCCATGCACCTGAACACGGTGATTGCGCCCGTGTACTGGGAGCTGCTGGAGCCGCAGGAAGGCCAGTTCGATTTCAAGCTGCTCGACGAGCTGCTGGCCGACGCCCGCAAGCACCAGCTAAAGCTGGTGCTCTTGTGGTTCGGGGCCTGGAAAAACAGCATGTCGTGCTACGCGCCGGCCTGGGTCAAAACCAACCCCGCCCGCTTTCCGCGCGCCACCGATGCCCAGGGCCGCCCCCAGGAAATCATGACGCCCTTTAGCCCCGCCAATCTGGTGGCCGATAAAAACGCCTTCGTGCGGCTGATGGCGCACCTCAAGCAAACCGATGGCCGCACCCACACGGTGCTGCTGGTGCAGGTCGAGAACGAGATTGGGATGCTGCCCGAGGCCCGCAGCTACGACGAGGCGGCGCAGGCAGCCTTCCGCCAGCCGGTGCCCGAGCTGCTGCTAACTTATTTGCAGCGCGAAAAAGCTCGCCTCACGCCCGAGCTGGCCGCCCACTGGGCCCGCAACGGCACCAGAATGCAGGGCACCTGGACGGAGGTGTTCGGCCCCGGCATCACCACCGACGAGATTTTTCAGGCCTGGTACTACGCCACTTACACCAATGCCATTGCCGCCGCCGGCAAGGCCGCCTACAACCTGCCCATGTACGTGAACGCGGCCCTCAACCACCGGCCCGACCGCCTGCCCGGCCAGTACCCCAGCGCCGGGCCGCTGCCCCACCTGCTCGACGTGTGGGAGGCCGGCGCGCCGGCCATTGACCTGCTGGCACCCGACTACTACAACCCCAACTTTCGGTACTGGTCGGACCTCTACACCCGCCACGGCCGGCCGCTCTTTACGCCCGAAATCGCGTTTGAGCCCGGCGACGATGCCAAGGCGCTCTACGCCTTTGGCCACTACAACTGCCTGGCCTTCTCGCCGTTCTCTATCGAGTCGACCAACAAGGCCGCCCAGGAGCCCATTGGCAAAGCCTACGATTTGCTGCAGCAGGTGACGCCGCTGCTGACCAAGTACCAGCCCACTGGCGCGGTGCGCGGCTTTTTGCAAGCCAAAGACTCGGCCGCCGGCCACGCCGTGCTCGGCAACTACCGCTTCACCGTGCGGCACGACAACACCCTGGGCTGGACCCCGGAGTCGAAAAAGCCCGACTGGCCCCTCACCGGCGGCCTGCTCATCAGCGTGGGCCCCGACGAGTTTTACGTGGTGGGCACGGGCCTGGTCATCACCTGCGAGCCCACGGCGGCCGGCAAAAAAGCCGGCTACGTCAGCATCGACGAAGGCCGCTTCGTCAACGGGGCCTGGACGCCCGGCCGCCGCCTCAACGGCGACCAGGACCACCAGGGCCGCCACATTCGCCTTGAGCTAGGAAGCTATGATATTCAGCATGTTAAGCTCTATTCGTACTAGCCTGGCCCTGGCCGCGGCCGGCGCGCTGGGTTTGCTGGCCGCCGCGCCCGCCCGCGCCCAGGTGCGCCTGCCGCGCCTGGTGAGCAGCGGCATGGTGCTGCAGCGCGACCAGCCGGTGCGCCTCTGGGGCTGGGCCAGGGTGGGCGAAGCGGTGGCGGTGGCCTTCCAGGGCAAAACCTACCGCGCCACCACCGGCCCCGATGGCCAGTGGCGCGTGGCCCTGCCGGCGCTGAAAGCCGGCGGCCCCTACGAGCTGACTATCGAGGCCCGCAACCGCCTGGTGCTGAAGGACATCCTGGTGGGCGACGTGTGGCTCTGCGCGGGCCAGTCGAACATGGAGCTGCCCATGCGGCGCGTGCGCGACAAGTACCCCCCGGTAATCGCCCAGGCCACTAACCCCCGCATCCGGCAGTTCGACGTGCCGATGCGCTACGACTTCAACCGCCCCCAGGCCGACGTGAGCGGCGGCAGCTGGGTGGCGGCTACGCCCGAAACGGTGCTCAGCTTCACGGCCGTGGGCTACTTCTTCGCCCAGGAAATCAACGCCAGATACCAGGTGCCCGTGGGCCTGCTTAAAGTGGCCGTGGGCGGCTCGCCGGCCGAAGCCTGGCTGAGCGCCGAGGCCCTGAAGCAGTTTCCGGGCTACGAGCAGCAGCGCGCGCAGTACAAGGATAGTGCCCTGGCAGCCAGCACCAGGCAGCGCGAAAGCGCGGCCGTGGCCGCGTGGTATAGCCGCCTGCACCAGGCCGACCAGGGCGAGGCCCCCGGCCAACCCAAGTGGAGCAGCCCCGGCTACGAGGCCCGCGGCTGGGCCACCATGCAAGTGCCCGGCGAGTGGGCCGGCCAAACGCCGCTCGGCCCGGTCAACGGCGTCGTCTGGTTTCGCAGGGAAATAGACGTGCCCGCCGCCCTAACCGGCCAACCGGCCCGCCTGGAGCTGGGGACGCTCGTCGATGCCGACTCCACCTACCTCAACGGCCAGCTGGTGGGCACCACCGCCTACCGCTACCCGCCGCGCAAGTACGATTTCGGCCCCGGCGTGCTGCGGCCCGGCAAAAACGTGGTGACGGTGCGCCTCATCAGCAACGGCGGGCGCGGCGGCTTTACCCCGGATAAAAAGTACCAGCTCACGGCCGGCGGCCAGGTGCTCGACCTGCGCGGCCCCTGGCAGTATAAGCTGGGCGCTGCCCTGCCGCCCACGCCGGGCACTACCACCTTTCAGTACCAGCCCGGCGGGCTGTATAATGGCCTGGTGGCCCCCGTGCTGCCCTACGCCCTCAAGGGGGTGCTCTGGTACCAGGGCGAAAGCAATACCAGCCACCCAGCCGACTACTACGCGCTGACTGCCAGCCTCATCACCGACTGGCGCACGCACTCCCGGCAGCCCGGCCTGCCGTTTCTCTACGTGCAGCTGGCCAATATCAACGCTGCCAAACGGGAGCCCGGCGAAAGCAGCCAGGCCCAGGTGCGCGATGCCCAGCGCCGCCTGCTGGCCCTGCCCCGCACTGGCATGGCCGTCATCAGCGACGTGGGCGAGTGGAACGACATTCACCCCCTCGACAAAGCAACCGTGGGCCACCGCCTGGCCCTGGCCGCCGCGAAGGTTGCCTACGGCGAAACCCAGGTGGTGGCGAGCGGCCCGCTCTACCAGTCTATGCAAACTCTTGATAATGAAGTATTTGTAAGCTTTGCCGATGCTGGTAGCGGCTTGCTGGCCAGGGGCGGTGGCCCCTTGGGCGGCTTTACCATAGCCGGGGCCGACCATAAGTTTGTGCCGGCCCAGGCGCGCATCCAAGGCCGCCAAGTGGTTGTGTGGAGCAGCCAGGTGGCCGCGCCCGTGGCCGTGCGCTACGCCTGGGCCGACAACCCCGAAGATGCCAACCTGTACAATAAAGAAGGTTTGCCCGCCTCTACTTTTCGCACCGATGACTTCTAACCTCTTCTCAACTGGCCGGCTCGGCAGTAGCGCGAAGCTCCGGCTGCGCGCGCGCGCGCAGCGCGCATGCGCAGCCGCGCCAACTAACCCAAGCGCGCGCTGCGCGCTGCGCGCGCCCACGAAGCAGAGCTTCGCGCTACTGCTCGTGCTCGTGCTCCGTACTTTCGCTGCCCAGGCCCAACCCACGGCCGTTTTTCGCGACCCCAGGCAGCCGCTGGCGGTCCGCGTCAACGACTTGATAAAGCAGCTCTCGCTGGAAGAGAAAGCCCGGCAGATGCTTGACCAAAGCCCGGCTATTCCGCGCCTGGGCATTCCGGCGTACAGCTGGTGGAACGAGGCGCTGCACGGCGTGGGCCGCTCGGCCCCGGCCACGGTATTTCCCGAGCCCATTGGGCTGGGCGCCACCTTCGACGAGGACCTGGCCCGGCGCGAGGGCACCGCCATCTCGGACGAGGCGCGGGCCGTGTACAACGCCGCCATCGCCCAAAACCACTACGTGAAATACGGCGGCCTCACCTTCTGGACGCCCAACATCAACATCTTCCGCGACCCGCGCTGGGGCCGGGGCCAGGAAACCTACGGCGAAGACCCCACCCTGA
>CAXTFI010000207.1:0-8976 GCA_964243255.1 uncultured Hymenobacter sp.
GCTGCGCGCCCTGCAGGAAAGCAAAATCACCCGCGTGCGCGGCGAAAAGGAGATTTCGGTGAACGTGCGCGTGGTGGCCGCCACCAATAAAAACCTCCTTCAAGAGATTGCCGACAAGAATTTCCGGGAAGATTTGTACCACCGGCTCTCCGTTATTCTCATCCAGGTACCCTCGCTCAATGAGCGCCGCGAAGACATCCCGGAGCTAGTGCAAAAATTCTTGCAGGACATTGCCGCCGACTACGGTAACAAGCCCAAGAAAATCTCGGCCGACGCCCTCACCTACCTGCAAGGCCTCGATTGGCGCGGCAACATCCGCGAGCTGCGCAACGTGGTTGAGCGCCTCGTCATTATGAGCGACGCCACCATTGAAGCGGCTGATGCTAAAGCATTTGCGGGCAAGTAAACAATTATTGACACCGTGCAGGTGGGGCGGTGGAACTATCGGCTGCGGCGCGGCTCCTACAGCAAATGCAGGGTCGGTGTTACAGGTGGCTGTAGAGACGCATCCTTGCGTCTCGTCGTTGTTTAGCCCACCATACGACAGACGCAAGGATGCGTCGCTACACCCGCCTGTACCCCGAGTCCGAAACCGCTCTAAGACTGTTGATTGCTTAACGCAGGAGCCATTTTTTCCTGCTTCCCCCCGGCCACCCTCCCCAACACCTTCCGACTTAGCCAGGCCCGAACCGGCTCGTCGTAGAATTTCAGACTGGCGTAAGCCAGCGCCACCACGAACAGGAAAACCAGCCCGGCCACGGGCAAGCCCGTGCGCAGGGGCACTTTGTTATCGTGCACCCACGCCGTGTAAATGTAAATGAAGGGGTAGTGCGTGATGTAGAGCGGATACGAAAGTTCGCCCAGCACGGTGCACCAGCGCCGGGAGGCGCGGGTAGCCAGCTCGCCGCTGACGCCCAGCCAGATAATCAGCGGAAAGACGAAAATGATGCTCAGCGAGTCGTAGAGGCCGTTTTGCCACAGGTGCGTGCTGCCGCCGATGCGGGGCATGGCCAGCGCGGCTAGCACCAGCAGGCTGCACCACCCAAAGGCGTGGCGCACCCGCCCCGGCCGCCCCACCCGAAACAGCAGCAGCCCGGCGAAGAACGGATACATCACCCGCGCAAAGCCCACGTGCAGCTGCGGCGCATCGAGGGCCCAGCCGCCTATCACATCACCTTCGGGGCTGGTAACGGCCAGGTGCACCAGCGCGCCCGCCGATATCACCACCAGCAGGGCCAGCGCCCAGGTGGCAAAGCGCCGCACCACCACGGCGTAGAGCAGGTTGGCGAGGTACTCATAAAACAGCGACCACCCCGGCCCGTCGAGCGGGTAGGTTTCCGTCCAGCCCCGAATGTCCATGGCGAGCGGCATCGGCAGCATGAAGCAGCCTAACACCATCACCAGTAGCATCTTCCACACCGGCGTGGCGGCAATGGTGGGCCACAGGGCACCCGCCTGGAAGTAGAAGCACGCCCCGCCAATGAGCATCCCCAGCACCACCATAGGTTGCAGGCGCACCAGCCGGCGCTTCAGAAAATCGCCCACGCTCATGCGGCCCCACCGGTCGTCGTAGGCGTAGCCAATGACAAAGCCGGATAGCAGGAAGAAAAAATCGACCGCCAGGTAGCCGTGGTTGAGTAGCTGGTCGCGGTGGCTGGTGGCGTAGGCCTCCAGCAGGTGAAAGGCCACCACCAGCAGCGCCGCCACGCCGCGCAGGCCGTCCAGGATGGGGTAATGGAGCTTGGTGGCAAGGGGCGCGGGCTGCATGGGTGGGGCGGGAATAGTTGGCAGCGGCTAAGATAGGTAAGTGCCAAAAGATGAGCTGGCACTATCTACCGGCGCCCCCTATGAAACTGTTTAAGAAGTGCTAAAAGCGTCGTTGGAACGTCATGCAGACCGCAGGGAAGCATCTCGCGGGCTGCACTAACTCAATCGTTAGCTCTGCTGTCCTACCGGGTCAACGAGGCGAGCGAGATGCTTCCCTGCAGTCTGCATGACGTTCAACGAACTTTCCAAACAGCTTCATAACCAGCCCGCTAGGATTACCTATACCAGCTGGCTGCACCCCCTGATGTCCGAGTTATCGAGCCGGCCCAGCACTTCAAAAGCGCCGTCGGGGTGGCGGCGGGCCAGGTCCTTGGTTTCGATAAAGGCGCAGCTGTCCACGTTGGCTAGGTCGATGACGTTGATGGCGCCCTCGGCGCGGGTGGCCGATACCGAGAACGGGTCGGCGGCATCGCGCAGCAGCACGCGCAGCTGGGGCGGGCAGTAGAAGAGGCCCTCCCCCGGCGAGTAGGCTTGGCTCAGCAGCTCCGTCATGCCGTATTCGGAGTGGATGGGCGCGGGGCCAAAGGCGGCCTGCAGCTCCTGGTGCAGCTCCTCGCGTATCATCTCGCGGCGGCGGCCCTTCATGCCGCCCGTTTCGAGCACGGTGAGGCCGCGCAGCTCCGGCGCGCCGGGGTACTCGGCCGCCAGGTCGAGCAGGGCGTAGGTGACGCCGAAGAGCATGACGCGGCGGCCGGGCTGGCGCTTGGCTTCGGCCAGCGCTTGCAGCAGGCCGGCGTGGTCGCGCAGAAAAAACGCGGGCTGCGCCTGCCCCGAGCGCTGGGCAAAATCGGCCACCATGGCCACCAGCGACGACTCACCTTGCTCCAGGTACGAGGGCAGCAGCGCCAGAAAAACCCAGTCGGTGAGCGGCCCGTAGGCCGCTTCGAAGATGCTGGCCGCGTTGGCGCGGTACAGGGCGGGGTCGCGCACGAGGTGGCGGCTGCGCTGCTGCAGCGTGGTGCCGCTACTGCGGAAGATTTCCTGCGGCTGCCAGTCGGCGGGCTCCGTGCGCACTTCCTGCGTTTTAAAAAACTCGATGGGCAGAAACGGAATATCCTCCAGGCGGTGCACTTCGCGCAGGTCGCGGCCCGGCCGGGCGCGGCCCAGGCCCGCCAGGTAGGCGCGGTAGGGCGGGCAGTGCACCGCCTGGTGCCGAAACAGCTGCAGCGCCGCTACCTCAAACGTTGCGGGTGAAATAGTACTAAGAGCCTGGTAGTTAGGGCCCAAAAAAGCAGTGCGGAAACTCATAACAAGCGGCGGGGGTTGGGCAAAAAGCGGGCTGGGGCAGCGGGCCGCTTACATTTACAGCCTCACAACAAACCAGGCGCCCGCGCGTTGAAAACACGGGCCGGGTAGCGAGGTGAGCCAGGCATCTTTTTTTGCGTTTGCGTATGAATTTGTTTCGACTAACAGCGGTAATTGGAGGATTTGGCTTGCTGGCGGGCGGCCTCAGCGCGTGCCTGAAAGCGCCGGAATACCCTACTACGCCCTCCATCAGCTTCAATCGCATTGAGGTGCGGCGCACCACCTTTGCCAATCCGCAGCAGCAACCCCTTGACTCGGTGTTCATTACCATCAATTTTCAGGATGGCGACGGCGACCTAGGCCTCACGGAGGCGGAGAGCAAAGTAGCCCCCTACGCCTTCCCGGCGCTATTCAACAATAACTACTTCGTCGAGCCCCTGATAAAAAATACTAGAACGGGTAAGTTTGAATCCTTGACGACACCGGGCGTGCTACCCCCTGGAACATTGTACACGTTTGGGCAATACAATGGCCGGTTCGACCATCCCTCTACGCTCACCGATAGCAAGGCGGCACCCTTGAAAGGCACCCTTACCCGCACTATCGGCTTTGGATATGGTGACTACTTCACGCAAGGCCAGGTGGTGCGCTTCGACGTGAGCATTGCCGACCGCGCCCTGCACCTGAGCAACGTTATCCGCACCGATAGCATCGTAATCGCCAAGCGTTGAAAGAGTTAAGTTAATAATTGAACGTCATGCTGAACCCAGTGAAGCATCTCGCTCGCGCCATTGGGATTACTACCAACGGTGCGAGCGAGATGCTTCACTGGGTTCAGCATGACGGCCTAACAATTTTCTAATCAGTTACTTAATAAATAGCTGGAAACTTGGCCGGGTCGGTTTCGCGCAGCAGCTCGTACACGGTGTCGAACACGTCCTCGGCGTTGGGCTTGGAGAAGTAGTCGCCGTCGGAGCCGTAGGGCGGGCGGTGCGGGTGGGCGGCCAGGCAGCGCGGGGCCGAGTCGAGCAGCTTGTAGGCCTGCTGGCCATCGAGTACTTGCTGCATCATGTAGGCGGTGGCCCCGCCGGGCACGTCCTCATCGGCGAAGAGCACGCGGCCGGTTTTGCGCAGGCTGTCGGCAATCAGCTGGTCGGTATCGAAGGGCAGCAGCGTCTGCACGTCAATCACTTCGGCCGAAATGCCAACTTCCGCCAACTGCCTGGCCGCGTCCAGCACAATGCGGCACATCGAGCCGTAGGTAACGATGGTAATATCGGCGCCTTCGCGCAGCACCTCGGGCTGGCCCAGCGGCAGCGTAAACTCGCCCACGTTGGCCGGCAGCTTTTCCTTGAGGCGGTAGCCGTTCAGGCACTCAATCACGATGGCCGGCTCGTCGCTGCGCAGCAGCGTATTGTAGAAGCCCGCCGCCTGAGTCATGTCGCGCGGCACGCACAGGTGCATGCCCCGAATGGCCCCCAGTATCATCTGGATGGGCGAGCCCGAGTGCCAGATGCCCTCCAGGCGGTGCCCGCGGGTGCGCACGATGAGGGGGGCCTTCTGGCCGCCCTTGGTGCGGTATTGCAGGCAGGCCACGTCGTCGCTCAGTATCTGGATGGCATAAAGCAGGTAATCAAGGTATTGAATCTCGGCAATCGGCCGCAGGCCGCGCAGCGCGGCCCCAATACCCTGCCCAATAATGGTGCACTCCCGAATGCCGGTATCGGTTACGCGCAGCTCGCCAAACTGAGTCTGCAAGCCCGCAAAGGCCTGGTTAACGTCGCCAATCTGGCCCACATCCTCGCCGATGGCGAAGATGCGTGGGTCGCGCTCGAAGTTGGCCGTGAAGCAGGCTTGCAGCACCTCGCGGCCATCGACCAGCGGGGCCTCGGCGGCAAACTCGACGGGCACCTCCTCAATGTTGCCCACCGCCTCTTCGCTCTGGCTGAAGAGGTAGGAGTTGTAGCGGTCGGCGTTTTCGGCCTCGCACTGCTCCAGCAGGCTTTGCGCGGCGCGGCGGCCGGCGCTCTGGCGGTTGCCGCGCACCTGGCGCAGGGCCCGGCGCAGCGTGCGCACAATATCGGCCCGAATGGGCGTAACGTTGGTTTTCAGTGAGTTAACCAGCTCGGCCAGCTGGTTTTCGGCCCCGGATTCGGCTACCATTTTGTTGAGCACCACCAGGGCTTCTTCGCGCTCCTGCTGAATGGGGTCGAAGAAGGCCGACCACGCCGTGGTGCGCGCCAGCTTGACGGTGGCGGCGGCCGTTTTCTCGATTTGCGCCAGCTCGTCTTCGCTGGCCACGCCTTCGGTGAGCAGGTGCTCGCGGAACTTGGTGAGGCAGTCGTGCTCCTCCTCCCAGCTCAGGCGGGTTTTGGGCTTGTAGCGCTCGTGCGAGCCGCTGGTGCTGTGGCCCTGCGGCTGGGTCACCTCCGTCACGTGGATGAGCACGGGCACGTGCTGCGCCCGGCACACGGCGGCGGCGCGCTGGTAGGTATCTACCAGGGCCGGGTAGTCCCAGCCGCGCACCACAAAAATCTCGAAGCCGTCCTGGCCCTCGCCTTCGCGCTGAAAACCCGCCAGGATGGCCGAAATACTCTGCTTAGTAGTCTGGTATTCAGCCGGAACGGAGATACCGTAGTGGTCGTCCCACACCGACATCAGCAGCGGAATCTGCAACACGCCGGCCGCGTTAATGGCTTCAAAAAACACGCCCTCCGAGGTGCTGGCATTGCCGATGGTGCCGAAGGCTACCTCATTGCCATTCACCGAGAAATCGGTAAACTGGTGTAAATCAGCATTTTGGCGATAGAGCTTGCTGGCGTAGGCCAGGCCCACGAGGCGCGGCATCTGGCCCCCGGTGGGCGAGATGTCGGCCGAGGAGTTTTTGCTGGAGGTTTGGGGCTTAAACTGGCCGTCGTCGTCGAGCAGGCGGGTGCCGAAGTGGCCGTTCATGGCGCGGCCGGCGGTGCTGGGCTCGGCTTCGGGGTCGGCGTGGGCGTAGAGCTGGGCGAAGTATTGCTGCCAGGTCAGCTCCCCGATGGCCACCATAAAGGTCTGGTCGCGGTAGTAGCCGGCCCGGAAATCGCCGGCCTTAAAGGCCCGCGCCATAGCGAGTTGCGGCAGCTCTTTGCCGTCGCCGAAGATGCCAAACTTGGCTTTGCCCATAAACACCTCGCGGCGGCCGGCCAGCGAGGCGTGGCGGCTTTCCCAGGCCAGGCGGTAGTCGTCGAGCAGCTCGGCTTTGGTGAGGGACAGGTGCACCGGGGCGTCGGCGGGAGCCAGCAGCGTATCAGACATAACGGCGGGATAAGTAGTGGATGGGTGGGGATGAGGGAGCGCGATGCCGCAAATTTACGGAATCGGGCGGGGGCGGGCTGTATATTTGCTTGTACCCGCCGGCTGGTTGGGGTTAACTTATTGTTAGTCTATACTATTGCCCAGGTTTGGGCCTGGCTTTTTCCACCTATGCGCCTCTCTACCCTTGCCCCAACCCTGACCCTGAGCCTGCTAACGCTGGCCGCCCACGCGCAAGGCGTGCTCACCTTCGAAAGCACCGACCACGACTTTGGCAAGGTGCCCGAAGGCACGATGGCCACCTACGAGTTTAAGTTTAAGAATACGGGTAACCAGCCCATTGTGATTGCCAATGCCCAGGCCAGCTGCGGCTGCACCACCCCGGAGTGGACCAAGGCCCCGGTGCTGCCCGGCAAGTCGGGCGTCATCAAGGCGGTGTACAACAGCGCGGGCCGGCCGGGCATCTTTGCCAAAACCGTAACCGTGATGAGCAATGCCACCGAGGGCAGCAAAACGCTCAGCCTCAAGGGTTCGGTGCTCACCAAAGACGAGCTGCGGGCTACCCTCACGCCGGCCCAGCTGGCGGCCTCGCCCCGCCTGGTGCTGGAAAAGCCCAGCTACGACTTTGGGCGCATGGAGGCGGGCACCCAGCCCGTGGCCCGCATTGGCGTGCGCAACACGGGCGCCAAAGACCTGGTATTGAGCACCATATCATCCAATTGCTACTGCGTGGGCTACCGCACGGCCCCCGCCCCCATCAAGCCCGGCCAAAGCGCTGTGGTGGAGCTGGTGTACGCGCAGCGCACCGTGGGCCCGGCGGCGGAGGTTGTCACGCTGGCCTCCAACGATATGCACGGCGACACCAAGCTCACGCTGAAAGCCAACGTGGTGAAGGACCTGGTACCCACCAGCCTGGTAAAGGAAAGCGCGTCGTCGGTGCCATTCAAGTAGTTAGTGGTTTGCGCGTTAGCTTTACGCACCGCGCAGGTAGCCACTGGTTGTGCTAAGCAGCGGGTCCCTCCTACTGCCTCACCTTATCAAGGGCACTGTCTTATGAAGCGGAACTTTAGCTACTCCTGCCTGAGCTTGGTAATTGCCTTATTAACTGGTAGTTGCCAGCGCCACCCCAGCGACCCGGCGCCGGCTACCGGCCTGCTCGGCATCCGCTGGACGCTGGTGCAGGTAGACGAAACGCCGTTGGCGGTTTCCAGCTACTCCGAAGATTATAAGTCGTATATTCAGTTTGCCTCGACCGGCAACCAGGCATCCGGCCTGGCGTCCTGCGATGCCATCCAGGGCCAGTTTGCGCTGGGCGCTGGCAACCAACAGCTGCGTATCGGGCAGCTGAGTACGAGCAAAAGCAGCTGCCCCAGCCCCTACATGGCCAACCGCTATTTGGCCGCGTTGCCCCAAACCAGCCGCTACGCAATCAGCCACGATACCCTCCGGCTTTATGCCCCCGACCGGGCAAAACCCCGGTTGGTTTTCCAGGCAACTCCTTAGCCAGTAACAATTGTAGGACTTACTGCACAGCTCAACAACTAGCGGCCTGCCGCCTCTGAGCTGCTGGCTGAGCGGGGTAGCTGCAAGGCTGCTACCTTGGAAGCTTCGGCTTCGCGAGCGCTCTAACTTGAGAACGCCCTGCCAGTTCGGCAGGGCTTTTTTGGGCGCGCTTATTGATTGATGTAGGTACATTACTTTTGTTACCAACCTCCCGCTTTCTGTTATGGAACCTACCACTTCGACTCCCGCCACTGCCCCCTACACCGTGCCCGCCGGCACGGGCATCGGCCATATTCACCTGCAAGTCACCGACTTGCCGCGGGCCCTGGCTTTTTACCACGGCCTGCTCGGCTTCGAGGTGATGCTGAATATGGGCTCGGCCGCCTTTTTATCGGCCGATGGCTACCACCACCACATCGGGCTCAACACCTGGCACAGTGCGGGCGGCCGGCCCGCCGTGCGCGAAGGCGTGGCCGGCCTCTACCACGCCGCCATCCTGTACCGCGACCGGGCCGGCCTGGCCACCGTGGTGCAGCGGCTGCTGCAGGCTGGTTACCCGCTGCGCGGGGCCTCCGACCACGGCGTGAGCGAGGCCATTTACCTCGACGACCCCGATGGCAACGGCCTGGAGCTGTACTGGGACCGCCCCCGCACCGAGTGGCCCACCACCCCCGACGGCAAGCTCACCATGTACACCCGCGCGCTCGACCTGCAGGGGCTGCTACAGTTGGCGCAGTAGCCCAGTAGCGCGAAGTGAAACTTCGCGCTACTGCGCGCGGCGTATCTTTATGGCCCGAATTATTCTCCCCCTTTCCCCCCTCCCCTGTCCATGATTATCGGCGTTCCGAAGG
Organism: uncultured Hymenobacter sp.; assembly: GCA_964243255.1. Taxonomy (GTDB): domain Bacteria; phylum Bacteroidota; class Bacteroidia; order Cytophagales; family Hymenobacteraceae; genus Hymenobacter. Next base: position 8,721 of record CAXTFI010000207.1, read on the forward strand.
AAATTAAAAACAACGAAAACCGCGTGGGCCTCACGCCCGCCGGCGTGGCCGAGTTGCGCAAGCACGGCCACGCGCTGCTGGTGCAGGCGAGCGCGGGCGAAGGCTCGGGCTTCTCGGATGCCGAGTACGAAACGGCCGGCGCCACGCTGCTGCCCACCATTGCCGACGTGTATGGCCAGGCCGAGATGATTATCAAGGTGAAGGAGCCGATTGCCGAGGAGTACCCGCTCATCAAGGAGAACCAGCTGCTGTTCAC
>CAXTFI010000208.1:0-8941 GCA_964243255.1 uncultured Hymenobacter sp.
GAAGCCGCGCCCGCCACGGCCGTGCAAATCGGCTCGCCCATCACCCAAAAGCTGGCGATGGACTTCCTCATCCTCGCCACCCGGCGCGGCCTCATCCGGTGCAGCACCGACAACGGCGCGGGCGGCCTCTCGTCGAGCATCGGCGAACTGGCGCTCATTCCCGGCGGCGCGGTGGTGGAGCTGGAAAAAGTGCCGCTCAAATACCCCGGCCTCAAGCCCTGGGAGATTTTCCTGAGCGAGTCGCAGGAGCGCTTCACGCTCGCCGTGGCGCCCGCCAAGCTCGACGAGCTGCTGGCCCTGGGCCGCGAAATGGAAGTCGAGCTGACCGATATCGGCTACTTCAACGCTGAGGGTTCGCTCAACGTGTTGTTTGATAACCAGCTCATTGCCGGCCTTTCACTGGAATTCCTGCACGACGGTGTGCCGCGCAAAATCCTGCTGGCCGAGTATACCAAGCCCGCTGCCCAGGAGCCCACGCTGCCCGCTGCGCTGGATTATAACGACGTGCTGCTGAAGCTATTGGGCTCACTCAACATCTGCTCGCGCGAGTCGGTTATTCGGCAGTACGACCACGAGGTGAAGGGCCGCACCATTGTGAAGCCGCTGATGGGGGCCACCGGCCAGGCGCCGCAGGATGCCGCCGTGGTGCGCTTCAGCTTCGAGAGCTGGGAAGGCGTGGCCGTGAGCAACGGCATCTTGCCCCGGATGGGCGATTTGGACGCCTACCAGATGTCGGCCGGCTCGTTTGACGAGGCCGTGCGGCAGATTATCTCGGTGGGCGGCCGGCTGCCCAATCTCACGCCGGGCGACAATATCTTCTGGTCGGTGAACGACAATTTCTGCGTGCCCGATTCGGTTTACGACCCCGTTATTAACCCCGACGGCAAGCAGAAGCTGGCCAAGCTCGTGCAGATGTGCCAGGCCCTGCGCGATGCCTGCGCCGCCTACTGCATCCCGCTCACCAGCGGCAAGGATTCGATGAAAAACGACTTCAAGGCCGACGGGGTGAAAATATCGGTGCCGCCCACGGTTCTCTACTCGATGACGGCCAAGGTCGAAGATGTGCGCCAGGTAGTTACCTCCGACTTCAAGCAGGCTGATGACGTGATTTACCTGCTCGGCGAAACCTACGACGAGCTGGGCGGCTCAGAGTTCTACCAGCTTTACAACGAGCTGGGGGCCAACGTGCCCAAGGTAGATTTTGCCAAAGCCAAGGAGCTATATACCCTCGTGGGTGAGGCCAACGACCAGCAGCTCATCCAAAGCAGCCACGACCTGAGCGACGGCGGCCTCGCCGTGGCGCTGGCCGAGTGCACTTTCGGCCGTGATGGGCTGGGAGCGGAGCTGGACTTGAGCGGCCTGCCGGCCGAGTTGTCGGATAACGCCTTGTTATTCAGTGAGTCGCACTCGCGCTTTGTGGTGAGTGTGGCGCCTGAGGACGTGGTGGCTTTCGAAAGCATTCTGGAAGACCGCGCTACCCGCCTGGGCCGCGTCACGGCCGACGGCCAGCTGCGCGTGCGCCGCCACGGCCAGGAGCTGCTAAACGGCAACACCACCGACCTGCGCGCCGCCTGGACCAACGGCCCCGTAAACCAAACGATTGGCTTGGAGCCGGCCCCGGCAGTCAGTTAACAAGCATCAGTTAGCCATTATCAGGATAAAAGGAGCTAAGATGATAAACGAACCTACAGCCCAGGCACCAGGCACCAGGCACCAGGCACCAGAACCCAAAGCCCTCATCCTGACGGGCTTTGGCATCAACTGCGAGGAGGAAATGGCGGCGGCCTACCAGCTGGCGGGGGCCGCGCCTACCATTGTGCACCTCAACGAGGTGCTGCACGGCCGGGTGAGCATTCACGACTTTGACGTGCTGAATTTTCCGGGCGGCTTCTCGTTTGGCGACGACCTGGGCTCGGGCGTGGTGCTGGCCAATAAGCTGCGCTACCGCCAGACTAGCACCGACGGCCGCACGCTGCTCAGCGACATCCGCGAGTTTGTGGCCGCTGGCAAGTTTGTGCTGGGCATCTGCAACGGCTTCCAGGTGCTGGTGAAGCTGGGCCTGCTGCCCAACCTGGGCGGCAACTTCGAGCCCGAGGTAACGCTGACACATAACGCCAGCGGCCGCTACGAGGACCGCTGGGTGCGCCTCACGGTGAACCCGCGTTCTAAAACGCCCTTCCTCAGTGGCCTGACTTCGCTGGAAGTGCCCGTGCGCCACGGCGAAGGCCGCTTGGTGGTGCCCGGTGCGGCCACCCGCGAGCGCATTATGGCCTTGGGGCTCAACTGCTTGACCTATGCCGGACACGACGACCTGGAAACCGGCACCTATCCGCTTAACCCTAATGGGGCCGACCTGAACTGCGCGGGCCTAACTGATACAACGGGCCAGATTTTTGGGTTGATGCCGCACCCGGAGGCGTATCTGGCGGGGTGCAACCACCCCGATTGGGGGCGGCGCAAGCGGCGGGGGGAACTGCTGGATGAGGGGGAGGGGCTGGCGATATTTCGGAATATTGTGCGGCATTTGCACAACGGCGTACCCCACTCCCCGGCCCCCGGCCCGATGGGGAGGGGGAGCCTGACGACGTTGGAAGAAGGCTACGCAGGACAGGCTGAAGCGGAAAATTTGGTAGCAAGAGAGGATGCAATGGCTTACGGGGAGGCACTGGGACTGCGGCCGGCGCGCGCGCGGCGCGCTACGCTGGACGAAGCGGCAGGCACCGTGCAAGATGATGTGTTTACCACGAGTGCCAAAAGGTGGCAGCACGCCAAAGAATTTGGCCGCGCTATGCGCAAACCGCCAACCGAAGCCGAGCAAGCGTTGTGGACGGAGTTGCGAGGGCAAAAACTAGGTGCAAAATTTCGGCGGCAGCACGCCATTGATTCTTTTATCGTGGACTTCATAAGCCTACCCGATAAACTGATAATAGAAGTCGATGGCGCAATACATAACGAGCCGGAACAAGTCACTTATAATGCGGGCCGTACTAGTATCCTCAACGAGCTGCACTACCGGGTGCTACGCTTTACTAATGACCAAATTTTGCACGAACTACCTCAGGTTCTGCTAACTATAAAAGATAATCTGCTTACCCCCACTGTTCCTCTCAAGTAAAACCCTTACACTCGCGCCGCCTCGGCTCCCCCTCCCCATCGGGCCGGGGGCCGGGGGGTGGGGTCCACCCTATGAACACCCTCCCGCACTTCGCCACCCCCCAGCTCCAGCTCCTGCACCGCGGCAAAGTCCGCGACAGCTACCGCATCGACGACAGCACCCGCCTCATCGTCGTCTCCGACCGCCTCTCGGCCTTCGACAGCGTGCTCGAAACTGCCATCCCGCACAAAGGCGCGGTGCTCAACGGGCTGGCCAATTTCTGGTTTGAGAAAACGGCCCACATCATCCCCAACCATGTCAAGCAGTTGGTTGATGCCAACGCCATGCTGGTAAAGGAAGCGCAACCCATTAAGGTAGAGATGATTGTGCGCAACTACATCACCGGCTCGATGCTGCGCGGCTACCAGAAAGGCCAGCGCACCTTCTCGGGCGTAACCGTGCCCGACGGCCTCACCAAGCACCAGCAGTTTCCGGCACCCATCGTGACGCCGACCACCAAAGAGGAGTCCGACCGCGAAATCACCCCCGAAAACCTGGTGAGCGAGGGTTGGGTAAGCCAGGAGCTGTACGACAAGATGGCCGAAAAGGCCCTGGAGCTGTTCAAAGTAGGCTCCGACCTGCTGGCGGGCATTGGCATCATCCTGGTCGATACCAAGTATGAGTTTGGCCTGCTGAGCGGCGAGCTGATTCTGATTGACGAAATCCACACGCCCGACTCGTCGCGCTTCTGGAGCGCCGCCGACTACGCCCGCAACCCGGAGGGGGCCGAGCAGATGGACAAAGAGTACGTGCGCCAGTGGCTGATTACCAACAAGGTAGACGGTGCCTACCCCCGCGCCCTCACCCCCGAAGTAACCGCCGAGGCTACCCACCGCTACCTCGACATCTACCAGCGCATTGTGGGCCAGCCCCTGCCCACGGCCGACGAAACCGCCACCGGCGGCAACGTGGCCAACCGCCTGGTGAGCAACCTGGTAAAAGCCGGCCTGATGAAAGACGCCTGGGTGAGCATCGTGATGGGCTCGCCCGCCGATAAGGAGCACTGCCTCAAAATTCGCTCGCTTTTGGAAGGCTACGGCATCTTCACCCAGCTGCGCGTGACGTCGGCCCACAAAAACGGCGAGGAAATCGGCCCGATGGCTGAGGTTTGGAACCGCAGCATCGAGCCCGGCGTGCTCATCGCCGTGGCTGGCCTCAGCAACGGCCTGGGTGGCGCGCTGGCCGCCAACGTGAACGTGCCCGTTATTTCGTGCCCACCCTGGAAGGACTACGCCGAGCTGGCTATGAACCTGAATTCGTCGGTTATCATGCCCAGCGGCACGCCCAACCTGACGGTGGTGCGCCCCGACAACGCGGCCCAGGCGGCTCTGCGCGCCCTCAACATCCCGCGCCTGCGCGAAACGCTGCGCCAGGAAATTCTGGCTACCAAGGCCAAGCTCAAAGCGGCTGATGCCGAGCTGAAAGCGTTGTAATATTTCGCACAGAGTTTAGGAGTTTCACTGAGTAAATTTTTTTCAAACTCGGTGAAACTCCTTAACTCTGTGCGAAAAACTGTTAGCCCTGCTCCTATGAACCTCGTCCTCCTCGGCTCCGGTGCCCGCGAGCACGCCCTGGCCACCAAGCTCCGCCAAGACGGCGCGACCGTGCACGTGCTGCCCGGCAACGCCGGCATACCGGGCAGCGTGCCTGGCATCAGCACCCTCGATTTTGCGGCAATTAAGGATTTTTGCAACGAGCAGCAAATCAAGCTAATAGTGGTGGGCCCCGAAGCGCCGCTGGCCGCTGGGGTGGCCGATTATTTTCTCGACACCGATATCCGCGTGTTTGGCCCGCGCCGGCAGGCGGCTACCCTCGAAAGCTCGAAGGTGTGGAGCAAGGACTTTATGCGCCGCCACGGCATCGCCACAGCCCGCGCCTGGAGCTACCGCAGCGACCGCCTCGCCGAGGCCCAGGCCAAGGTGGAGGAGCTAGCCGGCCAGGTAGTGGTGAAGTACGACGGCCTGGCCGCCGGCAAGGGCGTGTACGTGTGCAGCTCGGTAGCCGAAGGCACGGCCGCCCTCACCGAGCTGCGCGCGCTGCACGAAGGCTGGTTTTCGGTGCTGCTCGAAGAAAAGCTAACCGGCCCCGAGGTCAGCCTCATTGGCCTCACCGATGGCAACCGCATCCGGCTGCTGGCCCCCGCCCAGGACCATAAGCAGCTGCTGGCCAATGATGAAGGGCCCAACACGGGCGGCATGGGGGCGTATTGCCCGGTGCCATTTCTGGATGATAACTGGCTGGCCGCCATTCGCCGCGATATCATCGACCCCACCTTGCGGGGCCTCCAGACCGAGCCGTTCGATTTTGTGGGTTTTCTCTATTTTGGAGTGATGCTGACGCCCGACGGCCCCAAGCTGCTCGAATACAACGTGCGCCTCGGCGACCCCGAGGCGGAGGTGATTCTGCCCGCGCTGGCGAGCAGCCTGCTCGAGCTCATCGTGGCTACCCTGGACGGCAACCTGGCCCAAACTATTACGCGGCAGCGCGCCGGGGCCTTCGTGGGCCTCGTGCTGGCCTCGGGTGGCTACCCAGCCGCCGAGTTTGCCACGGGTTTTCCGATTCACGGCATTGGCAGTCAAACTGCTGGCACCCAGCTGTTTGTGGGCGGGGTAAAGCCCGGCGCAGCCCCCGGCGAGCTGCTAACGAGTGGCGGCCGGGTGGCCGTGCTCGTTTCGCACGGCCCTGACCTGCCTACCGCCGTGCAGCTGGCCTACGCCGAAGCCGAGCGGGTATCTTTTCAAGGCAAATACGTGCGCCCCGACATTGGCCAGCGCCCCGTGCCGGCCCTCGAAACGGGGGCCTACTAACTAATGCAGCCCAAAAAACGCCTCGCTATTCTGCTTTCCGGCCGTGGCTCCAACATGCTGGCGCTGGCCGAAGCCCTGCGCCACGGCGTGCTGCGGGAGGTAGCCGAAGTGGCCGTGGTGTTCAGCAACGACCCGGCCGCGCCCGGCCTCGACGCGGCGGCGGCCCTGGGGCTGCCCACCGCCAGCCTGGCCTCGCGGGGGCGTCGGCGCGAAGCATTTGACCAGGAGGTAGTGACAATTTTACAAAGCTATCGTATTGATTACGTGGTGCTTGCTGGCTACATGCGGGTGCTGTCGCCCACGTTTGTGCGGGCCTTCGCGGGGCGCATCGTCAACATCCATCCCGCCGATACGCACCAGCACCAGGGCCTGCACGCCTACGAATGGGCCTTCGATAACCATCTGACTGAGACGAAGATAACCGTGCACCTCGTGGACGAAGGCCTCGACACTGGCCCCATCCTGGCCCAGCGCGTCGTAAATTTGGTAGGGGCCGATACCCTGGCCGAAGTGCAGCGCCGCGGCCTGGCCGTAGAGCATGAGTTATACGCAGAGACGTTGGTTGATTTTCTAAGTGGCACGCGTATAACAAGTTAGAACCTCATGCCGACCGCCGGAAAGCAGCTCGCCCGCCTCGTTGCTTGCCGTTGCAAGCTGCTTCTCTGCGGTCGGCACAACAAAGCTTCCGTTTGGCCCTGCTGCCGCCCGACCCTCAAGTAGCCCCCGCTCTTTCCGCCTGCTTCCCCATTCATAACTCATAATTCATAACTCATAATTAACTGATTATGTGCGGTATAGTAGGTTTTCACGGGCCCGAGCGGGTAGTTGCTGATATGATTATTGGCCTCACTGCCCTGCAGCACCGGGGGCAGGATGCGGCCGGCATTGCCACCTTCGACGGCGACGCCTTTCACCTGCACAAGGGGCAGGGGCTGGTCAACGACGTATTTAAGCCCAAGCATATCAAGAAGTTGACCGGCAACACCGGCATCGGGCACGTGCGCTACACCACGCAGGGCGCCAACGACTCGGACCTGGCGCAGCCCTTCACCACGAGCTACCCGTTTGGACTGGCCATGGTGCACAACGGCAACGTCATCAACTTCCGCGACGTGGCCAAGCTGCTGCACGAGAAGTACCACGTGCTGCCCAAAACCACCAACGACCTGGAGCTCATCATGTACACCTTCGCCTCGGAGCTGCGCGTGAAAAACCTGGACAGCCTTTCGGTAATTGATATTTTCGACGCCGTGGAGACGACTCAGGAGCTGGTGAAGGGCGCCTACGCCACCGTTACCATCATTGCCGGGCACGGCCTGCTGGCCTTCACCGACCCGCTGGGCATTCGGCCGCTGGTGATGGGCCGCCGCGACACGCCCGACGGCCCGGTGTATGCTTTTGCCTCCGAAAGCACCTGCTTTGATTACCTCGACTTTGAGTTTGTGCAGAATGTGGGGCCGGGCCAGGCCGTATTCATCGACCAGGATTTCAAAGTTCACTACAAAAACCAGCACGCGCTGCCCAAGGCGTTCTGCGTGTTTGAGCAGATTTACTTCGCCCGCGAAGACTCTACCATCCACGGCCGGCTGGTGGCCCGCGAGCGCGTGCGCCTCGGTAAGATATTGGCCCGCAAGGTAGTAGATGCCGGCCTGAAGCCCGATATGGTGATTGACGTGCCAAGCAGCGGCTACTTCGCCGCCTCCGGCCTGGCCGAGGCCATCGGGGTGCCCTACCGCCGCGCCCTGGTCAAAAACAACCACATGGGCCGCTCGTTCATCGTGCCCACCCAGGCCGGCCGCGAGGACGTGGTGAAGAAAAAGCTCAATCCCATCCGGGCCTTCGTGGAGGGCAAAAAGGTGGCCGTAGTCGACGATAGCATCGTGCGCGGCACCACGTCGCGCCGCATCGTGCGGCTGCTGCGCGAAGCGGGCGCCGCCGAGGTATACTTCATTTCGAGCGCGCCGCCGCTGGTGTCGCCCTGCATCTACGGCATCGACATGGCCATGAGCACCGAGCTGATTGCGGCCAACTACACGGAGGATGAAATCTGCCGCTACATCGAGGCCGATAAGGTTATCTACCAGGATTTGAGTGACTTAGAAGACCTGTTTGCCGAGGAGCGCGGCCACGGTGGCTCGTGCTTCGCGTGCTTCACCGGCAGGTACCCCACCGGCGATGTAACCCACTACCTGCGCCACGTGCAGGAGGAGCGTCAGAGCCACCGCCCCGCCAAAGTGGCCGCTTCGGTGAGCGCCAAGGCGCCCGCGCCGACGGAGCATTAATAATAGGTACCGGCTAGCCCCTTGCGGGTTACCCCACCCCCGGCCCCTCCCCTTCGGGAGAGGGGAGCCTGAAGAGCCTTGCGTTAATATAGTAACAGTATCATCTCCTTAATACCCAAATACCCATGCCGCCGTGGCTCCCCTCTCCCGAAGGGGAGGGGCCGGGGGTGGGGTGACCCGCATGAACAACTCCGAAACCCCCGACGCCGGCTACTCCATCGACCTCGGCAACGCCGCTTCGCGCAACGCCTACAACTGGTCGAAAAAAACCTTCGCCACCCGCGCCGGCCTGCCCGGCGAGCCCGCTCGCGACCTCGACGGCGGTTTCTCCAACGAAATTCGCTTTGGGGCTGAGCGTCTGGGTATTAGCTCCGATGGTATCGGTACCAAAATCGAGCTGGCCGAGCGCCTCGACAAGTACGATACCCTGGGCTACGACCTAGTGGCCATGACCGCCGACGACCTCATCGCCGCTGGTTTCGTGCCCACCAATTTGTCGAATATCATCGACGTAAACACCCTCGACTACGACGTAGTTGACGAGATGATGCGCGGCCTGCACGATGCCTGCATGTTCTCGAAAATCGCCATCACGGGCGGCGAGATTGCCGAGCTTGGCTCACGCATCGGCGGCTTCCCCGGTGCCCGCATGAACTTCAACTGGTGCTCCACGGCCATCGGCGTGCTGCACCCCAGCC
>CAXTFI010000209.1:0-8900 GCA_964243255.1 uncultured Hymenobacter sp.
GTGGTGGACCCCGACGTGGACCGCCTGGCCCTGGTGAGCGAAAACGGCGAGATGTTTGGCGAAGAATATACCCTGGTGGCGGTGGCCGACTACGTGCTGGGCTACCACGGCGGTGGCAATACGGTGAGCAACCTAAGCAGCACCCGCGCCCTGCGCGACGTGACCGAGAAGCACGGTGGCACCTACACCGCCGCCGCCGTGGGCGAGGTGAACGTGGTAACCAAGATGAAGGAAACCAACGCCGTTATCGGCGGCGAAGGCAACGGGGGCGTCATCTTCCCCGAGCTGCACTACGGCCGCGATGCGCTGGTGGGTATCGCCTTGTTTTTGACTCACTTAGCGAAGTCGGGCCTGGCCATGAGCCGCTTGCGCAACTCGTACCCGAGCTACTTCATCTCTAAAAACAAGATTGAGCTGACGCCCGATATCGACACCGACCTGGTGCTGACGCAGGTGGAGCAGCGCTACGCCAAGCAGCCGGTGAACACGATTGATGGCGTTAAAATCGAGTTTGGCAAGGAGTGGGTGCACCTGCGCAAGTCCAATACGGAGCCTATTATCCGCATCTACGCCGAGTCGGACTCCAACGCCACGGCCGAGCATTTGGCCCAGAAGATTATCGCCGACATCAAGGAGATTATCTCGGAGAAGAAATAAGCGTGCGCGGTAAGCTTTAGCTTGCCGTTGGAGAGCATCGCTGAATCCTTGGTCTAACACGGCAAGCTAAAGCTTACCGCACATCAACTTATGCACGCTTATTTCGATAACGCCGCTACTACGCCCCTGGACCCCGAAGTGCTGGATGCCATGCTGCCCTACCTGGCGCAGCACTACGGCAACCCCAGCTCGCTGCACGGACCGGGCCGCCAGGTGCGCTCGGGCATCGAGCAGGCGCGCAAGTCGGTGGCTAGCCTGATAAATGCCGCGCCGAGCGAAATCACGTTTACCTCGGGCGGCACGGAGGCCGACAACTACGCCATTTTTGGCAGCGTGCGCAGCCTGGGGCTGCAACACGCCATCACCTCGCCGCTGGAGCACCACGCCGTGCTGCACCCGCTGCAAGCCCTAGCTAAAAGCGGCGAAACGGCGCTCAGTTACCTGCGCCACGATGCCCAGGGCCGCCTCGACCTGGCCCACCTCGAAGAGCTGCTGGCCACGCACCCGCGCACCTTCGTGAGCCTCATGCACGGCAACAACGAAATAGGTAACCTCAATAATATCAAGCAGATAGGCGAAATATGCGCCCGGCACGATGCGGTATTTCATACCGACACTGTGCAGACCATGGGCCACTACCACCACGACGTGCAGCAGCTGAGCAACCACTTTTTGGTAGGGTCGGCGCACAAGTTTCACGGGCCCAAGGGCGTGGGCTTTTTGTACCGGCGCGGGGGCGTGGAGGTGGGGCCGCTCATCCACGGGGGCTCGCAGGAGCGCAACGTGCGCTCGGGCACCGAGAACGTGTACGGCATTGTGGGCCTGGCCAAGGCGCTGGAAATTGCCTGCCACGGCATGGCCGAGCATCGGCGCCACGTGCAGGGCCTCAAGGACCGGCTCATCGGCCAGCTCACGGCGGGCATTGCCGGCGTGCAGTTCAACGGCCTCTCGGCCGAGGCCGACCACAGCCTTTATACGGTGCTCAGCGTGAGCTTGCCGCCGTCGAGCATCAGCGAGATGCTGCTTTTTAGTCTGGATATCAACAAGGTAGCTGCTTCGGGTGGCTCGGCCTGCACCAGCGGCGCGCAGTTGGGCTCGCACGTGCTAGAGGCCCTGGGCGCCGCTGCCGACCGGCCCACCGTGCGCCTGTCCATGAGCAAGCTCAACACCGTAGAGGAAGTGGACTACGCCGCCGCGCAGCTGATAAAGCTTTATCAGCAGTAAGCTAGGAGCAGGAATTTGAGCAGAGGAATTACTTTAGCCGGTAATTCCTCTTTTTTTGTTGTTGCTATGTCATTGCCTGGTAAGCCCTGGCCGGCCGGGCGCTGGATGCGGCGCTACTTCGGCTTTTCGCGGGCCGAAACGCGGGGCTTTGTGCTGCTGCTGCTCGGGGCGCTGGCCGCGGCGGTGCTGCCCGTGCTGCTGCGGCCCACCGACCCCGCCTACTTGCCCGCCGCCGACCAGCGCCAGCTCGATGCCTGGGGCCGCGACCTGAGCGCCCGCCTCGACTCAAGCCAGGCAGTCAGTGCCCGCGCCTACGCCGAGCGCTACCCCGCTCGCAACCGGACCGGCGGCAGCCGCTTCCCCGCCGTGCCGCAGGTGCGCTTGGCACCCTTCGACCCCAACGCCCTCTTGGCCGAGGGCTGGGAGGCGCGGGGCGTACCGCACTTCGTGGCCGCCCGCCTGGTCAACTATGGCCAGAAGGCGGGCGGCTTTCGGGCCAAAACCCAAGTGCAGCGCATTTATGGGCTGCCTGATTCAGTGTACCAGCGCTTGGCGCCCTTCCTGCAGCTGCCCGAGGCCCTGCCGGCGCGCGGGGCAGGCAGCTACGCCGCGGTACGCCCCGCTTTTGGGGGCGCTGAGGACGGTAAGCCCAGCCGGTTTCTGCGCAAGCCAGCGCATTTGCAGCCCTTCGACCTCAACTTGGCCGATACCACGCAGCTGATGCAGATAAAGGGCATCGGCCGGGGGCGGGCCAAATACCTTGTGAAGCAGCGCGCCGAGCTGGGTGGCTATATTGCTGAAAATCAGCTGGCAGAAGCGTTTGTGCTGCGCGATGCGCCCGACCTGGTCGATAGCCTGCGCAAATACACCTTCGTAGCGGCGGGCTTCGTGCCCCGGCCGGTGCACGTCAACTCGGGCACCTTCGACGAGCTGTGGCCGCACCCCTACGTGGGCAAGCCGCTGGCCCGCCTTATTGTGGCCTACCGCAAGCAGCACGGCCCCTTCGCCGCGCCCGATGACCTGCGGCAAATCAAGATTCTGAAGCCCGAAAGCTTTGAGAAGCTGCGGCCTTACGTGCGCTGCGATTGAGCAAAAATCTAAGGTAGATAATTGATTTTATTTAAAATCATTCTAAATTGCGGACGAATCTGCTTGTGCTTCGTCCAATGACTATCTTTTTTCGCCGCATTCATCTCTACCTGGCCCTGGCGGCGGGCCTGGTTTTCTTTGTGCAATGCCTGACCGGCACCGTGCTGGTTTTTGAGGAAGAAATAACGCATCTGCTTCATAGTGAGCGCTATACCGTGAATGTGCCGGTGGGGCAGCTGCGGCTGCCATTAGCGCAGCTGGGCGCTCAGTTTCAGCAGGCTACGCCCAAGGCGAAGCTGTTGGCCTTCAAGGTGTATGCCGACCCGGCGCGCACGGTAGAGCTAAGCTACCGCGATGGCAACGCCAAGCCGATGAGTCCGCCACCCGGTGAAGGGAGCCGCGAGGGGCGCGGGCGCGGGGAGAGCCGCGGCCCCGGCAAAGGCCGGGACAAAGGCCGCCCCGAGCGCGGCAGCACGGCGTTTCTGAACCCCTATACCGGGCAGGTAACCGGGCAGCTCGGGGCGCAGGAGCACACGATTTTTAAGGTGGCCGAAGACCTGCACCGGCGGCTACTGGCTGGTGAGGTGGGCAAGGCGCTTACGGGGCTATCGGCGCTGTTTATTCTGGTCATTACGGCGACGGGCCTGGTACTGTGGTGGCCCAAAACGCGGGCCCTGCTCACGGGCCGCCTGCGCATCAAGTGGGGCGCCAGCTGGAAGCGCCTGAACCACGACCTGCACATTGTGCTGGGGTTTTATTGCTCGCTGTTCTTGTTTGGGCTGGCCCTCACGGGGGTTATCATGTCGTACCGCTGGGCCACGGAGGGGCTGTTTAAGCTCACGGGAACCAAGCCCACGGTGGGCATTGCCGCGCCGGTATCGGCGGCGGCGAGCAGCCCGCACACGGTGGCCTACGACGCCGCCCTGCGCACGGGCCAGGCCACGTACCGCGAGGCCGAGTTTTGGCGGGTGAGTGCGCCCAAAGACTCGGTGGCCGCCGTGGCCGTGAGCGCGCCCAGCCCCCTGCCGCTGCGCCACACCGGCCTCGATACCCTGTTTGTGGACCGCAGCACGGGGGCCGCGCTGGGCCAGCACCTTTACAGCCGGCAGTCGGCGGGCGCGCAGCTGCGCCGCCTCACCAAGCCGCTGCACACCGGCGAAATCGGCGGCATCTGGACCAAACTCCTGGCTTTGGTGGTGACGCTGGCCAGCCTCACCTTTCCGGTGACGGGCGTGCTTATGTGGTTGAACCGCACCCGCAAGAAGCCCAGCGGCCGGAGCCGCGTGAAAACGGTGGAGGTGGTTTAAGATAAACCATTAGCTAACAATAGGTTAGGGGTAGCAACGCAGATTGCCGCGTTGCTACCCCTGCAACGGTTCGGAAGCCCGTGTACCCGGTGTAGAGACGCATCTTTGCGTCTCTACACCGGGTACACGGGCTTGGCCGGGCTATTTCTTACTGGCTCCCATTTCCAGCGTGCGGAGCTTATCGGCGCGCCAGGCGGTGAAGCCCACGATGGCCATCGTCATGAGCCCACCGAACACTACGCTCGGCACGGTGCCCATAAACTTAGCGGCTGCGCCACTTTCAAAGCTACCAATCTCATTGCTGGAGCCGATAAAAATGCTGTTTACGGCCGATACGCGGCCCTTCATATACTCGGGGGTGTAGGTGTGCACCAGCGTGGAGCGCACGATGACGGACACGGCATCGAACACGCCGGTGAGGAAGAGCAGAAAGAGCGATAAGTACAGGTTGGTGGACAGCGCGAAGGCCACGGTAGCCGCCCCGAAGCCGCCCACAGCCCAGAGCATTTTGCGGCCCGCGCCTTTTTTGAGGGGCGAGAACGTGAGGAAAACGGCCATTAGCACGGAGCCCACGGCGGGGGCGGCGCGCAGGTTGCCAAACGAGCCGGGGCTATGCAGCACGTTGGCCGCAAAGAAGGGCAGCAGCGCCACCGCGCCCCCGAAGAGCACGGCGAACATATCGAGCGACAAAGCCGCCAGCACCAGCTGGTTGCTGAAAATGAACTTGATGCCACTGGTAATACTCTCGCCCAGGCCCAGGCGCTCGCCCTCGATGGGGGGCAGCTCGCGGCTGGCAATGCTGGCGAAGAAGAGCAGCGCCAGCACTTCGAGCACCGAATCGACGCCGTAGGCAAACTCGATGCCCAGGTACGTAATTAGCAGCCCCCCAATGGCCGGCCCCAGCACCGCCGACGCCTGCCAGGTAGTCGAGCTCCAGGTGATGGCGTTGGGCAGGTTGGTGCGGTTGGGCAGCAATTGGGGCATGAAGGCGAACAAGGCCGGGCTGAGAAACCCACGGGCAATACCGCTGATAAAAATAACCAGGTAAAGCGGCCACACAATGGTGGCGTGCAGGGAGGTGATGCTAAGTCGGCCGCGCTCCAACAGGGCTTCTTGCAACGGGCGCGCCAGCCACCACAGCGTGAAGGCGCACAGCACCAGCACCAGCACGGCCGGCACTACAATGCGCTTGCGCCGCACCGAGTCGGCCACGTGCCCGGCATACAGCGACACCGTGATGCTGGGAATGGCCTCGGCCAGCCCAATAAGGCCCAGGGCCAGCGGGTCGTTGGTGAGCTTGAAAATCTGCCAGCTTATAACCACGCCCTGAATTTGGGTGGCGATGGAAAACAGGGCGCGGGCCGAAATGTAGCGGCGAAAATCGGGGATGCGCAGGGCGGCGTAAGGGTCGTGGGGGGTACTAGCGGGGGCACTCGGGCTCATGGGCAACTACGACAATAGCGAAGGCCCAAATAACTACCGGGCAGCGTAAAAGTATGGCTAAGCGTGAGCTAAAACAGCTTAACTTGCAAGCTGGCCGGCCGTTGTGTGCCCCCCAGCCACCCCATGAACCACGGCCTTGACTTGCTGCATCGTGCTGACTTGCCGGCGCTTATTGCGCGCTGGCACCGCGAAGTGTCGCCCGCCGAGCTGCGCGCGGGCTACGAGTCGCTCCTGGTAGCGGCTGATGCCGCCGGCTGCGCCCGCTGGCTGCTCGACCTGCGCCGCCGCGAGGACCTCACCGAGCCCAGCGTGAACACTTGGTTTGGCCAAACCTTCGCGCCCGCCCTGCGCGGGCGCTACCCCGAGGCCGTGCGCCTGGCCTTTCTGGTGTCGCCGCTGCGGGCCGAGCAGCCCATCACGGCTATCGTATCGGCCGCCGACACGGATTGCCAAATCGCCACTTTTATCGACGAAGCTGCTGCCCACGATTGGCTAGCGCAGAGGTAGGGAGTGATGAAAGGGGAGCAGAGGGCAATGAGCAATGAATAAAAGAACGGCCTGCTCATCTGGCGTCCGCCTGCCGAAGCATCTCGCGCGGGGGACTAATTCAATCGTTCAGCGAGGCGAGCGAGATGCTTCACCGCGTGGACGCCAGATGAGCAGGCCGTTCCTTTTGCCCCCTGCCTACGCGAGTTGGTCCTTCGTCAGGGCTTCGTTGAGACAAATGGCGGCTTGCCCACCCGAGGCAGCAGCCAGCAAGGCTTGCTGCTGGCCGGGCGTGGTGTCGCCGGCCGCGTACAGGCCGGGGATGCTGGTGCGGGAGTTTCTATCAACCCACACCGCGCCCTTGCTCGTTAGCTTGGCCCCTAGCTCGGCGGCCAAGGCGCTGCGTTGCTCCTGCGGCGCGTGCAGAAACAGCGCCTTGCGCTCCAGGTAGGTGCCATCGGTGAACTCGACGCAGCGCAGCAGGCCATCGGGGCCGCCCACCAGGCGGGCCACTGGCTCCTGGCGCAGGCCAATGTGGTGCTGGCGCAGGCGCTGGCGGGCGTGGGCGCTGAGGTGGCCCGCGCCGTCGGTTACCACTGTGATAGCTGAGCTCCAGTTGGTTAGCAGCAGCGCCAGGCCCACGGCGGCTTTGCCGCGGCCATACACGGCCAGCGGCTGGTCGCGCACCTCGTAGCCGTGGCAGTAGGGGCAGTGCAGCACGCCCGTGCCCCACAGCTCGCGGAAGCCCGGCAGGGCCGGCAGCACGTCGGCCACGCCGGTGGCCAGCAGCACCCGGTGCGCCGTGCCGGTCCAGGCGTGGCCCTGGCTGGTAGTGCCCGTGGCCCGAAAGCCCTTGGCCAGCTGCTTTAAACCAGCGATTTTCAACTCGCGAATTTCGACGGTGGGGTAGGGGGCCAGCTGGGCGCGGCCTAGCTCCAGCAGCTTAGCGGGCCGTATTCCATCGCGGGTAAGAAAGCCGTGCACGGCCCCCGACGGTGCGTTGCGCGGCGTGCCGCCATCGGCCAGCAGCACGCGGCGGCGGCAGCGCCCCAGCGTGAGGGCCGCGCTCAGCCCAGCGCTGCCTGCCCCAATTACTAATACATCGTAGTCCATAGAAAAAGCAGGTTGGGTGCCCGCGGCATGCAATAGCTAATGCTACTAAGGAAGTAGGGGGCCGAAAGGTTATGCTGGCCGCCGCGCCTGGTTCAGGTACGGGAGGCTACTTTTAACAGGTAGCCGGCTGGCTGCGTATTCTCGGTTTCCACTCAATTTGTTATGCACGAGCTTTTTGCCGAAAACCAGGTCTTTCGCGCCAACGGCCGCCTCTGGATAGAAGGCCCGGCCGACCGCTTTTTGGGCATCGGCCGCCTCGAATTGTTGGAGCGCATTGCGGTTACCGGCTCCATTTCGCGGGCAGCCAAGGCGATGGGCATGTCCTACAAAAAAGCCTGGGACCTAGTGAGTTCTATGAATACCCAGGCCCGGCAGCCGCTGGTGGGCACCCAGGCGGGCGGCGCGCACGGCGGCGGCGCGGCCCTCACCGAAGCCGGCGCGCAGGTAGTGGCCGAGTTCCGGGCTATGCAGACCCGGTTTGAGCAGTTTCTGGCCGACGAAACCGCCCGGCTGTATCAGTAAAAGCAAGACTGACTTGCGAAAAAGCAGGATGAAAAATCGGCAAACTTTCTGCTAAGCCCAGCGTTATATTTGCCCGAACATAACGCTTCTTGCCATTCCACACATGTCGCTTTCCTTTGTCGGTAGCCGCTATCGGCTGGCTTTTGGGCTGGCGTTAGCGCTGGCTAGTGCCACATTATCAGATACTTACGCCCAGGCGGCGCCAGCTGTCGGCAGCGCCACGCCGGCCACTATCCGCCTCGAAGGCCTGGTGGCCACGCCCCGCACCCTTACGGCTACCGACCTGGCCGCCCTGCCCCACCGCGAGCAAACCACCACCGATAAAGAGGGCAAAAAGCACGTGTACCGCGGCGTGGCGCTGGCCGATGTGCTGCACCTGGCCGGCGCGCCCGCGGGCAAGGCCATCCACGGGCCCGTGCTGGCCGAGGCCGTGCTCGCCACCGCCGCCGATGGCTACCAGGCCGTGTTTGCGCTGCCCGAAATCGACGCCGATTTCTCGCCCCAAACCATTCTGCTGGCCGACCGCCGCGACGGCCAGCCCCTGCCCGCCCACGATGGCCCCTACCAGCTCATTGTGCCCCTGGAAAAAAAGCCCGCCCGCTGGGTGCGGCAGCTCACCGGCCTGCGCGTGGTGAAGGTGCAGTAGATAAGTAGCTTATAATAAAACTGTTATATGAAAAAGAAACTACGCATCTTGCGCGGTTCGGTAGCTTGCGCGTCGGCCTTGGCGCTGGCCCATCCGGCCGCGGCCCAGACTACCCGGCCCCCCCGCCGCCTCGCCCCCACCGATACCCTGCACACCGACCTCAACGAAGTAGTGGTATCGGCTTCGCGGGTGGAGGAGAGCTTTTTGCAGTCGCCGGTGACGGTGGAAAAGCTCAACGCCCGTGCCATCCGGCTGTCGCCGGCCGCGTCGTTTTTCGATGCCATCGAGAACCTGAAGGGCGTGCAGGTTATCACGCCCAGCATTGGCTTTAAGGTGATAAACGCGCGGGGCTTCACCAACACCACCAACGTGCGCTTTGCGCAGCTCGTGGATGGCGTGGACAACCAGGCGCC
>CAXTFI010000210.1:0-8893 GCA_964243255.1 uncultured Hymenobacter sp.
GGCTACCCGGTGGGCGTGCTGCTGGCCCCCATTATGCCCCTGCCCGACTGGCAGCTGCACTACGGCGAGCTGCTTGACCGCCTGCAGGCGGCCTTCGATTTTAACTGCGACCTCACCGTGGAGTTCGTCACGCACCGCTTCACGCCCGGCTCCAAGGAGGTGCTGCTCGGCTGGTACCCCAACACGACCCTCGACCTCGACGAGAGCACCCGCGCCGTGAAGCGCAACAAGTTTGGCGGCCTCAAGTACGTGTACGACCTGCCCACCATGAAGGAGCTAAAGGCTTGGTTCTACGCCGAGTGGCAGCGCCGCTTCCCCCACGCGCCGGTGCAGTACTGGACGTAGACCCGCTAGCCCGTACCTTAGCTTAAGGTTGTAATTTTTCGCTATGACACCTATTCTAATTGAGCCATTGAGCGAGCAGGCGTATGAATTGTTGCTGCAATTGGAAGCGCTCCATATTTTGCGAGTTATATTTCCTGAAAACCAGGCGCACGAAGGAGTGCCACGTAAGTGGGCTGGTGCTTTGGGCGCTAACAATGCACAGGCGGCAACTGCCTGGGATAAGCACTTGCAGGATATTCGTGGCGAATGGGAGCGAGATTCTTAGCTGATAGCAACGTCATCATCGACTTGCTATTGGGCAGGCTGCCATCACTTTGTGCGACGTGGCTAGACCGCAGAATAGAGACGCGTAGCGTGTATTTATCAGTAATCAATCGCATTGAGCTGTTGACTAAAATTGAGCCTGCTAATGAATATGTTCTAATGCAACGCCTCATTCAAAGCGTCGATATTTTATCATTTGACGAGTCAGTTATCTGGGAAACCATCAAGTTGCGCCAAGAGCAGAAAGTCAAGAAGTTACCCGATGCCATAATCGCTGCAACCGCAGTTGCACACAACCTACTACTTATCACACGCAATACCAGTGATTTTAAAAACGTGACTGGACTCGTAACGCTTAACCCTCACAAAGAAGAGGAGTTAATGATACTAGACCTACTGGACCAGAGTTGACAAACGTTTTAAGTATTACCCCAGCCGCTAGTGGCTCACGTCAAGGTTATGAAGTCATAGAGCACAACTGCCGCCTCAGCAGCCGCACCGAAAATCAGGATAATCGGCATAGCCCGGCGCAGTCAGGTCATCGACCCGAATAATATGGTCGAGGCGCACTTCTGCGCCCGAGGCTAGCTGGGCATACTCCACGTGGTCGCGCACGAAGAAGGTTTTGAGCACCGCCGACTCTTGGCACAGTTGCCGCAAGTCGTTGAAATACTGCAAGTAAACTTGTTTCTTGCGCGTAGCCAGCGCCTCCAGCTCGTCGTAAAAGCCGCAGGCAATGGGCTGATAAGTAGTAGCCATTAATTAAATTGTTGATAGTAAGCAAGTTATAATTTATTGCGAAACAGCCAGAGGCCGCCCGCCAGCAGCGCGGCTACGCCCGCCACTACGGCGGCCTTGGGCACGGGCTTTTTGGCACGCGGATACGCGGGCCGGCGTTGGGCCACGTCAAAATCGAGAAAATGCTCGCCGCTGGTGGTGGCCAGTATCAGGCGCGTGGCCTCGGCGGGCTGGTCCCACTGCGGGAAATGTCCGCAGTGCTCAAACCAATACAGGCGGGCATCGGGAAATTTTGCCAGCGCCAGCTTAGCCTGGCTGGGCAGGCATACTTTATCCTGCCTCCCCCAGCCAATAACCAGTGGGCCGGCAATCGAGCCTTTGGGCGCGCCCTGCTGCTTTTCGCCATAAGCCAGGTTGCGCAGCAGCTCGTCAAACGAAGGCGCGTTGGCGAAAGTGCGCATCTCATCTAGCGCGACGGGTCCCGGAATTTGCCAGGGATGGGCCGAGAACTGCGCAAACAGCAGGGTGCGCGTTACCGGGTTACCGGTCAGCAAAGGCATTACCGGCTGCAAGGCTCGCACTAGCTTGGTCGAAAGGTCCACGCTGTGGTAAAAAACCGGAATTTCCCAGCCCTGCCAAAATCCGCCGGGGTCGAGCGACACTACCGCGCCCACTACGCCGCCGCGGCGGGCCAGCTCCAGCACCAGCCGCGCGCCCATCGAGCTGCCCACCGCATCGATGCCCAGCAAGTCGTGCGCGCGCAAAAAGTCAGTTACCGCGTCGGCCAGCGTGCCAATGGTAACCGGCCCGCTCAGCGGCGGCGTGGCGCCAAAGCCGGGCAAGTCCACCGCAACTACGTCACGCTCAGCGGCTAAGCCGTCCAGTATGGTTTGCCACGAGCGCCAGCTGCCCCCCAGGCCGTGCAGGAGTAAAAGCGGCTTGCCGGTGCCGCGCCGGATGAAATTCATTTCCATAAGATATAAGAGAGTAAGCGTTGGTAGTCAGCCTGGTTGGGGCACGCAGTAGCCCGCGCTGGCCCGGTATTTTTCTGCGCGACTCGCCCGGTTTCAATTATTCGCAGGCCGAGCGCTTCCCCATAAAGGTAGTATTTCCGGCCAGATGCCTGGCTTGTTTGGCTCCCGTTTACCAATTGGGTCGTACCTTTAGAGCACAAAAGGCAAATCGCCACGTTTCAGTACCATTAAGTAGCTCACACTACGTTAATAGATAGGTTCGCTGCTGCTTGCTTTATCACAACCCATTTTTTCCCTAGCATTATGCAGACAGGAACCGTAAAATTCTTCAACGAAACCAAAGGCTTCGGCTTTATCAAAGTAGACAGCACCGGCGAGGATGTCTTCGTTCACGTAACGGACCTCGTTAACGAGATTCGTGAAAATGACAAAGTGCAGTTTGAAATTGCCCAGGGCAAAAAAGGCCCGAACGCAGTGAAAGTGTCGCTCGTTTAGTTCGCCACCTCCCTCGATTGCAAAAGCGGCATCCCTTCTGGGATGCCGCTTTTTTTGTGGCCTGCCTGTGGGGCTTCAGCATGATGGCCTTGATGGTCAGTATCTTGGTGGGCTCCTTAATGCCCACCTTGCTATGACACCTGCTGCCACTGCTCCTGCTGCCGCCCCGCTGACCGGGCGGGCCGCGGCCCCGCGCGTGGCCGCCATCGACGTGGTGCGCGGCCTGGCGATGGTTATCATGGCCCTCGACCATATTCGCGAGTTTTGGAGCCCCACCCTGGTGCGGCCCGAAGATGTCGGGAAGGCGTCGGCACTGTTGTTTCTCACGCGGTGGGTCACGCATTTTTGCGCGCCCACGTTTGTGTTTCTGGCCGGCGCCAGCGTCTTTTTATATCAGCAAAAGCAAGCCAGCCGGGGCCGGGTAAGCCGTTTTTTGCTCACGCGCGGGCTGTGGCTGGTAGTGCTCGAAATCGTGGTTATCAATTTTTTGCTGCAATGGGGCTACAATGTCATCCTGCTGCAGGTAATCTGGGTGCTGGGCTGGGGCATGGTGCTGCTGGCGGGCCTCATCTGGCTGCCGCGCTGGCTGGTGGCCACCCTGGCACTCGGCCTGCTTGCGGGCCAGCAGCTACTGCCAGTCATTCAGCCGGTTACGGCCAGCAACGTAGACTGGGCCCTGCTCTACGGCAGCCCTTTTCTCTACAAAATGAGTGCGCAGCTGCCCCTGCTGGCGGCCTACACGGTGCTGCCCTGGGCGGCGGTGATGGCGACGGGCTATGTCGTGGGCCCGTGGTTTAGGGTGGCGCCGGCCCAGCGCACGCGCTGGCTGCGCGGGGCAGGGGTAGGCGCGCTGCTATTCTTTGCGGGGCTGCGCGCCACCAACTGGTACGGCGACCCGGCCCCGTGGAGCACCCAGCCGCGCGGCGCGGGGTATAGCCTGCTCTCGTTTCTGAACGTCACCAAATACCCGCCGTCGCTGCTGTTTCTGGCCCTCACGCTGGGCGTGGCCTTGGTGCTGCTCTCGGTGGCCGATGGCCGGCCGCGCCGCCTGGGCCAGTGGCTGAGCACCTACGGCCGGGTGCCCATGTTCTACTACCTACTGCACTTTTGCCTGCTCAGCGGCGGGGCGTTTGGGTGGACCATGCTGGCCTTTGGGCGGCCCTATAACCTATCGTTTGCGCCGCCCGGCGTGGCCCCGCCCGCGGCCTACCACCCCAGCTTGCTGCGGGCCTACGTGGTGTGGGTGGTGATAGTAGCCTTGCTCTATTGGCCCTGCCGCTGGTACCACGGCTACAAGCAGCGGCATTCGCACTGGTGGCTGTCGTACTTGTAACCGCCGTCGTGAATGATGAATTGTGTGTTATGAAACCGTTTAGCAAGTCGACCTCGCGGCGGGCTGCCGGCTGTTTGCTCTTCGGTCGCGCCGCCTCGTGCTCTCAACGAGCGGATAGCCGGCGAAAAAGCCGGCAGCCCGCCCAGGCGTCCTTGCCCTAGGCTTCCCAAATAGCTTTTATAGGAAACAACTTGTATGCAGCAGCTTTTCGATGCTATTGTGGCATTATTTTTCCGGCTATGCCGGGAAACGGGGCTTTCCTACGCCGAACTTAACATCTTGGTATACTGTGCGTTGGTGCCCCTGGGCTGGCTGGTGCTGGTGGTAGCGAAGCAGCGGCGCTACTGGCCGCTACTGGCCCTGCAGCTGGCCGTGTTGGGGGGGCTGCTGCTGCGGCATTTTCGGCTGGGCGCCGCCGGGCGGCAGTTCTATCACTACAATATTGCGGTGCTCGAAAAGCTGGGCCGCGCTACTGGGTGGGGCTACGTAGCTATTTCCCTGTTGATGGGGGTAGTGGTGCCGGTGGTGGCCGCCGGGCTGGTGCTCGTGGTGCCGCGCCGCTGGGCGCTGGGCGTCTACGTACTCTTGGTGGCCGCTCTGGGTAGTTATTTTTGGCTGGGGCAGGCCTACGCCTAAAACACGGCTGGCTTGGTCGCGCGTTGTTTCTTTGTCGGCAACTTGGGCTTGTGCTGCACTGGCGCGGGCGCAGCTTCCTGCGATAGCTTTTCTCCCATGACCATCCCGATTTACCAAATTGACGCTTTTGCGCGCCGGCCCTTCACGGGCAACCCGGCTGCCGTGTGCCCGCTCAACGAGTGGCTGCCCGCCGAAACCATGCAGCTCATTGCGGCCGAAAACAACCTGGCCGAAACGGCTTTCTTCGTGCCGCTCGCTGGCGAGGAGGCTGATTTTCACCTGCGCTGGTTCACGCCCACCTTCGAGATTGACCTCTGCGGGCACGCCACGCTGGCCAGCGCCCACGTGCTGTGGAACGAGCGCGGCTTTGCCAAACCCGACATCGTATTTCAAAGCAAAAGCGGCCTGCTCAAGGTGCGCCGCGAGGCCGATGGCCAGCTGGTGCTCGACTTTCCGAGCCGCCCGCCCCGCCCGCTGGCAGCGGCCGAGCACCCCGAGGTGCTGCGGCGCGCGCTGGGCCTTGGGGCGGCCACGCCGCTGGGCGTGCTGGCCTCCCGCGATTTAGTGGTTGAGTTTGCCCACGCCGACGAGGTGCTGGCCTTAAAGCCTGATTTTATGGCCCTTATCGATTTGGGCTACATTGGCCTCATTGCCACCGCGCCGGGCAGCGGTGGGGTCGATTTTGTGTCGCGCTTCTTTGCCCCCGAGGTGGGCGTGCCCGAAGACCCGGTTACCGGCTCGGCGCACAGCACGCTCATTCCGTTCTGGGCCGAAAAGCTGGGCAAAACCGAGCTGTTTGCCCGCCAGGAATCGGCGCGGGGCGGCGAGCTGTGGTGCCGCCTGCGCGGCGACCGCGTGGATATCGGGGGCTACGCCGTTACGTTTTTGCGCGGCGACGTGCAGCTGTAAGCAACCCGGCCAGCCCCCAAAAAAACGCCCGGCGCAGCGCGTCGGGCGTTTTTTGGCGTCTGCGTAGGGTTGCCAGCCACTGGGTGGCCGGTTTCCAAATCCCTTCTACAGCAGGTTATATACCTGGCTAAAATACGAGCTAAGCGTGAAGGAGGTAGCCGCGCCATTGCTGGCCCACGAGGGGCTCACCATGTTCATGCTGCCGCCGTCGCCGTTCCAGGCCCAGCCCAGCACGGTCCAGCCCTTGGATTTGGCGTAGCTCACGATGCCCGACCAGTTGGCGGGGCCCGATGGCGAGTTGCCGAACTCGCCGATGAGGCAGGGCCGGCCGGCCGAAGCCAGGTCGTCGAGGTCCGAGTTCTGCAGGGTGTGGCCTTTGCCCTGGTTGTAGCCGTTGGGGTACACGTGCGCCGACAGGATGATGTTGGTGTCGTTGATTTTGGTGCCCCCGGTGCCCTTTACCGCGGCGGCGGCAGTGGCTGTTTCCTGGCCGTAGCCCGGAATGTCGAGGATAATGGGCCCGCTATACACCGAGCGCACCGTGCTGATGGCGCTGTTGCAGGCCGCGGCGTAGGCATTGGACGTGATGTTATGGCTGCCCCACTCGTTGATGAGGTTGACGGTGAAGCCGCCGCCGAGGGTGCTGTAGTTGGCTTTCCACCAGTTGCCGGCCGCCGTTACCTCAGCTGCGTTGTCGGAGCCCAGCACCGACGACTTGTGGTAGGTGGCAATCACGGCGTAGCCATTGGCTTTGGCCTGCGAAATCCAGCTTTTGGCCTGCGTTACCTTGTCGGGCTCAATCTCGATGCGCACGGTCTTAATCTTGGTTTGCTGCTTCATCAGCGACCAGCCAAAGTTGGGGTTGCCGCCGTTGTAATAAGAGGGCTGCAGGTTTACGCCGTTGCCGAGGCCGGCCGTGAGGTCGGCCACGCCGGGGGCGGCGGCCTGCGGGGTGGGGGTGGCATCGTGCTGGGTGCTGCAGCTGCTGAGCAGGCTGCCCGCGCCGAGCAGCAGGCCAGCCAGGCGGGTGGTGGGGGAGGAGAGGGTAATACCCATGTGGAAAGGAAAAAGGGGTGGGAAAAAAGAAACTTTGCAGCCGCAAGGTAGCCGCCCAATAAAGGCATTGGCTAATAGGCTTTTACCATTTAGTAACCTCGATTACCCCGTGAGCCTGAACAGCGGGCCGCCCGCCCCGGCGGGGGGCGTGGCCCACCCGGCCCGGCCCCTGATAAGCCCGGTCGCTAGTAGCTTGCAGGTTGTTGCGCGCCGGTGGTAGCCCAGCACCCCGCCCTGTTTCCACGTCTTTGCTATGACACCTCCCGCCAATCGCCTGACCTGCATCATTGTGGATGACAATGAGATAAACCGGCTGACGCTGGAGCACCTGGTGGACCTCACGCCCGAGCTGGAGCTGGTGGCGTCGCTGCCGGGGGCCCTCGAAACCCTGGATTTCTTTCGGGCCGGGGGCCGCTGCGACCTCGTGCTGCTCGATGTCGAAATGCCCACCATCACGGGCCTGGAGCTGACCAAGCTGCTGCCCAAGCCCGCCCCCGCCATTGTGCTGGTCACCACGCACCGCGATTTTGCCGTGGCCGCTTTTGAGCTGCAAGTGGTTGACTACCTGGTAAAGCCCGTCGATTTTGCCCGCTTCAGCCAGGCCGTAGCCAAGGTGCTGGCTTTGCGCCCGCCCGCCCCGGCGGCGCCCCGCCGCGCGCCCCAGCCCGCCGAGCCGGCCAACGACTTATTCGTGAAAGTCGGCACCAAAACCATTAAGGTCAACTTCGACGAGGTGCTTTATATTGAGGCGCTGTCCACTTACTCGGTGCTGGTGACGGCCACTCAAAAGCACATCATATACCTCACCCTCAAGGCGTTGAGCGAGCGACTGCCCTTCACGCATTTTGTGCGGGTGCACCGCTCCTACATCGTCAACGTGCGCCGCATCGAGGCCATTGAGGACAATATGATTAAGCTGGGGGCCTGCGAGGTGCCCATTGGCAAGTCCTACCAAGAAGATTTTACCCGCCACTTAAGGAGCTTGTAATCAATAAGTAACGCAGTTATGCAAAGTTGTTGAACGAGCTTTCACGCAGTGTTTCGCAGGGTTAAACCGCAGTGTTTCGCAGTGCTATCGATTAAAACACTGCGGAACACTGCGGTTTAACACCCCGAAACACTGCGTGAAAGAAGCGGAGGGCAATCGGGGCATCCGCGCTAGGTGAGAGAGTAGCTTTCGGCGGGCAAGCTTAGCGAACGCGTTAGCCAAGGGCCTTATGCGTTAGGCTGGTTGGCGCAGGGCGGCCAGCACCTTATCCGGCGTCATGGGCAGCGCGCGCAGGCGCCGGCCGGTGGCGTGGAACACGGCGTTGGCTACGGCCGCCGTCACGCCCACGATGGAGATTTCGCCGATGCCCTTCACGCCCATGGCGTTCACGTAGGGGTCGTGCTCGTCGATGAAGTCCACGGTCATGGCCGGGATGTCGGCATTGACCGGAAGGTGGTAGCCGGCCAAGTCGGCGTTGGTGTAGCGCGCCAGGTGCGGGTCGCGCACGGTGTGCTCCATCAGGGCCGCGCCGATGCCGAAGATGCTGCCGCCCATTACCTGTGAGCGGGCCGTTTTGGGGTTCAGGATGCGGCCTGCGCTCATCACGCTCACCCAGCGCGTGACGCGCACCGTGCCCAGCTCGGGGTCGACGTGCACCTCGCAAAAGTGCGCCCCGAAGGCGTGCATGGAGTGCGGCGCGGCCGGCTCCTTTTTGTTCATGTCGGCGCTGGCCGGGGTTTGCGGGGCCTCGTAGCCGCTGCCGTAGCGGCCCAGGGCGCTGCCCTCCACGTCGCTTATGTTGGCGCGCTGCATCACCTGGCCAAAGGCTTCGCCCTTCGCGGGGTTGGCTTTTAATTGCAGGCGGCCTTTTTCTACTGCCACGTCGGCCGGCTTGGCCCCGTAGAGCGGCGACTGCTTATCGCTCACAGCCACTTTGATGAGTTTCTGCCACACCTCCTGCGCGGCCAGGTACACCGACGACGACACCCGGCCCGCCGCCGTGGAGCCGCCCGACCACTGCGTGCTGGGCAGCACGGTATCGCCCAGCTCGAAGCGCACGTTTTCGGGGGGCAGGCCCAGCGAGTCGGCCGCTACTTGCGTGATGATGGTGTAGGTGCCGGTGCCCAGGTCGGTGGCCCCGGCCTGCACCACGGC
>CAXTFI010000211.1:0-8826 GCA_964243255.1 uncultured Hymenobacter sp.
CTGCCTAGTGGTGGTGGTAAGCGAAGACGGCATGGTGGACGTGCTCACCAAGGAAAACCTGGCCGAATCGCGGCAGTAAACACGCAGTAGCGTAGTAGCGCGCAGCGCTGCTTCGTGCGCGAGCGCAGCGAGCAGGCGGGACCGCGCCGCCTGACCAAACGGCCCAAACGCGAGCTGCGCATGCGCACGAAGCAGCGCTGCGCGCTACTTTTTCGCCCGAAACGACCACGTCACCCGAAACACCGCCACTACGTCGCCAGCCTCATCCAGACCCGTGCTGGTGCACACCACCGTGCGGCCTTCGCCAGTAGCGCGGCTCTCAGCCACCGCCTGCGCAATGGCCGCCCCATCGGGACAGGTAAAGGCAATAGTGCCCACGGCTTTTTTGCTGAACTCGGCCGTGAGGCTCACCACCAGCATCGACACCGGCCCACCGCTCTGCACCTGCATCATGGCTTGAATACCAGAAGCCAGCTCGGCCGCCATGGCCAGGCAGGCAAAGTATATGCTACGGAAGGGGTTCTGCGTCAAATACTTATACCGCAGCGTAACGGTGGCGGCTTCGGGCGTGAGGGCCCGCAGGCGCAAGCCGGCCAGCCAGGCCATAGGTAGCTTGCGCAGCATGAAAAGCCGCAGCTTGGCCGGGCTCAGCACCTGGCGGCGAAAGGCAGCGGCGGCCGGCGAGTCAGCCGGCGAAATGGAAGCGGGAACCATAGTGGCGGCGCTTGCCGGAAAGTGCCGGCCGCGCCCGGCGAAGCTAGGGCTTTTTAGCGAGCTGAGCCGGCGCGGGCTTCACCACCAGCTCCTGGTAGCCGAAAGTGGGGTCGGTTTCGCGCACAAAGCGCAGCTCAGGTAGCGCGCCCAGCACGATTTCGGCGGTGGTGTACACGCGGCAGCCGTCCAGCAGATGCCCGCCCAGGGTGCGGCCGGTGCTGTCGGCCACGGCCAGGTGCAGGTGCCCGCCCCCCGAGGCCGACAGCGTGCCCACGAGTGACACAATCTCGAAGTGCCCGCGGTAGTGGGTGGCGTTTTCCTGGTTAGCCAGGCGCAGGCGCACGTCGGTGAGGCTACCCACGCAGGTGAGCACCGCGCCGGCTTCGAGGTGGTGGGCCACCACGAAGGCGTTGAGTTGCTGGCGCAGGTCGTCGCCCGGTTTCAGGCGCAGGGCGTAGGCTTTCAGGGTTGAGGTGGGGGCCATGGCGGAGGTAGGCGCTTGGGCCCGCGCCGGGCCGGCTACCAGGCAAAGCAAGAGAAAGGTAATAAGCTTTATCACCTTACAAAAGAACGTCATGCAGACCGCAGGGAAGCATCTCGCTCGCATTGTTGAGCGATTGAGTTACTGCAGCACGCGAGATGCTTCCCTGCGGTCTGCATGACGTTCTCTTATGCTATAGTATTGAGTAACAATTACTTACTAAATCGTACCGTGCCATAGCGCACTTTGATGTTGACGTTGCCGGCGCCGCGCGCCGGCACCCGGCCGCCGTAGATGCCCAGCACATCGGCGATGCCCTGGCTGCTCTCGCCCGAGGAAATGACGCGCACCTGCTTTTTATCGACCAGCAGCTGGCCCTGCTCGGTGCTCACGTCGAAGCGGAAGCTCGGCGTGGCCTCCGCAAACCCCAGCCGGATGGTGCTGTAGCCGCCATCCAGGGTTATCTGGCGGAAATTGGCGCCCATGTCACGCACCTCAAAATCGGGGCAGTAGCGCACGGCCATATCCAGCCCATCGCTCAGCTTATTCACACTAAAATGTGAATAGCCCGACGAGCCCCTCAGGGTATGCACGGTACCCAGGGCCACGTCGCCGTACTTGCTGTGCACCGTCAGGTCGTGCACGGTGCCCATGTCCACGTCCGAGTAGTTGGTGCGCAACTCAATCATCTCCCCCGCGTCGAGGCGCAGGCGGGCGTAGTCGGCCTCCAGGCTGGCCTGCCTGGCGTAGGGCACGGTGGCGTCGCCGTTGGCAATGCGCACCACATTGCCCGTGCCGTTGAGGCGGCCCGTGCGCAGCGTGCCATAGTTCACCATGAACTGGGTCGGGCCCTGCCAGTCGCCGGCCACGGCCACCTCAGCAAAGGAGGTAGTGAGGCGCAGGGCCGTGGTGCTGGGCAGCCACACGGTGTAATTTATTTCGTAGCGGCAGCCGGCCCCGCTGCACTTGCCCTTTAGCGCGGGCCCAAACTGCGAGCTCACGGCCACGCCGCCCGTGCGGGCGTCGTAGTCGAGCCACTGCACGCCCAGGCCGCCAAGCAGCTGCTCGGCCCCGGCGGCGGTTTCGGCGCGGGCTATCAGCTCGGCTTCCACCTTCATTTCGGGCTTGTCCCAGGTGCTCACCCGCACGTGGCCGTAGCGGGTATCGAGGGCAAACGCCTGCCCCACCTTTGCCACCCGAAAGCTGCGGCTGATGCGCCGCCGCTGCTCAATGGGCGGGTTGGCTTCCACCTGGCCGGGCTGGGGTTGGGCGCTGGCGCCGTCTTGGCTGCCGCCGCTCACCGGCGCTACGTAGTAGGTAAGCTGCCCCGGCGGGTGCTCCGGCAATGCCTGCGCGTACGCCAGCGGATGGCCCGCCACGAAGCCCAGCAGCCCCGCCAGTCCCAGGTAGCGGCTAGCGGCCATTGCGCTGCGCTAAGTTATCGGCAATGCCGCGGCTATCGGCCAGCACATACTCGCCACTGGCCCCGCCGCCGGCCAGGGCAGCCGGGTCGCCGCCGTGCAGCTCCAGCTGCCGGTCCAGGATGTCGAGCCTGATTTGCAGGTTGCGGTTCATGGCCGTCAGCACTACTTCGGGCTGCGGGTGGCGGGGCAGTTCGCGCTTGAGCTGCTGGTAGCTTGAGTCGAGGCCCACCAGCTCGCGGGCCCATTCGGCCGTAGCGGCCGGGGCGAGCTGGTCAAGCTGGGTTTTGCGGTCGGTGAGCTGCGCAATGTAGTAGCGCTCCATGCCGTGCACCGCCGTGTCGAGGCGGGCATCCACGTTGGCGCCGCCCTGGCTGGCTGCCAGTACGGTGCCATCGGGGCCAGTATAAAGGGCCGCGTCGGCAACCATAGCGCTAGGAGCGCTTTGGATGGTAGTTGCGGCAGCGGGAGTGCTGTGCTTGGTTTTCCAGGCTTCTCCTACCCCGGCGGCAATAACCAGCGCAGCCAGGGCCGCGGCAATGCCGTAGGGCTGCCAGCGCGCGGCGCGCGGCGGGCGCGGGGTAGCTGGTGGCTGCTCAGTAGCAAGCGCTGCGCTAGGCGTAGCCGCGGCAATGCTCATGCGCGGCGCCTCGGCCTCGGCGGCGCTATCGCCGTGCAGCTGCTCTTCCAGGGCCGCCCACAGCTCGGGCCGCGGCTCGTGCAAGTCGAAGTCGGCCCGGTGCCGCTCCGCGTATTCTTCTAGTGAATGACGATTAATAGGTTTCATATTAGATAGAGGTCCGCTTCGGGACGGGATAGCGCGTTGGGCGGGGGCTACTTACGAGGGCCCCGGCGCACAAAGCTGATAGCGTGGGTGGGGGAAAGAAGAACTACCTGTTTTTCAACCAATTACTCAACTCAGGCCACGCTGCATGGCCAGCTCGCGCAGGCGCGTGCGCGCCCGGCTGTACTGCGACTTCGACGTGGATTCGGTAATACCCAGAATACCAGCTATTTCCAGGTGGTCGTAGCCTTCCAGTAAGTACAAAGACAGTACCACCCGGTAGCCGTCGGGCAGCTCCTGGATGCAGCGCCGCAACACGTCGGCCCGGTACTGCTGCTCCTCAGCGTCTTCGTGGGCGTGGGGCGACACGACTTCGGCCGGAGCGGCATCCTGGTGAAAGTCTTCCAGCGGCACCAGCTGCAAGCGCCTTTGCCGCAGGCAGTTAATACTTTTATTGACTACAATCCGCTTGAGCCAGGCCCCGAACGACGAGTCGCCCTTGTACCCGCTCAACTCCCGAAACGCACTCAGAAACGACTCCTGCAACACGTCTTCCGCCTCGGCATGGTCGCCGGTGATGCGCAGGGCCGCGTTGAACATCGCCTTGGAGTAGCGCCGGTATAGCTCGGCCTGCGCCTGGCGGTCGTTCACGCGGCACCGCTCCACCAGCGGGGCATTGATGTCGATATACGCAACGGCTTCCATGGGCAAAATCGGCTTGGGGTAGGGCGCAAAGGTCGGTACTGCCTGGGCGAGCAGTCGTGGTTAACAGACAAGCAACGTGCACGCTGGGTTGCACTAGCTGGGCTAAGCTCCGGTGGTACCGCGCGGTTGCAGCAGCCGCACCACCAGGCCCGTCCAACCGGTTTGGTGGCTGGCACCCAGCCCCTTGCCGGTATCGCCGTCAAAGTACTCATGGAACAATAGGTAGTCCCGAAAGTGCGGGTCCGTTTGCTGCAGTCCGGCCGGGCCGAAGGCGGGCCGGTGCCCGGCGGTATTCTGGAGCAGCAGCCGGGCCAGGCGCTCGGCCAGCGCCGCGGCTACCTGGCTCAGGTTGAGCAGCTCGCCCGACCCCGTTGGGTATTCTACCGTAAACGAGTCGCCGTAATACGTATGAAATTTCTGCAATGACTCGATTATCAAGTAATTAACTGGAAACCATACCGGCCCGCGCCAGTTGGAGTTGCCCCCAAACATATCGGAGTCCGACTCGCCCGCCAGGTACGCCACCTCAAACGAAGCTTCCTTGGTTTGGTACGCATACGGGTGCTCCAGGTGGTAGCGCGACAGCGACCGGATGCCGTACTCCGAGAGAAACTCCGTTTCGTCGAGCATGCGCGTGAGCACGCTACGCAGCCGGCTGCGGCGCATCAAACTCAGCAGGTGGCGGGCGCCCTTGCCCGGCTCCTGCCAGCGCGATATCAATTCGGCCAGGTGCGGCCGGTGCTGCACCAGCCACTGCGCCCGCGCCGTAAATTCGGACACCGCATCAAGCAGCTCATCCTCCAGCACTTCCACGGCAAACAGCGGAATCAGCCCCACCATCGAGCGAATGCGCAGGCGGGTACGCGAGTCGTCGGGCATGTGCAGCACGTCGTAGTAAAACTGGTCCTGCTCGTCCCAGAGGTTGAATTTGCCGCCGCCGCCCAGCGTCATCGCGTGGGCAATGTAGAGAAAATGCTCAAAAAACTTGCTGGCCATTTCCTGGTACACCGGGTTGGTTTTGGCCAGCTCCAGCGCCATGCGCATCAGGTTGAGAGCAAACATGGCCATCCAACTGGTGCCGTCGCTCTGCTCTATCTTGCCGCCCGTGGGCAACGGCGCCGAGCGGTCAAAGACCCCAATGTTGTCCATCCCCAAAAAGCCGCCCTCAAAGATGTTGCGCTCGTCGCGGTCCTTGCGGTTCACCCACCAGGTAAACGTCATCACCAGCTTCTGAAAAACGGCCTCCAGAAAGGCATTGTCCCCGTTACCACCGTTGAGCTTGCGGTCCATCTGGTACACGCGCCACGTGGCCCAGGCGTGCACCGGCGCGTTCACATCCTCAAATTTCCACTCGTAGGCGGGCATTTGGCCACTCGGGTGCAGGTAGCCGTCCTGGCACAGCAGGCGCAGCTGCTGCTTGGCAAAGCTGGCATCCACCATGGCCAGCGGCAGGCAGTGAAAAGCCAGGTCCCAAGCCGCGTACCACGGGTATTCCCACTTATCGGGCATCGAAATGATGTCCGCATTGTGCAGGTGCCGCCACGTAGAGTTGCGGCCCTGCCGGCGCTGGCCAGTCGGCGCAGGCCAGTTGGGGTCGCCGTCCAGCCACTGGCTCACATCATAGTAGTAATACTGCTTGCTCCATAGCATACCGGCAAAGGCCTGGCGCTGCACGGCCCGCGCATCAGGCGCTGCTACTTCCTCCTGCACGCAGTCGTAAAACACGTCTGCTTCCCCCTGGCGGGCGCTAAAAATCTGGTCAAAATCCGCAAACGGTGCCTCGTGCGTTGGCTGGCTCAGCCGCACCTGCACCACCCGCGCCGCGCCCGGCGCAATGGCCAGCGTGTAGTGTGCCGCCGCCTTGGTGCCGCGCCGGGCTGGGTTCACTGCGGTCGAGCTACCCGCTACCAGATAGTTATTAATGCCATCCTTAAAGTAGCCGGCCTGTGCCGGTAACTCAGCAGTAAGAATCGTATTAGTCTCATTATCACAAAACAGCAGTTCCGCACCCTGGTCGCAGTATAAGTGATACTGGCCCAACGTCGCGTGCCTTGCCCGCACCATGTTAGGTTCAGGCGTAATCAACTCGGGCCGCCGGTCGTCGTAGCCCCAGGCCCAGGTATTGCGAAACCACAGCTGCGGCAGCACGTGCAGCGTCACCGCTTTTGGCCCGCGGTTGTGGGCCGTAATGCGCACCAGCACATCATCCGGCCCCGCCTTGGCATACTCAATAAACACGTCAAAGTACCGGCTCTCGTCAAAAATGCCGGTGTCCAGCAGCTCGTATTCGGGCTCCAGCCGTGTGCGCGCCGCGTTCTCCGCCACCAGCTCCTCATACGGGAAAGCCTGCTGCGGATACTTATACAGCATCTTCATATAAGAGTGCGTGGGCGTACTATCCAAGTAGTAGTACTGCTCCTTCACGTCCTCCCCATGGTTACCCTGCCCATTAGTGAGGCCAAATAACCGCTCCTTAAGCTGCGAATCGACCCCATTCCACAACCCTATCGAGAAGCATAGCCGCTGCTGGTCGTCGCTCAGGCCTGCTATTCCTTCTTCGCCCCAGCGGTAGGCATAAGAGCGAGCCCTATCGTGGGTAATAAAATCCCAGGCATTTCCATCCGGGCTATAGTCTTCGCGCACCGTACCCCATTGCCGCTCAGTAAGATAGGGGCCAAATTTCTTCCAATCAGCTTTTTTATCATTGGCTTCTGCCAAACGTCGTTGCTCTTCCATGCTAGCGTAATAATTCCAGAAACCCCATCCAACTACCTAGTAACCAGCAGATACTATCCAGCAGGCAATTAAATCCTAGCGGAACTAGGGTTTCGCCTACATACTGTTTACGAATCTTACAGTTGCCTTACTGACCGCAAACCTTGCAAAAGATGTCTTCTACTTACCTGCCACCACACAAAAAGGGGGATGCACCTTGCGGCGCATCCCCCTTTTTTATAGCAAGCTAAACTACTCAGCCTGAGCAGCTTCCTCACGGGTTTCGCCGTTGGTCAGCGTATCAGTAGCCGTGTCGGCCGGAGCCGACTGCGTAGTGGTAGCAGCTGGAACCTCCGAAACAACTTCGGCAGCCGACGTACCAGCCTCGTTACTAGCAGTTTCAGCCTTGCCACCACGGCGGCGCGAGCGGCGCGTGGTAGTCGACTTAGCCTCCGTAGCATTCTTAGCTTCGAGCAGCGTTTCGTTGAAGTCCACCAGTTCAATAATGCACATATCAGCGTTGTCACCGGCGCGGGTAGCGCTCAGCTTCAAGATGCGCGTATAGCCACCGGGGCGGTTAGCAATACGGCCAGCAATCTCGCCGTACAGCTCTTTCAGGCTTTCCTTGCTTTGCAGCGTGGCAAACACGGTCCGGCGCGAATGCGTCGTGTCGTCCTTGGCCTTGGTCAGCAGGGGCTCAATGTACTTGCGCAGCGCCTTGGCCTTAGCAACCGTCGTGGTCACGCGCTTGTGCATAATCAGCGACGAAGCCATGTTAGACAGCATCGCGTGGCGGTGGGCGGTAGTACGGCCCAGGTGGTTGATTTTTTTACCGTGTCTCATCGGACAAATTGGTTAAATGCTACGCTTGCGGACCAGGACCACGGCGGGTCGCGAGAACCTCATTAGAACCCTAATCCCTGGGGCGTAGCGGGTGGTTAAAATAAACTACTTGTAAACAAAATGCTGGCTGCCAATACTTTCAGTTGAAAGCGTCAGCAGCCAGCAATTCAGGCGTTTCTAGTCTTCGTCCAAGCGGTACTTACCGAGGTCCATACCGAAGTGCAGACCCTTCTCTTCCACGAGGTTTTCCAGCTCAGTCAGGCTCTTCTTGCCGAAGTTGCGGAACTTCATCATATCAGCCATGTCAAGCTGCACCAGCTCACCCAGGGTCTTGATGTCAGCCGCCTTCAGGCAGTTGTAAGCCCGCACCGAAAGGTCCATTTCGCCAAGCGAGGTTTTCAGCACCTTGCGCATGGCCAGCGTCTCCTCATCAATCGGCTCGGCTACGGCCGGGCGGTTACCGCTCAGCTGTATCGTGCTGTCCGAGAACAACATAAAGTGCTGAATCAGAATATTAGCCGCTCCTTTCAGTGCCTCTTCAGGATGAATCGAGCCGTCAGTCTGAATCTCGATGAGCAAGCGCTCGTAGTCAGTCTTTTGCTCTACACGCGTGTTCTCGATACTATACTTCACGTTCTTAATCGGCGTATAGATAGCATCAATCGCGATTTGCCCAAAAACCTGGTCAGTCGGCTTGTTCTCGTCAGCCGGCACGTAGCCGCGGCCCCGTGCAATGGTTAACTCAAACTCCAGCTCCTTAGCAGGGTCAAGGTTGCAGATAACCAGCTTCGGGTTCAAAATTTGGAAGCCAACGGCAAACTTGCCGATGTCACCAGCCGAGAACGTGTCCTGCCCGCTGATACGAACCGTAATCTTGTCCTCAATAGCGTCGCTAACTTTCTTGAAGCGCACCTGCTTGAGGTTCAGAATGATTTCGGACATGTCCTCAATCACTCCTTCAATCGTCGAAAATTCGTGCAGCACTGAAGTCGTGCGCACCGACGTGATGGCGAAGCCCTCCAACGACGAGAGCAGAATACGCCGCAGCGCGTTCCCAATCGTAACGCCGTAGCCCTTTTCCAGAGGCTTAAATTCAAACGTTCCAGTAAAGTCGTCGGATTTCTCCATCACCACTTTCTCCGGCATCTGAAAAGCTAAGATTG
>CAXTFI010000212.1:0-8823 GCA_964243255.1 uncultured Hymenobacter sp.
AACGTGGCCGACCTCGAAACGGCCTTCGGCACGATGGGCCTCACCGACCAGGCGCGCCACCTGGCCACGCTCTACCTGGAAGACCTCGCCGACCTGGTGAAGGAAACCGTGGGCCCGCAGTTTGGCCTCTCGCGCTACGCCGAAAGCTTGGCCATGTCGGCCACCCACTTCAACCCGCTGCACGCCGCCCTGCAAGCCGCCCCCAACCTGGTCGATACCATGCTGCTGGAGCTGCTGGATGAGCTGCTGGCCGTCGAAGCCCCTGACATCGTGGGCTTTACGGTACCCTTTCCGGGCAACCTCTACGCGGCCCTGCGCCTGGCCCAGCACCTCAAAGCCGTGCGCCCCCAGGCCGTGACCGTGATGGGCGGCGGCTACCCCAACACCGAGCTGCGCGGCCTCAAAGAGCCCCGGTTTTTCGACTACATCGACTACCTCACGCTGGATGATGGCGAGGGCCCCTGGCTACGCTTGTTTGAGTATTTGCAGGGGAAGAAAGAACGGCAGGTGGAGCCAACGGAACGTTATGCTGAATCATTAGCACGTCATGCTGAGCTTGCCGAAGCATCTCGCTCGCTTCAGCCGCTGACGTTCAACGAGGCGAGCGAGATGCTTCGGCAAGCTCAGCATGACGTGCTTACAGATAGCGTTTTAGGCGATGCGCAGCCAGCGCCCAACGACGACGGCCGCCACCTGCTCCAGCGCACTTTTCTGCGCAACGAGGCCGGTGAGGTCGAGTACTTCAACTACCCGCACCCCGACGTGCCGCACCCCGAGGTAGGCACGCCCGATTACTCCGATTTGCAACTTACTGACTATCTGTCAGTTATCGAAGTGCTCAATCCCATGCATCGCCTCTGGAGCGACGGCCGCTGGAACAAGCTCACCATCGCCCACGGCTGCTACTGGAAGCGCTGCTC
The DNA here is from genome assembly GCA_964243255.1 of uncultured Hymenobacter sp. Classification (GTDB taxonomy): domain Bacteria; phylum Bacteroidota; class Bacteroidia; order Cytophagales; family Hymenobacteraceae; genus Hymenobacter. Next base: position 921 of record CAXTFI010000212.1, read on the forward strand.
ATTTTGCGACGTAACCCTCGACTACATAGGCCGTTACGAAACCGCACCCGCCACCCTGCTGGTCGATAGAATTGAGCAGATTGTAGCCCAAACCGGCCAGACCGGCTTTCACTTCGTGGACGAGGCCGCCCCGCCGCTGGCCCTGCGCGACCTGGCCGTGGAGCTGCTCAAGCGCCGCGTCAGCATCAGCTGGTGGGGCAATATCCGGTTTGAGAAAACCTTTACCCCCGACCTCTGCCGGCTGCTGGCCGCCTCGGGCTGCATCGCCATCAGCGGCGGGCTCGAAGTGGCGTCCGACCGCCTGCTGGCGCTCATGGAAAAGGGCGTCACCATTGCCCAGGTGGCGCGCGTCACGCAGGGCTTCACCCAGGCCGGGGTGCTGGTGCATGCCTACCTCATGTATGGCTTCCCCACCCAAACCGCCCAGGAAACCATTGACTCCCTGGAAGTTGTGCGGCAGCTTTTCGAGGCCGGCATTGTGCAAAGCGGCTACTGGCACCGCTTCTCGATGACGGCCCACTCGCCGGTGGGGAAAAACCCCGCCAAGTACCAGGTGGCCGCCATCGGCCCCGAGCCGGGCAACTTTGCCTGGAACGACCTCTGGCACGACGACCCCCTCGGCACCGACCACGAAACCTTCGGCCCCGGCCTGACCAAAAGCCTCTACAACTTCATGCACGGCGTGGCCCTGCGCGAGCCGCTCAGCTTCTGGTTTGATTTCAAAACGCCCCGCGCCACCGTCCCGCGCCAGCTCATTCAGCAGGCCCTCAGCGAGCCCGAGAAGCCTGATGCCGCCCAGCCCAACCGCCGGCTGTTCTGGCTCGGCAACCCGCCCGAGCTAAGCTTCAAAACCAGCGGCGGCACCGGCCCCAAAGACAAAAAAATCACCCGCGCCATCCTCACCTGCTACGAGCAGGCCGAAGACTTCGAGGTGAAAACCACCGAAACTATCGGCCCCTGGCTGCACGCGCTGCTACTGCGCCTCAGCGCCGATTACGACATCAAAGTGCTCCTGAAAGAAGCGGCCGCCAGCTTCCCGCCTGGCGCCGGCCTCTGGGAAAACTTCCTGCAAAGCCCCGCCTGGCAGCTACTGCGCGAAAAAGGCCTACTGCTAGTGTAGCAGTGCAGCAGCGCGAAGCGCTGCTTCGTGCGCGAGCGTAGCGAGCATCTCGCGTTTGGGCCGTTTGGGTCAGTCGGTGCGGCCCCGCCTGCTTGCTGTCGCTCGCGCACAAAGCAGCGCTTCGCGCTACTACCTATTTAATGCTCACGCAACCAATTAATTACCTGGCCTTGCAACGTATTGGCCGGGGCCTGCCGCACCCGCTGCCTGCCCACCAGCGCCCGCAGCGCCGCCACTGCTGCCTGGGGCTGGCCAGCGTCATACACGGCCAGCAATGGCTTGCCTTGGGCCAGCGCCCGCCAGTCGCGCCGGGTGGCCAGGGCAGGCGCGGGCACATCCTGCACCACCACAAACGCGGGTCGCGATGCCGTGTTTTCGGCCAGCAGCAAGGGAAGCTGGGTGGCCGGCCGGCCCGCCACCCAGGCTCCCACGCGGGCCGTGTCTACGCCCGCCGTGCGGCGCAGCAACGCCAGGGCATTGGCCAGCGCCGGGGCGGTGAGCGTATCGGCGGCGGGCAGCAGCAGCACCGTATGGCCCTGCCGGGCCAGGGCATCGGCCCAGGCGGGGGCAGCGCGGGCGGTAGTGGGCGTGGGGAAAAACGCCAGCGCCAGGCCCGGCAGGCTTTCGTCGGCGGGGCTGAAGAGCAGGGCCGGGCCGCTGGTGCCGGCTACCTCATCGGGCCGCACCTGGTACACGGCCGGCTCGGGCTCGCCGCGCCGCACCAGCAGCACCGGGTAGCGCACCGAGTCGAGCACCAGCGCCCCGCGCCAGAAGTCGCCCTGCCGGCCCAGCGCCAGCGCCTGGCCCGGCCGGCCGGGCCGCGCCAGGCGCAGCGTATCGCCCGCAAACGTCAGGCTATCAGCTACAAAGCTCAAGGCGGGCTGGTCGGGCAGCACCAGCTCGGCATCGTAGTGGCCGGGGCGGGGGTGGCGCAGCTCCAGGGCGGCGCGCAGCGCCGGCCGGCCCGCTACTTGCAGCGTGCCCGCAAAATGCCCCGTGGGCGGGGCCGCCGCCCCGGCCTGGGTGGCCGCCTCGGGGTGCGGCTGGCAGGCCGCCAGGCCCAGCAGCAGCGCCAGCAGCCCGCGCCGCGTATTCTGAGCAAGTGCCTCTCGCATAGCCAAAAGTACTAGCCTGCGCGCCCCGCCAGCCCCTTGCGGTAAATGAGGTCGCGCTGCACGTCTTCGCCCAGCTTAAAGGCCACCTCCCCAATCTCCCGGAAGCCGAAGCGCTGGTAAAAGGCCCTGGCTTTTTCATTGTGCTCCCATACGCCCAGCACCACGGCCGTGCAGCTTTCGGCCGCGGCTATTTCCAGGCAGCGGCGCATCAGGGCTTTGCCCAGGCCGGTGCCTATCCAGTCTTCCACCACGTAGAGCTGTTTTATCTCAAGCTGCCGGGCGGTAGCCTCGGGGGCCAGCCCCAGCCTGGAGCCCTGCTCCAGCAGGGCGTAGCCCACGGCCTGCCCCTGCATTTCGGCCAGCAGGTAGGTAGTGGCCGGGTTTTGCAGCTGCGCCAGTTGCAGCTCGGGGCTGAACGCGCTGGCCAGGTAGGCCACCATATCGGCGGGCGTGTTGGTGGCCGCAAACGTCTCGCTAAACGTTTGGCGGCCCAGGTCGGCCAGGCGCGTGGCGGTGGCCAGGTTGGCTTTGGGAACAGAAATGCGGAGCGGAGAAGACATAATACCGCAAAGGTGCGGCCGGCCGCCGAGTTATTGGCGCGGCGGCGGGCCGCCGGCCAGGCCCACCCGCCAGCCCACGTAGCTGGTGAGCAGCCCCGCCCCCAGGCCCAGCAGCACCCCCGCCAGCGGCCCTGCTCCCAGCACGCCCAGCTTGTGCCACTGCACAAGCAACACGTAAAGGCGCAATAACTGTCCGATTATCAATAAAATACCCGCCGCGATAAGGAGCGCCGCCACAACGCGGCGCGAGGCGGGCGGAAGAATAGTGCGGGAGGAAGGACGACGGGCCATAAGCAGCATCTAAACCACCCGCGCCCGCCCGATGTTCCCCACCTTGCCGTTTAGCCGCCCGGCCCTACCTTTGCCCTACCAATCCCCATCGCGAGAGTAGCTCAGTTGGTAGAGCATCAGCTTCCCAAGCTGAGGGTCGCGAGTTCGAGCCTCGTTTCTCGCTCATTCAGTAGCAGCCACTTAGATGAAAGTCTGGGTGGCTGTTTTACTTTTGGTTTACTCGCCAGCCTACGCCGTTTCTGGTTGAGAGAACGAGCGTCTGACCTGGCAGCCTACACCCGCGAAGCGGCGAGCCCGATATCATCTTAAGCCACCTGCCGCCTGCCATGCCCCAGCCGCAGCCGCAGGTACTGTTGCAGCCAGATGGGATACAGGTTGTAGCCCACATTGGCGAGCGTGAGGCCCAGCGCCCAGCCCAGGTGCCCCAGCGCCCCGGCGTGGCCGCTCACCAGCAAAAAATAGAGCAGCCCCGCCCAGTGAAACCGTTCCTGGCTGTAGGTAGTGCGCACCAGCCTGGCGATGCCCTGGCGGCCCGGCAAGGCGCGGTACTGCGGATAGCGCCGCCGCAGCAGCGCCGTTATCAGGGCTCCCTGCTGCGTAAACTGGTTGAGCGCCGGCACCCGTAGTCGCTGATACACTGCTACTTCGTGGCTTAGCTGCAAGCGCCGCAGCCACGCCGCCGGCCATGCATATGCCAGCAGGCTCACGGCTCCTAGCCCTACCTGCCACGGCCACGGTATATACCAGTAGCAATACAACGCCAGCGGCCCAAAGGCCAGCCCCGACCACAACACCGTGGGCACGGCGTTGTAGAAAGCCACTACTGCCGCCGACGGCATTGCGCGCTTGGAGGGGGCCGTTGGCATCCCTAAAAATACGTTCTCCGTCCGCCTACCCCAAAGCGCAGGCGCTACTGGGGGCGTCGGCAACTGGGGGAAATTATATATATTTACTTTAGTAGAATGAAAGCTGCCTCATCTCGCATCACTACCAACCCGCGCCAGTGTGGCGGCCGGCCCTGCATTCGGGGAATGCGTATCCGCGTGGCCGATGTGCTGCAGCTCTTCGCCGCGGGGTTATCGGCCGAGCAGGTTTTAGCAGAAATGCCCGACCTGGAAGCTGTCGACCTGCAAGCCGCCTTAGCAGTATGCCGCTCGCCCGATTGACCACCCGCGCCTGGCCGCATGACCCCTCTGGCTCGACGCGCAGCTGTCGCCCTTACTGGCCACTTGGCTCAACTGAAAGTTCGAGGTGCAGGCCATCGCTGTCCGCGACCTGGGCATGCGGGACGCCGAGGATGAAGCAATAGTCCGCACTGCCAAGCAAGCTGGGGGAGTCATCTTGACCAAAGACGCCAACTTCCCGCGCCCGCTCGACCGCTTCAGCCCGCCCCCGCAAATGCGCTGGCTCACCTACGGCAATACTTCCAACGAACTCCTCCAACAAGTGCTGCTCCCGGTGCTGCCCGCCGCGCTGGAGTTGCTAGCCGCTGGCGAACCGTTGGTAGAATTCGGGAACGCGCTACCCTAAAGCGGTAGAGCACGCCGCCAAAGCCAGCGTTCCCATGCGGCTCAGCTACCGAGTGTGCCCCGCCCGCTAGCCCCACAAATACGTCAGCCGCTACCGGGGGCGGCAGCGGCTAGCAGCAACGACTGAACCTGCTGGGTGCCGCCGCAGCCGAAGTTTCCATGCGGCTAAGATACCAAGTGCGCCCCGCCCGCTTGCCTCAAAAACCCGGCAGCCGCTACCGGGGGCGGCAGCGGCTGGGGATTCTTAAAGTTTCTTTATTTACCTGCTCTCGTCTGACGACGTAATGTTTCGACAGCATTTCTTATAGCGTCTTCATCTGGTGTAGCTTTTTGCCATTCACCCCAAAAATCCCTTGTTGCGCTATCGGGTTCAATCGAAGGCTTATCCAATTTGATTCTGGAAGGCAAGAGTACAGCATCACCTAAAAGAAGTGCCTCGCCTGTATCTAAAAGTGGCAATATGTCTGTTAAACCACTCATTGAATCAGGTACAAGCCGTTTCACAACTTGCTGGTCTGCTTCGTTTGTAAGCCTTAAAACAAGAAAGTTATTGCACTGACTTAGTATGGTCTTGCTCACATCCGATGGCCGCTGACTCACAACCAATAAAGAGACACCATATTTTCGGCCTTCCTTGGCTATACGTTCAAAAACAGATAGAGCCTGCTTTTCAATAGCATCTGCATCATCTTTAACCGGTAGATAAAGGTGAGCTTCATCGCACAGTATTGTAAGAGGGATACGCTTATCTGGCTGCATCCACAATTGGATATTGTACACCAACCTTGCAAGAAGACTGGTCACAATTGGTAGCACATCGGCAGGGACTTCTGAAAAGTCAATAATTTTAATACCCTTACCGTTGCTGCCCTTACCAAGCAGTTTCAGCATCTGTTCCTCCAACCAATTATACTTCAAAGAATCAACTGGTGGGGTAAACATAAATCCATAGCGTCGGTCATCAAGCTTGGCTTGAATACGTGATAGCATACGCGTTAATTTATCCTCCCACTCACCCTTCACTTCCGCTCCTTTCGAGCCAACACCTTTTCTGGTATTGTCCTCTGTTAAGCAATTCATGAGTTCACCCAAGCTGTAAGGAATTGGTGAATCAATGGTAAAAGTTTTCTTAATATCTTTTTTTCTTTCCGTGTCAATAGTTCTTTCCTTTAGCACCTTGATATGATGCGTGAATCGAGAAGTTTGATTGGGCGCATTATTATCACCTCTATCAAGAACTAGCGATAACATCTCTTCTCTACTCAACAGCCAGTAGGGAAGAAATAGGGTATCATCGCCCGTTTTCTCAAGGTCCCCTGGCCCAGCTATTCTCAAACGGCTTGCATACCCGTCAGTACCACAGAGAGGCGAATACTCGCCATGTAGGTCAAATACTATGATATTAGCAAACTGAAGCTTGCTAGCCCTTTCTAAAATCAGTGCAACAGACCAACTTTTCCCTGAACCAGTGCTACCTAATATTGATGCATGACGTTGAAAAAACTTGTCACCATTCGCAATAGCAACCGCTGAAACGTCACCTACAAAATGGCCTAGCTGGAGTCTTTCTCCTTCATCTATACCTTGACTTAGCAGGTTCATGAAGACCTGCAAATTCGCTCCCTGAAGCAAATGACACTCACGGTCAATTTGAGGAAACGTGTGTGCGCCTCTTTTAAAAACATTCTTCTTTGCACCATCCAAAGTTCGGAATGTTCCAACAAGCATTATACGGATAGTATCGAATGGTTTTGAATCAACAAAAAGCTCATCCTCGCTTTCAGTACTACTCAACAGTTCATCCCTTGTGGAACGAGTCACTCTCTCAATAGTACCTATTAGATACTCTTGCGAAATAGTGCCTTGAATAGCAACCAGATTTCCTATTCCCACGCGAGTGAAAAGTGCTGGCCGATTAACATCTATTAAAACTCTGCTAGTATCAACTGCCGACACAATGCCAATCAGTTCATCTTCAGTAAATGTTATGGTTGTTGGGGCAGTCATGGTTTAAGAAATTTAGTAACGAACTCCGAAAGGTCCCATACTGGTGAATCAAGAGTAGCACGGGTTCCTGTGCTATGGACTATTTGTGCTGTCGAACTATCCTTAGGCCTAGCAGTAATTGCTACCGTATTGGGGCATTCAGCAACAATACTAGCCGCTTTATCACTTAGTCCATGAGTGAGAATTAAAGTTCTTTTGCCACCTCTTATAGCAGCAGCCAAGTGCGTTTCCAAATGACTATCCGCAAATCCATATCCAATAATCAGATAATGGCGGGCTAAGTCAATATGCTTATTAGCAATTTCTCTATGGCCATCAAATGGTCTCTCATATCCCGTCCTATACTTGTTCAGACCGGGAGTTATAATAAGCCTTGGAGAATCTAGCTCAAAGCTTGAGCGAATAGGATTATTCCCAAGCATATACCAATCTAAGCTACCGTGAGGCTTACAAACTATTGCCCGCTTCTTGTGTTGCAAAGTTGCTTTATTCAGACGTTGCTCTACGCCACGGCAAAAACTAAATTTTGATTCTCGCGGATTATAAGAGCCAGCGTAATTTCCCACAAAAGCGGTATCAGCACCTAGGCCTGCTGCCTCTACAGCAACCTCAATTAATCTGTCGTAATTAGTAGTAATGATTGGTAATCCTTCTGCAGTTATTAAAATATTACTAAGTAATTCAGTTAGTTTTAATTGTTTTTCTCCAGAAAACACTCTACTTAGAGCTTCTTTTTCTTTTTTCTGAATAAAATCAGCTGTTATATCAACTATATGCTCTTCTACTTCTTTATCGGGGACAGCTCTAGTAAGGGCCTCTTCTAAGTTTACGTTTGCTTCAAGCAACTCTAGTATTTTATCCCATGTATCATTTGTCAACAGGAGACGTTTTGGAACTTCTTCTTTCAGCTTCTCACTAAGGTGCCACATAGTTGGTAGACCTTCGCCGGCTGATAAACCCGAGCCAACAATTACAGCTAGGCCATCCGTAAAATGTTCTTGTAATTCTTGGCTGAATTTATCTAAACTATCTATTGACCACATTGAATTATTTTACTAAATAATGATGGCAGATGCTGAGCAAGCAAAAAAAGGAGCCATTTTTTATTTAAAATGGCTCCTTTTTAACTATTCTCTGATAAGGAAATTACTTACGACCCACACGCCTCACACGCGTCCGGGTTATCCAGTGAGCAGCTCATGTCGCTTTGGTTCTGGGCGTATAGGGGCTCCAGGGTTTCGGCGGCTTGCTTTTCCACCGTGAACTTGATGGCGTCGGCGG
>CAXTFI010000213.1:0-8797 GCA_964243255.1 uncultured Hymenobacter sp.
ATGCTGAGCCAGTGGTAGCCGATGTGGGCGATGATGCCCACGATGAGGCCCGCCGCCGAGGTTACCATCTTGGTGTAGAGGCCGCCGGCAATCTGGGTGATGCCAAATTCGCCGCTGCTGGAGATGGCGTAGAAAATCTTGATAACGCCGATAATCGTGCCCACGAAGCCCAGCATGGGGGCAATGCCGGCGATGATACCCAGGATGCTGATGTTTTTTTCGAGGCGGGCAATCTCGATTTTACCCACGTTTTCGACGCTGGCCTCAATCTCGGTGATGGGCAGGCCGATGCGGCGCAGGCCTTTCTCGACCATGCGGGCCAGCGGCGAGGGGTTTTGGGCGCAGTAGAGCTTGGCACCTTGCAGGTCGCCCTTTAGCATAAGGGCCCGGATGCCGGTCATAAAGCTCTCGGGGTTGCCGGCGGCACTGCGGATGGTGAGGTAGCGCTCGGCAATGATGTAAACCGACACTACGAGCAGCAGCACGATGGGGAGCATTATCCAGCCGCCCTTCAGCAGCAGGTCGATGAGCGAAAGACCGGGGGCCGCATTAGCGGCGGCATTGGCCGCCGCAGCGGCTGTATCGGTGGCAACGGTTGTGATGGCCGGGGCAGCTTGCAGCAGGAAAACGAACATTCAGCGGGGAACAGGAAGAACCAGGATAATTTCGCCAGCGTTTTAAGAATTTTACAACTACTTGTAAATCTGTGAGTTACAAGTAGTTGTAGAAGCCGAAGAACGTTGGCAACAGCTTAGTAGGGCAAAACGGTCAGGCCTTTGTCAAAATGCGGATTTTGACGCAGGTGCGCCGCAGCCACCGTGGCCGTGGGGCGGTCGGCAAAATCTACGGCCGACAAGCGGTAGAGGCGGCTGCCAGCCGGCGGGAGAATAACTTTGGCCGGGCGGCCGGCATGGGCCAGGTTGCGGCGGCCTTCCTCCGCACGGGCGAAGGAAGAGTAGGCGGCCACTACCAGGTAATAACGGCCGGTACGCGCTTTAATTGTAGTAGGCGCAGCGGCCCCGGCGGGCGCTACGACGGCGGCCACCATGGGGGCCGGCGCTACGGCATGGATAGCAAGCGGCTTGGGCGCTACGGCATGAGCTGCAAGCGGTTTGGGTACCACGGTGTGGGCAACCAGCGCCTTGGGGGCTACTACGGCCACGGCCTTGCTGCTTTTCACACTTACTACGGGGTGCGCGGCGGCCACGTGGGTTGGCGCGGCGGCAACAGCCGCAACAGGTGCTGAGGCGGGGGCCGGCCGGGGCGCCGTAGCGGCCGCGGCGTAGGAGGTAGTGAGCGCCGCCGTGCCGGGCTTGCGCAGGGCCATGGGCACAGGCTTGGCTACGTTGCTTTGGTCGGCGAGGGCAATGGCGGCGGCGGCGGGCACCTTACCAGCTTTGGCGCGGGGGTGCACCGGGCTGGTGCGGCGCTGCGAAAGCAGGGCATCAACCGGGTCCACCGTTTGCCCAGGCGCCGGCGCGGCAGTTGTTGCCACTGGCTTAGCCGCTACAGTGGTTACTGCCACTGGCTTGGCCACTACGGAAGGTACCATGGGTGCAGCGGGCGCTTTGGCCACAACATCAGGCGTAACCGTCACGGGCTCAGCTAGTTCGGCAGCCGGCACGGTAAAGCTGGGCTGCGCCAGCGCCGCTTGCTGCGGGGCCGCCGGGCGCGGGCTCTGCTCCCAGCGCGGCAAGTAGCCCTGCCAGGCGGTGGGCAAGGCAGCAGGGTGCAGATTGAGCAGGTAGAGCCCCGCCACGGCCAGGCCGGCCAGCAGGCCAATGGTGGCGCCGGGCACTACGCGCCGCAGCCGCAGGCCCCGGCCCGCCGAGCGCAGGCGCGGCACCAGCTGGGCCTGCTGCTCGCGGGCGAGGCGGGCGTCGAGCACGGCCACGGGGTGGGCCGTGAGCTCGGGCAGGCCGAAGGCGGCAGCCAGCAGGTTGTCGGTGCCGGTGTATTCAAACTGCAAGCCGCGGCCGGGCTGCTGGCGAAACACCCCGATGCCGGGCAGCTCGGTGCGCTGCTGGTTTTGCAGCTCGTGGTGCAGGGCGGCTACGGCCTGGCGCAGGGCCTCGCGGGCCGCGGCGGCGGGCAAGCCCAGGTGCTCACGCAGGGCATCCACGAGCAGGCCGTCGTTGCGGGTGAGGGCTTGGTTGAAGGCCACCTGGCGGGTGGGCGGGCTGAGCAGATGCCGGCCGCCGGGCTGCACCCGCGCTGGCGTGTACTCGGCCACCAGGCCCCCAAAATCCGGGATTATCACGCAGTCGTGGTCGCGGAGCAAAGGGCGTAGGTGGTCGGAGAGATTCATCTTCTTTTTAATTATGAATTAAAAATTATGAATTATGAATTATGCTTAATGAGCGGTTGTGCTTACTGATAGCAGAAATGCAACTATCTGGTAATCACCAACTCATAATTCATAATTTTTAATTCATAATTCACTAAAAGCTGTACGTGAGGCCGCCAATCGCATTGATACCCTGGCTTTGGTAGTGCAGGTAGCGCTGATAATGGCGGTTGGCAAGGTTGTTCCCCATTGCAAAGATGCTGAATTTTGGGGTAATCCGGTAATCGGCGCGCAAGCTAAGGTCGACTATGGCATTGGTTTGGCCCACGTTTATACTATAAGCCGGGTCTGTGTTTACAGCGACTACGCCGTAGTTGGGCGAGTAATAAGCGAGCGTAGCCCCTAGCAATAGTTTGTCGGAGGCATTGTAGGTACTGTAGAGCGTGCCGATGAAAGCGGGCCGGCCGAAAGGCTGGCTCAATGATTTTACGCCATAGTGGTTGTAATCAGCCTTCAGCCCTACCCGCACCTTTTCGGCGGCACTGTAGAGCGCTTCGGTATGCAGGCTGACGACGCCGATGGCCGACTCGTCGTACACGAGGTCGAACTTAGCGAGGTCGTTGAGCTGGTTGCGGTAGAAATACAGGTTTTTGGCGCGGCTGTACGTGGCACGGGCCGCTAGCTCGAGCCCACTAATGGGCGTGGACGTGAAGCCCACGTAGGCGCTCGGGCCCTGGTGGGTGTCGGCTACCGCCAGCCCTTGGTTACGACCCAGCCAGGGGTTTTCCTGGCTCAAGTCGTAGCGCGTGACGCGCTGAATGGCCCCGCCTAAGCCACCATACACCTGAAATTTTTCGGGCACCACGGCGTAGCCAAGGCGCACGGCCGGGTAGACAGCACCTTTGCCGACGCCGTTGGGCTGTTCACCCAGCGCATTGGGCTCACTGGAATAAGCTAACGTTGCTCCCAGCGTAAGCGAGAGGCCCGTTTTGCCCGTTAGCTCGTACGCGGGCGTGACCTGCACAAAATTGCGGCTACGCGTGTACGGAATGAATGCGGGGTCATTAAATACTCCCTTCTCCTTAATCAAGGAAGCGTCGGCCTGCAGGGTTACCCGGCTAGTTTCGCCCAGGGCGTAGCCGGCCTTGCCGTCGAGCAAGAAGTTGTTTTCCGACTCGTCGTAGGCATCCTGCCAGTGCTTGTAGCCCACGCCCACCTCATACTGCAGCTTGGCATCGGCGGCGCGGTTGCGGGCAAAAGCGCGCCCGCCGAAGCGGTTGAAGGTTTGCTGAATGGCGTCTTTGTCGGGCGGCGTGGGCACTTTGCTGGCGTCGTAGCCGTAAAAGTGGTAGCGCTCGCGGGCGACGTCGAGGGCCGCGCCGAAGGTGGTGGCGCCCTGGTAATACTCGCCGGTGAGGGCGGCGCTGGTCTGGCTCACGCCCGAGTTCTGGCCATCGACGGGGCCGGTCTTCGAGCTGTTGTGGCGCACGTCGAGGCCGTAGCTGTACTGCTCGTTGCGGGTCGAGTGCAGGTGGGCGCGGCCGTACACGGAGCCGTAGTTGCCCAGGCCCAGCTTTACGTAGTTGCCGGTGAGGGGCTCCAATTCTTCCTGGGCCACGGTGAGCACCTGCACCGAGGGGTTGAGGCGGGTGGCCGGCAGCCGGAAATCGGGGTAGGTATACGTGACCTGCTGGCTGGGCTTGGGCGGCGGGGCCAGCTTGATTTTCTCGAAGTTGCGGGTGGCCTCGGGCAGCGTGTTCACCCGGTCTTTCACAATCTCAATCTCAGCATCCTGGATGGTACCGCGCGGCTTGCCTTTGCCGGGCTGCGTTTGGGCCTGCGCCCCAAAAGTGACGGCCCCCCCCAGGCCAAAGGCCAGAAGGAAACCCCGAACTGCGACGGTAGTAAAGCTTGATTTTAGCACCTCTAAACGTTTGATTTACACGAAATTATACCAGCAAGCTACTAAACACTTTAGGGCTTGGCGACGGGCTTTTTTACCGGCGTTTTGGTCGGGGCCGGCTTAGCAGGCGCGGGTGTGGCAGCCTGCACAGGCGTCGTCTTAACGGGCGTGGCGGGAGCCGTTTTGACCGGAGTGGTGGGCTTAGCGGGTGTTTTAGTAGAGGCTGGCACCTCAGCCGAAGCCGGGGCATCGTCGCTGGCGGGCAGGGCTTTGAGGCGCTGGCGGGCTCCTTCAATGACCTCGGCCACCGGAAATTTATTGTCGATAACCGAGTTCAGCGTGGCGCGGGCCTGGAAGACATCGCGCTGGGCCGTGTACACGTCGGCGAGCAGTAAAAAGGCGCGGCCCTGCCACAGCTCGTAGGCGCTGTAAGCTGAGTTCACCTTAAAGGCTTCCGCGATGGCCTGGTCGTATTTCTTCTGTTTAAACAGCACTTCGGCCAGCGTGTACTGGGCTTCGGCGCCGGTGACGTCGCTGGGCGCGGCGGCCACGGTAGCGGTTAGCTCAGTGGCCGCCTGGTCGAGGTTGCCGAGCTTGAAATCGGCCTTGCCCTGGTAGAGCAGGGCGGTGTTGGTGGCGTTGGCGGTGGCCCCGGCCAGGGTGCTGAGGTCGGTGGCGGTGCTGCGGGCCTTGGCGTAGTCGCCGCCGTCGTAGTAGGCCCGGAGCAAACCCAGGGTGGCGGTGGCCACCTCGCGGCGGTTGGCTGAGGCCGTGCGCAGGCGCTCGTAGTACTTGATGGCCTCGGGGTAGTTCTTGTTATCCAGCTCCAGGTCGGCCACGCGGCCCACGGCGCGGGTCACAAACTCGCTCTTGTTTTCGGCCACCACGGCTTTGAGCAGCGGCAGGGCTTTGGCCTTGTCGCCGGTGCGCAGGTACGAGTCGGCCAGGATAAAGCGGGCGTCGGGGGCCAGCGCGTTGTCGGGGTACTGCTGCAAGTAGGCCTGCACGCGGGGCAGCGCCTGGGCGTATTTCTCGGCCAGGTACAGCGACTTGGCGGCCTCAAACTCGACGCTCTCGGTGGCCTTGCTGTTTGGGTTTTGAGCCTTGAAACCAGCCAGGGCCTGGTCAAACTCCTCGTTGCGGCCCAGGGCGGCTAGGCTTTCCTGCAAGCTGTAGAGGGCCTGCTGGGCGGCGGCGCTGCGGGGGTAGTCGGCCAGCACTTTCTGGAAATCGACCACGGCTTTATCGTGCTGCTCCAGGTTGGCGTAGGCCACGCCGCGGCGCTGGTAGGCGTCGGGCAGCAGGCTGGAGGTGGGCCGGTTCTGGATGAGGCGGGTGAAGCCCTCGGCGGCGGGGCCGTAGTCGCCGGCCTGAAACGCCAGTTGGGCCTGTTGAAACACGGCCTGCTCGGCGTAGCGCGAGTCGGGATTGCTCTTGAGCAGCGAAGCCAGGGTTTGGTCGGCTTCGTCCTTGCGGCCGAGCAGGCCCAGGGTCACGCCCTTCTGGTAGTAGGCGTAGTCCTTGTCGGCGGCGTTGGCCTGAATGACTTTGTCGTACTGCGCCAGGGCTGAGTTGTAGTCCTTGGCGATGTAGTACGTGTCGCCGAGGCGCAGCGTGGTATCGTAGTAGTTGGGGTCGCTGGGCTTGGCAGCCGGGTCGGCGAGGTAGGCCTGAAACTGGGGCTGGGCCTTGGCATACTGCTTGGTGTTGTAGTAGGCGTAGCCCAGGCCATAGCGGGCCAGCTGCACGTACTGGGTTTCGTCGTCGCTCACGCCGCCCTGGCGGGCGGTGCGGGCGGCCAGGGCGTAGGCCGCAATGGCATCGGGGTACTGCTGACCCACGGAGTAGATTTCGCCGCGCAGCACCTGGGCGGCGGCGCGCAGGGCATCGTCCTGCGGGTACTTGAGGCTCTTGTCGAGCAGCGGCAGGGCCTGGCTGTAATTACCATCGTTGTAGAGCGTAGCGGCCTGTGAATAAGCAATGCGCTGGTAAGTACCGCTGAGCTTGTCGCCGCGCTCGTCGCCGAGGCCTTCGAGGTAGGTCAGGGCTCCGGCGTAGTCGGTACTCGACAGGAAGCCGTCGCTGAGCAGCTGGTCGACCACGGGCTGGTTTTTGGAGCGCGGATACTTGCGCCGGAAGTCGCGCAGGGCCGTAATCACGTCGGGCAGGTTGCCCAGTTCGTACTGCACCTGGGCATACTTGAGCGTCGCGTTTTCCGACACCGTTTTCTCGATGGTGCTCTGGCGGGCGGCGTCGAAGGCGGCCAGGGCCGCCGTTTTCTGGCCATCCTGCAAGTAGCTCAGGCCCAGGTGATACGCGGCGTTCTGGCCCAGCGAGTCGCGGCGGGTGGCCACGTTCTTGAGGTTGGTGATGGCGTTTTTGTAGTCGCCCTGCTTATAATTGGCAAAGCCGATTTTGTATTGCAGGCCGGGCTCCACTTTACCCTTGTGGGCCGTGGCGTACTGGTCGAAGTACGGGCGGGCGGCCTTGTAGTCCTGCTTCTGGTAGTAGGCGTCGCCCACCAGCAGCTGAATCTCGTCGGCGCTCTGGGGCGGCGGGGTTTGCTGCAAGGCCTTGGCCGCGTAGCCGATGAGGCCGTCGTAGTCACCCTCCTTATAGTAAAGCTGAGTCATAATGGCCGGCACTACGCCGCGGTAGGCATCGTTTTCGGCGGCCACCAGCAGGTCTTTGCGGGCGGCGGCGTAGTCGCCGGCCTGGTAGGCCAGGTAGCCGGCGTAGTACGAGCTGGCGTAGCGGTACTGGCTGACCTGCTGCTTGTTGCGGTCGAACAGGATGCGGGCCTGGTCGTATTCCTTGAGCTGAAAGTGGCTGTAGCCTAGCTTGAAATCGGACTCGGCGCGCTGGCCGGCGCTGAGGTTGGCGGGGGCTACCTTTTGGAAATATGCGCTGGCCTGCACGTAGTTCTGCTGGTCGTAGTAGAACTTGGCCAGCTCGAAATAGGCCACCGCGGCGCGCGGGTGGGCCGGGTGCAGGCGGGCAAAATCCAGGATGAGCCCTTCGGCGTCGGGGTGCAGCAGGTAGAGGCCGCTCACGGCGTAGTAGTACTCGGCATCGGCCAGGCGCTCCTGGCGGCCGCTGGCGGCGGGCGGGCCGCTCTGCTCGCCGGCGCGGGTGGCCCCGGCCTGCATGTATTGCTGAAAGGCCTGCTGGGCGGCGCCGTACTGCTTTTTATCAAACAGGTCGAGGCCTTCCTGGAAGTAGCGCTCGGGGCTGGCGAGGGTTTGGGTGAGCTGGGCGTGGGCAAGCTGGGGCGCGGCGGCGGCCGTACCCAGCAGGGCAGCGGCCAGCGTGAGCCGGGGGGGTAGCTTCATGTGGGGCAGCGGTTCGGTGGGGCGCACGGGCCGGCTAATGGCCCGTGCGGATTTAGTCAAAAGTAGCGCGAAATCGCGGGCCGGGGGTTTTGGGTGGCTTCGCGGGTAGGCGAGGAACGCGGGTGGGCGGGAGTTTGGTACGTGAAAGTGGCGCCTGGCGCCGGGCGCCAGGGTGGGACCCGCTGGGCCGGGGGCGAAACCGACGAGGACAGTGGTGGGTTTGTGCCCAGGCTGCCGGCCCGGCCACCACGCCAGCAACCGGGCCCGGTAGGGTAGCCGCCCTTGCTTACTTTCGCTCGCCTAACCCACCACCGGCTGCCAGCAACTTTTAACGCTTATGCAAAAATCTGATTTTCAAGAAGTAGTGAGCACCCGGCTAGCCGCCCGGCACGACGACGTAACGGCCCGGCTACGCGCCTTTTTTACCGCCTACCCGGCGGCCGACCATTTTCTGTTCGAGTACCTTTTTGGCCTCGACCACGCCATCCTGCGCTACGCCCGCCGGGCCGACGCGACCGAGCTGGCCCCCGGCGACTCGCTGCTATTCGAAGGCTTTGGCGACTACCTGCGCGAGCTGGCCGCCCACGACCAGCAGCACGGCACCACGCTGCAAAGCGCTTTTCGGGAAGATGAAGCCGTGCGCGACTTGCTCGACGACTGGTTTACGGCCTGCTGGGCCGCCGCCGGGGGCCCCGGTCTGCCCCGGCCCTCCTACTTCATGTACGAGGGCGACGACAGCCGCCTAAACCTGCAAACCGATGAGTGGGAGTAGTCTGCGGGCTATCTAATTAGCTGACTCGAAGCAGATTAGGGGTTTTCAGCGCAAAAGCCGCGGCGGGTTTCGCAGAAGGGAAGCAGAGCGGCCTCTGCGACTTTTCTGCAAGGCCCGCTGCGGCTTCTACCCTGAACCTAGCCAGCGCGCCCGTGACGAACTATGCTTGAAAAGAGTATCCCTTATGAATGATGAATGATGAATGACACGACGCAGCCGAGCATCCGCTCACCTGGCCCCCGCTCCTTGCCTACCCCGCCGCCCGTTATCCGCGTGTCGCACCTCAGCAAGCGCTACGGCGCGCAGCTCGTAGTCGATGACCTCAGCTTCGAGGTGGCCGCGGGCGAAACCCTGGTGCTGCTGGGCCCCAGCGGCTGCGGCAAAACCACGCTGCTCAAAACCCTCAACCGCCTCATCGAGCCCGACGGCGGCACCGTCGAACTCAATGGCCGCGACGTGCGCCAGCAGCGCCCCGAGGAGCTGCGGCGCGGCATCGGCTACGT
>CAXTFI010000214.1:0-8785 GCA_964243255.1 uncultured Hymenobacter sp.
TCACGAACTTCTCAATCTCCTCGGCCGAGCGGCCGGGCCACTGCGTGATGATGGTAATTTCGGTGTTCGTCACGTCCGGGAACGCCTCGATGGGCGTGTTCCGGTAGCTCACCACCCCGGCGATAATCGCCGCCAGCGTGAGCAGGAAAATAAAGCCCCGATTCTTCAGGGAAAAGGCAATAATGCCCTGGATGAACTTATTCATTTAACAATTATCATTTAACATTTAACAGTCGTTCTAACGCTTTATCAATCATCATTTTGTTCTACTTTGCGCTGATAATCAGCGCACTAAGCAAGACCACGCCAGTAGCGTGTTAATTGATGATTGATAAATGTTAAATGAAAAATCAGTCATTCAGCTCGTCGTACACGAGCAGCTGGTTTTTGGTCACGATAACGTCGCCGGGCTTCAGCCCGCCGGTCACGTAGCTGATATCGCCCACCGTTTTGGTCACCGTCACGGGGCGGGTGTCCACTTCGGTGCGGCTCTTGTACACGAGCACAAAATGCTGGTCCTTGTCGAAGATGACCGAGTTGGCGGGCACCGATAGCTCCCGCTGTTTCTTGGTGTTGAGGATGTGCACCTGGGCGTACATCTCGGGCTTGAGCAGGTAGCCGGGGTTGGTGAGGCGAATGCGCACCTTAAGGGCTTTGCTGTCAGGGTCGAGCACGTTGAACACCTTGTCGACCACCCCTCTAAAGTGCTTGTCGGGGTACGAGAGCGTGGTGATGTCGGCCTGGTAGCCCAGCTTCACGTTGGCAATGTCGGCCTCAAACACGTTGGCCAGCACCCACACCTGGTCGAGGTCGGCGATGGTAAAAAAGCCGTCGGCGTCGGTGTTGGCGTTGGTGTACTGCATGCCCTGCGTCACGTTCTTATCGGTGATAAAGCCCGAAATCGGGGCCTTAATTACGTAGTGCCCATCCTGCGACACCCCGTAAATGCCGAGCTGCTTGTTGGTTTTGCCCAGGTTGCTTTGCGCCTTGCGCAGCTCCTCACGGGCCAGCACCACGTCGCGCTCGGCGGCCAGGCCCGCCTTGTACTGGTCTTCGGCCACACTCAGGTTTTTGCTGGCAATGGCCACGTCGGTGCCGGCCGTGCTGTTCTGGTTTTGCACGTCGGCGATTTCGCCCGAGCGCACCACGGCCAGCACCTGGCCCTTGGTCACGTGGTCGCCCAGCTCCACGTTGAGCTTCTCCACCACGCCGCCCACCAGCGGGAATATCTTGGCGGTTTTGTCGCCGTTGGTGGTCACCTGCCCCGAAAACGACTGCTCGCTGCGCACCGGCTCCAGGCGCACCGTGTCAAAAGCCAGCTCCTTGAGCGTTTGGTTGGAAAGCGAAAATTTCTTGGCAGGGGCAGTAGCCTCCGCCGCCGTGTGTTCCGACGATTTCGAGCAGGCCGCCAGGCCCAGGGTTAGCAACAAAGAATAAGCAGCGCGATTCATCTTTTTCAATTAGCAATTATCAGTTAGCAATTAGCAATCAACCAGTCAGTTATCAATTATAAGTTATCAATTATCAGTTATCAGAACTATGATGACTGATGACTGATGACTGATAATTGATTTATTCGGCTCGGAAGAAGGTGCGGCCAGTGGCCAGGTTAATGCCTTCAAAGGCGCGCATCCGGTTGGCACGCAGGGTATTAAGTTGAATGACGTTGTTTTTATAAGCTTCATAAAAGTCGAGATACTCCACCACGCTGATGAGGCGCTTGGTGTAGCTCTGCTCGATGTTGCTGATGAGGCGGGCAAAGGGCGTGGTGTCGCGGCTGGTGTTTTGATAGAGCTCATCCGAGCGCAGGGCTACCTGGTAGGCTTCGTGCACGTCGCGGCGCACCACCAGTTGCTGCTGCTCGGCCTGAGCCTGGGCATTGCTAATCTGGGCCTTGGCCGCCGCAATGTTGCCCTGGTTGCGGTTGAAAATGGGCACCGCAATGCCCAGCGTCACCGAGTTGTAGTTATCAAAGTACGAGCCCAGGCGGTCGTAGCTGTAGCCCACGGCCAGGTCGGGGGTGGCCACGGCGCGCTGCAGGCGCAGGTTCAGCTCCTGGCGCTGCACCTCGGCGCGGCGGGCTAGCAGGTCGGCGCGGCGCACCACGGCCGTGTCGGTGAGCTGCTGCTCGGGGTAGGGCGCCAGCGACAGGTCGCGGATGCGGCCCACGTTGACCACCGGCTGGTAGGCCGAGCGGGTCGAGTCGCGCAGCAAAATGTGCAGGTCGGCCTGCGAGTTGGCCTGGTCCGTGACGAGGCCCAGCCGCTCGCTTTCGAGCGTAAACAAGAAGGCTTTCAGGCGAATAACCTCCTTGAGCGCGATGTTGCCCTTCTCGTACTGGCTCTGGTAGAGCTCCACGGTGTGGCGCAGCTGCGGAATCTCGGTGTTGTACACGCGCAGCGTGAACTGGCGGTAGTAGATGTCGTAGAACGTGGTGCGCAGCTGGTAGCGCAGGGTGCGCACCAGGTCCTCCAGGTTAAAGGTTTCGACCACGGCGGCCTGCTGCTGGGCGCGGCCCGCCGCCCGGCGGCGCCCGGCCAGCGCAAACAGCTGCTGCGCCTGCACGGCCAGCTGGTTGCGGTTGAGGTCGGGGTTGCCTCCCACCGCCTCTTTGCGGTGAATGGCCTGCTGCAACACGTTCTGGTCGACCAGGATGGTGGGGTTGTCAATGAGCCGGGCCTGGATGGCCAGCGCCTGGGCCGCCGTAATGTTGTAGCGCTGGGCCAGCAGCTGCAGGTTGTTTTGCACAAAGCGCTGCTCGGCGTCGGGCAGGGTCAGGCGCACGGTATCAACGGGGAGTGGGGTGCCGCCCACCACCAGCGGGGTTTGGGCGTGGGCAGCCAGCCCCAGGCTGAGGCCCGCCAGCAGCAGGCCGGCGCGGCGCAGTAGGCACTTGGTAGTATGCATAGTAAATAAGGTAGCGCGGGCAGCAACCGGCCCGTAACCGCCCCTAAGAATCTTTGTAAAGTTACTTTTTCGCTTTAAAACCTGGCTGGGTAAGCGAGCAAAGCTAACAGGAAGCAAGCCGACTTCATTCACCCCAACAGTATCTTCATTATTCCCTCATTTAGAAGAGATTAGAAACCGGTTAGACCGGCAGCAGAAAGCGCTGAGGGCCCGCGGAAAAGCCCCTGGCCCATTGGGCCGAAAGCACTTCAAGCGCTTAAGTAGCACTTTGTTACTACCCGCGCCCGCCCGCCGGCCAGCTGCTGGATACCGGCTTGCTCACCGCGGGCAAAATTAAGTAGTGCTAGTAGCGTCGCCGTTGCCCAACCACTCCTTACCTCATCAGCTAAAAGTGACACCACCAGTAGCAAGGCCGCGGGCCCCGGCCGGTGGCTGGGGTCCAGCGCAGCCCTGGCCACGGCCAGGGCGCAAAAAGCACAGGTGAAGAAGCGCATAAGGGCAAAGCGGATGGCCACTAAAGAAATAATGCTGCAAAGCTCCCCCACCCACATTAGGCACTCATTAGAGTTGTATTAGAAACGGATTAGAAAGATGAATTTTTTAAAATGCTGCCAACGCCAGCCTTTCGCGACAACCGCCGCTGCTGCTTAGCATTTTCTTAATTTCATTAACCTATTGCTTATCAATTAGTTACCGTATCGCTGAAAATCATTCTATTGGGGTGCAACTAACTTGCCGGGCCGGGGCTCTTCGCTATATTTCTCACCTTGCTCGCCGCTTATGCCTCTACGCTTACGCATCCTCCGGGCCGCCGCCAAGCGCGGGCGCCAGCTACTGCTGGGGCTATTGGGCTTGCTGCTGGCCCAGCGCGCGCAGGCCCAGCGGGAGTACTACAACTGGTATTTTGGGGAGCGCGCCGGCCTCACGTTTCTAACCGGCCCCCAGGCCCTGGCCGACGGCACCCTCTCGTTTACCAATGCCGCCCTGGCCTGCCTGTCTGATAAAGCGGGCAGCTACCAGTTCACCACCAATGGCCAGCAGGTGTGGGACCGTACCGGGCAGGTGATGGCCGGGGGCAGCAATATTGGCACTATTTACGGCGCGGCGGGCGGCACGGTGCTGGCCGTGCCCCAACCAGGGCCGCCGGGCCGCTACTACATCTTCACCAATGTCAACTGGGTAAACAAGGATTTCAAGCCAGCCCGGCCCCTATCAGGTAGAGGTGACCAACGCGCAGGGCTGCCGCGCCCAGGCCCGCATCACGCTGCGGCGAGTAGACTGCGCCCTGGTGCCCCCCAACGTGATTACGCCTAATGGCGATGGCCTAAATGAAACCTTTGCGCTGCCCGGCCAGGACCCGAGCCACTGGAACGTGCAGATTTTCAACCGTTGGGGCCGGCTGGTTTACCAGCAAGCTACTTACCGCAACGAGTGGAACGCCGCCGACCAGCCCGCCGGCCTGTACTACTACCGGCTGGGCAACAGCCTCACCAGCCAGCACCTCACCGGCTGGGTCGAAGTAGTGCGCTAGCTGCAGCTGCGAGCATCTAAGGCGGGCGGGCTGGTACTACCAACTGCCAAAGGCTAACTAGCCCCACGCTCTCTTAGCCGCCCGGCTACGCCCCAAACGCCAGCTCGGCTACCGTGCCCCGGCCGGGCTCCGAGCGCAGCACGAGGGTGCCGCCGTGCAGCACGGCAATGCGCTGGGCCAGCGGCAGCCCCACGCCGTGCCCCACCACCCCGCGCACCGCCGCCGACCGAAAAAACGGCTGAAACACCTGCGCCAGGTCGTCGGGCGCAATGCCCAGGCCGGCGTCGGCCACGCGCACCACGCAGCCCCCACCCGGCTGGCAGCGCAAGCTTAGCAGCACGCGCTGCCCGGCGGCCGAGTACTTGAGGGCGTTATCTACCAGGTTGCCCAGCGCCCGCGTGAGCAGGCCGCGGTGGCCCAGGATAACGAAGGCCGCCGGGTCGGCGGGCAGCTCGGCCAGGGTGCCCAGGTCTACCTGCACCCGCGCGCGCTGGGCGGGGGCCACGCCTGCGCGCACTTCCCACAGCAGCTCATCGAGGCGCACTTCCTCCGTCAGCTGCATAGCGCCTTCGGCCTGCGCCATATCTAATAAATTGTTAAGCAGTATTTTAAGCTGCTGCAGCTCGCCCAGCACGGAGGCAGCGCCTTCACGGTAGGCTTCCGGCGAGCGCTCGCGGGCCAGCAGCACCTGCAGCTCGCCGATGCTGGCCGTGAGGGGCGTGCGCAGCTCGTGCGAGGCGTTGCGCACGAAGGTGCGCTGGCCCTCAAAGCTGGCCTCCAGCCGCCCCAGCAGCCGGTTGAAGGTGCGGGCCAGGCGCGTGAGGTCGTCGCGCTCGCTGGTGCGCAAAAAGCCTTCGTTTACCCGCTGGTGCAGGTCCTGGGCCGTAATGCGGTCCACCTGGTCGTTGAGGGCCGCGATGGGGGCCAGCGCCCGGCCCGCAAACCCGCGCCCCACTCCGTATATAACGAGCAGGCTCACCACAAAAATTGCCCCCATGATGGAGGCCAGGCTTTGCAGGCGGTGCTGGCCATACACGTTTTCGGCCGCCGCCACAATAATGTAGTCGCCCTGGTTGTCCTGGTAAAACAGCCCCACCGCCTGGCGCTCGCCCAGCCGAAAGTAAAACTCCTTGTTAGCCACAATGCGGGCCAGCACGGCATCCGGGAGTTGCACACGCTCGTCTTCGGCCACGAAGCGCACCCGCCCCGAGGCGTCGTACACCTGCAAAATCTCGTTGCTGAGCGCCTGAAGGTACTTTTTCTCGAAGCTGCGGAAGGCACCGGCCCGCATCTCGTCCTTTTCGAGGTAGATGTAGCCCGTCACCTGCGCCCGCTCGCGCAGCCGCTGCCGAAACTCGCGCTGCGAGGTAGTCAACTGCAGCACGTATACCGCGGCCAGCACGGCCAACAACAGCACCGCCACCACCCCTAAAAACAACCAGGTCAGCCGGTTACGAATAGTCATCTTTTTTAATTTGGAAGGAAGAATGAGTAATTCAGCAGTAGCTACTGATTAACCATTAAGCTCAAATTCCTCATTTTTCCTTCCAAATCAATTCTTCACTCCTCATTCCAAATTCTAAATTAAAAGCTAAAGCTCCTCTTCGCGCAGCACGTAACCCATGCCTACCACGGTGTGAATCAGCTTTTTAGCAAAGCCTTTGTCTACCTTGTTGCGCAGGTAGTTCACGTACACGTCAATCACGTTGGAGCCGGTATCGAACGAGTCTTCCCAGGTGTGCTCCGCGATTTCGCCCCGGCTCAGCACCCGGCCCTGGTGGCGCAGCAGCAGTTCGAGCAGGTTGAACTCGCGGGCCGTGAGCTTGATGGGCTGGCCGGCGCGCACTACGGTTTTGGCGGCCGTGTCCACTATCAAATCGCTGAGGGTAAGCTGGTTGCCTTTGAGCGAGCGGCGGTCGCGCCGGCGCGTGAGGGCGCGCACCCGCGCCAGCAGCTCCACAAAGTCGAAGGGCTTGACCAGGTAGTCGTCGGCCCCGCCGTCGAAGCCCAGCAGCTTGTCCTGCGTCGTGCCCAAGGCCGTGAGCATCAGAATGGGCAGCTCCTGGTCCTGGGCGCGCACGGCTTTTAGCACCTCCAGCCCGCTTTGGCCGGGCAGTATCACGTCCAGAATAAGCAGGTCAAACTCCTGGCCAAGCGCCAGCCGCTGGCCGAAGGTGCCGTCATAGGCTACCTCCACCTCAAAGCCCTCCTCCTCCAGCCCGCGCCGGATAAAGGCCGATACTTTGGGCTCGTCTTCGACTAGTAAAATCTTGGTCGGCATAGGTTTATGTAGGGTACGCTTTAGCTTGCCGGGCGCGGGCTGTGCGGTAAGCTTTAGCTTGCCGGGCGCGGGCTGTGCGGTAAGCTTTAGCTTGCCGTTGGTTGACAGCGTTAAAACGGCAAGCTAAAGCTTACCGCACACTGTTTACTCATCCTCGTAGTCCAGGCCCAGGCAGCTGTTAAGCGCCTGCTGCAGCTCGCTGGCGGCGTGCAGCTGCCCGGCTTTGCGGCTCACCACCAGCCCTTTACGATACACCTGCTCGGCCTCGTCTTTCTTGCCGAAGCCTTCGAGCAGCTTGCCGGCGTGGTAGTAGGTGCCCACGTAGTCGGGGTGCTCGGTCAGCAGCTTCTCATAAAACTCCCAGGCCCGCAGCGGCTCGGCCGCCCGGTATTCGGTGGCCAGGGCATAAATAGTGAAGGCATCGGCGGGGTCGGCTTCGTAAAAAGCCAGCAGCTGCTGGAGGCGACTAGGGGCATTCATGGGCAGGAGTTTTGGCTATCTTTGAGGCAAAATTGCGACTTTCGGGCCGCATTCTGGTTATATGCAGGGTCGGAAGACCTTTTTAGGCTTGGCAACTGTTATGCAAGCCGACTACTTTTGCATTCTCTCCTCACCCTCACTTTGCCTAGATGAAGTTTCTGGTTTGTATTTCCAACGTGCCCGACACGACCACCAAAATCACCTTTACGCCCGATAACAAGGAGTTTAACAAGGCCGGGGTGCAGTTCGTAATTAACCCCTGGGACGAATACGCCCTCACCCGCGCCATTGAGCTGAAAGAGGCCGCCGGCAGCGGCACGGTAACCGTGCTCAACGTGGGCGAGGCCGATACGGAGCCCAACATCCGCAAGGCGCTGGCCATTGGGGCCGATGACGCCATTCGGGTGAATGCCGCGCCGAAAGACGCCTTTTTTGTGGCCGAGCAAATTGCGGCCGTGGCCAAAGAAGGCGCCTACGACGTGATTTTGATGGGCAAGGAGAGCATCGACTACAACGGCTTTCAGGTGCACGGCATGGTGGGCGAGCTGCTCGGCATCCCGACCGTAGCGCCGGCTATGAAGCTGGATATGAGCGGCAACACCGCCACGCTGGAGCGCGAGATTGAGGGCGGCAAAGAAATCGTGAGCGTGAGCACGCCCTTCGTGGCCTCGTGCCAGCAGCCCATGTGCGAGCCCCGCATCCCCAACATGCGCGGCATTATGACGGCCCGCACCAAGCCCCTGAAAGTAGTGCCCGCCATCGGCGAGCCCGCCCGCACCACGGTAGCCGAGTTTGCGCTGCCCCCCAAGAAGCAGGGCGTCAAGCTCATCGACGCCGAAAACGCCGGCGAGCTGATTAAGCTGCTGCGCAACGAAGCCAAAGTTATTTAATCAATTAAGAATGAAGAATGGGGAATGAAGAATTGCTTCGGCAGCTTCACAAGTATCAATTCCTCATTCTTCATTCCTCATTCCTAATTTAAGAGGACATGTCCGTTTTAGTAGTAGTTGAATGCGATAAGGGCGAAGTGAAAAAGTCTTCGCTCGAAGTGGCTACCTACGGCGCGCAGCTGGCTGCGCAGCTGGGTACCAGCGCCACGGCCGTTGCCGTGGGCGAAGCCACCGATGCCAGCCTCGCCAAGCTCGGCGAGCAGGGCATTACCAAGGTGCTCTACGACAAGGAGCCCCGCCTCCACGACTTCGTGAACAATGCCTACACCAAGCTCATTGCCACGGCCGCCCAGCAGGAAGATGCCAAGGTAATTGTGCTGGCCAACAGCAACATCGGCGCTTCGGTGGGCTCGCGCCTCTCTATTCGCCTGCAAGCCTCGCTGGCCACCAACGTGGTGGAGCTGCCCAAAACCGACGGTGGCCAGTTCACGGTGAAGCGCGGCGCTTTCTCGGGCAAGGCGTTTTCGGACGTGGTGCTGAGCGGCGAGCGCAAGATTATTGCCGTTAAGAAAAACTCCATGGAGGCGCAGCACGCAGCCGGCAAAACGGCTGAGGTAGTGGCCTTTGCCGCGCAGCTCGGCGACGCTGACTTTGCCGACGCGCCCCAGCAAGTGGTGCTGCAAGACCAGGCCGGCG
>CAXTFI010000215.1:0-8723 GCA_964243255.1 uncultured Hymenobacter sp.
GCGCCCAGCACCCACAGGCGCTCCTCAGCGGCGCGCGAGGTGGGGTACACGTCGAGCCCCGCCAGCTGCGCCGTCACCACCCGAAAAACCTGCGCAAAGCCCTGGTCGAGCCACACGCGCCGCAGCCGGTCGTCGGTGTAGTCCACGAACACCGGCGCGTGGGTTTTCTCCGACAGCACCAGCTCGCCGGCATCCACGCGGTGCAGCGGGTCGGCGGCAAAGGGCGCTTCCTGGCCCGTGGCGGGGTCGAGCAGCACAATGTCCGACAGGTTGCGGCCCGCGCCCTTGTTGGTGGTGAGGTAAATGTGCTGGTTGTCTTTGGCAAAGCCCGCCACGCTGCTTTCCTCGTCGATGGAGGTGCGGTAGAAGGGCGCGAGCTGGCCGTCGGCCGCTATGCGCAGCCACTCGTTGCTGCCGTCGGGGTTGGCGCGGGCGGCCAGGCGCAGCTGGTCGTTCCAGTCAAAAATCCAGCCCGCGATGCGGTCGGTGTTCTGGCGCACCAGCGTTTTCTGGCCGGTGGCCAGGTTCAGCTTATACAAGTCGTGCCAGGCCTTGTCGCGGTCGTTGAGGCCGATATAAAGCACGTTGGGGTCGGTGAGGGGCACATTGTAGAGCTCCACGCGCACGCCCTTGAGGCCGGTGAGGTCGCGGGCGGTGGGCACGGCCTGGCCGGCGGGCAGCGCCTCGGCCGGGTTCACGGCGTAGATGTTGAA
Organism: uncultured Hymenobacter sp.; assembly: GCA_964243255.1. GTDB lineage: Bacteria > Bacteroidota > Bacteroidia > Cytophagales > Hymenobacteraceae > Hymenobacter. The sequence goes on from CAXTFI010000215.1 coordinate 714, forward strand.
GTTCTCATCGCCGCCCTTGTCCTGCACATACAGCAGGTACTTGCTGTCGCGGCTCCAGAAGTAGTCGCGCACCGGCCGGGCCTGGTCGTTGGTCAGGGGCCGGGCGCTGGCAAAGGGTTCGGCCAGGCCCTTCACCCAGATATTACGGGTGCCCTGGTAGGGCTTGATGAACGACAAAAACCGGCCGTCGGGCGAGAGCTGGCCGCCCGAAATCTCGGGGTCGCCAAACAAAAGCTCGCGGTCGATGAGGGGAGGTAGGGCATTTTGGGCGGCACCCGCGAGGGGCCGGCCCAGCAGCGCCAGCAGCAGGAGCAGCCAGGTGGCAGTTGTTTTCATGGGGTGAGAAGGAAGAGGTTGAAGTTCAGGCGCTAATGTAGTAATTTGCTGCCTGATTCCCTGCCCCCGCTCGCCGGGCAAAAGCGGAGGAGACAGGCCGGCGCAACGGGCAAAGAGCTATTTCGCCGCCCGCCCCGCCGCCGGTACGAGCCTGGTTCTTTACTTGCGGCGTGAATGCTACCCTTCTCAAACTCTGCTGGGCGCTGCTGCTAAGCCTGGCCGGCGGGGCGGCCGTGGCGCAGCCTCATTTGCGCGGCACCATCACGGTGTCGGTGCAGCAAGGCACGTTGGCGGCCGACTTGCAGCTGAGCAAGCTGCCCCCGCTCCCCGACGCGCGCATCTGGCTGCATACCGGCCTGAACGTGGAGGCCTTTCGGGATTCGACCGGCCAAAAAATCCTGAGCCACGACCGCCGCTACGCGCCCGACACCACCGAAGAAGCCTGGCAGTACCGCCTGCTCACCGCCGCCGGCCGCCCGCTACCCCTGCCGCGCAGCCTGCGCCTGCGCTACACTGGTGCTTTCCCGGTGCAGCGCGATTCGAGCCAGTACCCGGAGGAGGGCGACGACAAAGGCCGGCTGGCTTTTAACGGCATAACCGTGCGGGGCACCGAGCAAACGGCCTGGTACCCCGTGCTCTACGACCGCGCCCGCGACCAGCAAATCAACACGTATACCTACGACCTGGAGGTGGTTTGTGCCGACTGCCCAACGCTTTACCTCAACGGCAGCGACCCGGCGGCCGGGCCGCGGCAGCGCCTGGTATCGACCAGGGCGGTGGCCCTGGTGCTGTTTGCCGGTGCCTACCGGGCGCAGCGCGCGGGCGGCAGCTGGCTGCTCAACTCGGCGCTCACGGCGGGCCAGACGGCCACGTTTGGCAGCTTCGTGGCCAAGGTGCGCGGCTACTACGAGCGGCAGCTCGGCCTGCCCTACCGCCAGGCGCTTACCTTCCTGAATACTACCCCCGTATCGCGCCGCAACGGCTGGCTGTTCGTCACGTTTCCGACCATCGCCACCGTGGGTGGGCACCAGGATTTTAGTACGCTGTTTCGGGGCGAGGTGCTGGCCGATTCGACCCTGCTGCCTTTTCTGAGCCACGAGTTTGGGCATTATTACTTCGGCACCCTGCTGCGGCCCAATGCCACGCTGCGGTATTTTTTTCTGGAAGGCACCACCGAGTACCTGGCCCTCAAAGCCACCCAGCGCCAGCTAAGCGCCCGCCTCTACCGCGAAAAGCTGGCCGGCTACCGCCGCCGCCTGCTCCGGCACGGCAACTTTCCGGCGCTGAGCGCCATTCGGCGGCCCGAGGAAATTGACGACGCCTACCGCTACGTAGCGGTGCCGCTGCAGCTGCTGGCGCTGGAGCGGCAGGTGGGCGAAAAGCAGGTCTGGCGCTGGCTGCGGGCCGTGGCACTGGCGCCTACCCCCCGCACCGACTACGAGTTTCTCGGCAAGAGTTTAAGGCAGAGTGGCTTGCCCGAAGCAGCCGTGGCTACCTGGCTTAGCCGGTACACCGGCGGCGGCGCCGCAATGCAGCAGGCGCTGCTGGGGCTGACGGCGCCCTGACGCCAGCGTTTCAGGGCTTATTTAAGCGTGCCCTGCACGCTCGACGCGTTGAAGGTGGCCGTGAACTTATCGCCGGCCGCCGAAAGCGTACCCGAGTTGCTGCTGCCCCCGGTGGCCGTCTGCTTGCCATCAACGTAGTAGGCCGTGATTACGGGCAGGCCAGTCCAGGGGCTGGTGCCCGCCCGGTTCTTGTCCACCGAAATCTGGATGTTATCGACTTCGTGCTTGCTGCGCTGGCCCTGAAACTCATACACATCCAGGGTGCCGCCCGTTATGATGCGCAGCTGCAGGTTGGTGAGCACGGCCGTGGTGTCGTGGTGGTTGTAGCGCAAAAACCCGTCATCGGTAATCTTGAACTGCCCACTTATCGGCGTAAAGTCTTGGTAGGCAGGGCGCGCATCTTTTTTGGCGCAGGCACCAAGCAAAACCAGACTTAGCAGGAAAGACTTTTTCATGGGGTAAAAGTGTAGGTGCGAAGAAGTTGTAGCTGAAGCGGCTAAGATATAGCAAGAGTGCTCTTTTGTTTGCGCCGCCCGTCCGCTACGCCGCCTAACCCAAATGGCAGTCCTTGTACTTCTTGCCACTCCCGCAGGGGCAGGGCGAGTTGCGGCCCAGCACCTTCTTTTTGGCGCGCAGCTGGCGCAGCCACTGGCGCGGGTCGAGGCGGCCGGGGCGGGCCGCTAGCGTTTGCTCGGGGTGCTGGTGCAGGGCCTGGGCCAGCAGGTCGAACAGCGCGGGGTGGCGCTCCCGGAGCTGCTCGGGGCGCTCGAAGAAGTACTCGTTTACCACCGCAAAAAACTCGGCCTCGCTGGTGCCGCCGTAGGGGTCGATGTCGGAGTGGCCGGCCCGGATGGCGGCCAGCTCGCGCTGCATCATGGCCAGCCAGGCGGGGCGCAGGGCGGGCGGCAGGCCCGCGCCGGGCACGCCATCTATCTGGCCATCAGCCTCATCTACCAGGTGGGCAAACTCGTGCACGCCCACGTTGTGCTTGTCTTCGGCATCGGCGAAGCCCTGCACCAGCGCCGCCCGCGAAAGGCGCATGTACTGCGAGGTTTGGAAGCGCTGCACCGAGCCCAGCAGCGCGCCTTGCGGCGCCTGCCTCTGCTGGCCGGGCCTGGTAGAGTGGGTTTCGAGCGGCCAGGCGTCGGGCACGAGCAGCACCTCGTGCAGCGTGGTGTATTCCCAGCCGGGGAAGCCAAAAACCGGAATAACGGCCGCGGCCGCCGTGAGCACCCGCGTGAGGTCGTCGACTTCGGTTTGGATGCCGGTGAGGCGGGTGCGGGCCAAAAACAGCTGCATGGCCTGCTCAAAGCGCGTTTGGCCGGCCGGGTCGAGGCCGTGGTAAAAGGCCACGTGCTCCAGCAGTAGCGTGCGCCAGGCGGTGGGGAAGGGGGTAGCCAGGGCTGCCCGGCGGCGGCGGGCATCGGCGGTGAGGTAGCGGCAAAAAACCGCCAGTAGGGCCAATAGCGTAAGCAAGGCCAGCGCATAGGGAAGAGGCATGGGGAGCTTAACGGCTGCCCGGCCCCGGTGGTTGAGCCGCCCGTTTGCCTTTTCGTGCGCAAATTTGTGCCGCATCTACTTTCCTTCGCTTTTCCCCCGCCTGCCCCGATGAACGCTGCCGACCTGAACGCCGCCCTGATGGCGCTGATTGAAAAGAAAGCCGAGCTGCACACGCTCACCTACGACGATGCGCGCTACGACGACGTGGAGGAAGCCCTCCACGACCTCGAAGACGACTTCAACGACGACTATGGCCCCGACCTCGAAGCGGCCCTCGAAAAGGTGCACCTCGACCTCAAGTCTGACACCGACGTGCTGCTGCCCACCGCCTACCTGCCCGCCACCGACACGCCCCAGAAGGAAGACGGCGTGTGGGTCGACTCGGAAAAGTACCCCGGCCGCGTGCGCCTCGTGCTGCGCGCCAACCCGCCCCGCTTCATCCTCACCACCAGCAAAGGCCAGGAGCACGAGCTCTGGAAAGCGTAGGAAGTAATGAGCAATGAACAATGAGTAATGAACAATGAACGAACGTCAGGCAGACCGCAGGGAAGCATCTCGCTCGCGGCACTAACTCCAGCGTGAGGACGATGCGCGCGCGATGCTTCCCTGCGGTCTGCCTGACGTTCTTTTGTAGCATATTCTACTAAATTGCTGCCAGACAGCTACTTAGCAAAAAGCCGCCCCGGAGCGTATCCGGGGCGGCTTTTTGCTAAGTAGCTAGCCCCCGCTGGCCGCGCCCAGCTGCGCTACCTCGGCCGGGGTGAGGCCGTAGAGGGCGGCCACGAGCGCATCGACCGCCGCCTCGGCCGCGCGGGTGTCGGCGGTGGCATCGGCGGCGCGGGCCGCCAAAATCTGCTCGACCAGCGTGGCTACCGCCGCCTGCTGCTCGGCCGTGGCGGTGGGAATGGGGAGTTGCTTCACTGTTTTAAGGGAAATCCTAGGAAACAGTTTCTGCTTTCCCTTTTCACCAGTAGATGCAACATAGTCGCCGATACTTTTTGAGTTGATAACGCCCAGTAGGAAGTACAGATTTAAGTCTGGAGAGAAAGGACGAATAATTATAACAGACTTATTGAAAGCCACTTCCTGCTCAACTATAGTTGCTGTAAGATTATCGCCTGTTATTTCGCGCAGGATGATTCTTGGTCCAGCAAGAAACTTCTTGTCGGGCTTCTGATAGGCTTTAGCGGCGTAGTTTACAAAGCTATCGGCGGGAAGCTTAAGGCCATATCGTTGGATATGACGCCCACCTGCCTCAATAATATAATCGGTGTTTAGTTGAATGGAAGCGTGAGCTACCCGCTGGTCCATCTCTTCCTTACTGTAAATAGTATTGTGGTAGACCTGAATCCCCAGCGAGTAGCTAGCAAGCTCATATAAAGGCCTGCTGTGGGTTTCTATTTGTTTAACAAGTTCATTGTCAGTATCATTAACTACTGTAAGCTTGATATCTTCATCCATACGAAGAACATCAGTGCTCACAATTGTACTATTATACTCAGAGGTTTGGAGAAAACTATTAAAATTTCCTTCCTGCTTTGGTTGCTGGATAGCGAAAGCTACTGCTTGACTTTTCTGCTGAGCAGTGCCAAAGAAGATAATACTATTTACGGAAGCACCGGGAAATACGGAGCCTTGAAAAGTAATTATTCTCTCTAGACCGCCTTCATCTAACAGGAAAGAACGTAATGCTTTAGCAGCAGGAATTCCTAATAAGGAGCTGGGAACAATATATGCTATCTCGCCATTAGGAGCTGCTAGGCTATAAGCTTTCTCAATAAAGAATCTATATAAATCAGGTTTGCCAGAACCGAACCTGTAGTTTTTGCTGAACCACTTTTTGCTATGTTCATCCTCCACAAGTAAATAGGGCGGGTTGCCCAGCACCACGTCGAAGCCCTGGAAGCGGGCGTCATCGTCGAGCACCTCCGGGAACTCAAACCGCCACTCGAAGGCCTGCTGAAAAAAGACGCCCTGGCGGTGGTCGGCCAGCTCGCGGCGGCGCTGCTCCACCAGCAGGGTGCGCTTGCGGTGCTCCACGGCGTAGCTCTCCTCGTCGAGGCGCTTGCCGAAGAGGTCGCTCTGGGCCTTTTCGAGCTGCAGCACCTGCAGCTCGGCATCGGCGAGCTTCCGGGCGTAGGGGTCGGCCTGCGAGATGCGGCGCGCCACGTTGGCCTTGAGGTCGGCCAGGGCCGTGTCGAGCTGCTGGCGCGCCACCTGCCCGCTGGCCCCGAAGTACTCGTGCACCAGGCTTTTGTAGCGCTCCACGGTGATGCCCGCCGTGCGAAACACCTGGCCCAGGGGCGCGCCCAGCGCGTGGCGGCTCACCAGCGAGTTGCCGGTGCGCACGTTGAGGTCGAGGTTGGGCAGGGTTTCGAGGTCCTGAAACCCGCTGTCGGGCCGGTAGTAGGCGTGCTTGAGCAGCTCAATCCAGAGGCGCAGGCGGCAGATGCGCACGCTGTTGGGGTTGAGGTCGACGCCAAAGAGCGCGTGCTCCATCAGGGCGCGCTTCTCGCGGAAGAGGGCGGCTTGCAGGCGCGTGTACTTGGCGGCCACGGTGCGCTGGCCGGTGGCGGGGTCGTAGGCGGCCACCTGGTAGCGGGCGGGCGCATCGGTGTCGTTGTCGGTGATGAGCAGCTCGTCGTGCTCCACGCGCAGGGTGTAGTCGAGCAGCTGGCCGTCGGCATCGAGCAGCAGGCGCAGGTCGGCCTTGAGGGCCAGCAGCTCGTTGAGGGCGCTCACCAAAAAGTGCCCGCTGCCCACGGCCGGGTCGAGCACGGTGAGGCCGTTAAACCAGTCGGCATACTCGGGCCGGCGCTTCCGGCTGAAGCCGTCGCGCAGCTCCTCCCAGCTGGTGCAGCCCGCCAGCTCGGGAAAGCGCCTACCCCCCTCGCCCTGGGTGAAGCGCCGCACCACGGCCCGGCGCAGCGTGTGGCGGGCCATGTACATCGTCACGAAGCCGGGGGTGTAAAACGAGCCGTCGCGGTAGCCGTTTATCTTCTCAAACACCAGCCCCAGCACGGCCGCCGACAGCAGGGGCTTGGCCGGGGCCGCCTCGCCGGGCCCCGCGGCGGCCGGCCCGGTGCTGGGGTCCGAGCCAAAGTCAAACGCATCCAGAAAGCCCAGCAGGTAGGGCAGGGCCAGCCACTGGCCGGGGGCATCGGGGGCGGCGGGCGGCGCGGTGGCCCCCTTCTTGCGCAGCACCGACTGCGCGAAGGGCGCCAGCCCGGCGCGGTCGCTCAGCTCGCGCACGTAGAGCACGGTTTCCTCGAGCGGCGCGGGCTGAAAGAGCGACGAGTTGAGGTAGGGCAGCTCGCGGAAAGCCGCCCGCACATCGGCGGGCCGCTGGGCGGGCGGGCGGTTGAGCACCCCAAAAAAGAGCTTGTTGAGCTCGTCGTACTCGGGCAGCCGGGCGGGGGTGAGAAAGCGAAAGTCGGGGGCGTGCGCGGCCGGGTGGTAGTGCACCAGCTGCGCCTCCAGCAGCTTCAGAAACAGCAGGCGGTTGACCCACACCAGGCACAAAGCCAGGGCCACCTCCTCGCGCTGGCGGGCGGGGTCGGGGCCGTACTCGGCCAGCAGGTCGGCGGGCACGCGGCTCAGGTCGTGGCCGATATCCATCTGATACAGAATGTTTTCGAGCAGCGAGCCGGCCTGGCGCGTGCCCTCGGCGCAGCGCCCAATGCGGCGCACCCCGCCCACGGTAGCCTCCTGCAAGCCCATGAGGTAGAGCAGCTCGGCGTAAAACTCCTGGTTAAGCGTATTCGCGTCGGGCCGCTGGCTCGGAAACTCCTTGAGCAGAAACCCCGGCCCAAACACGCGCCACAGGTCGGTGAGGGCGGCCGGCGCGGTGGGCACGCCGGGGCGCAGGTCTACGTAGGTGGCGGGCAGGCTGCCCGCGGCCCCGGCCAGAAATTTGCCGGCAATGCTCTTGTAAAAGAAGTCGGTATCGGCGCTCGCCTTGGCCTTGTTCTTGAAGTCCTTGAAGTCGCGGCGCAACTCGGCGTTCTTCCAAAACAGGGTATTAAAGTCCTGCGCATCAAAAATATACCACTCAAAGCCCGTGGTCACCATGAGGCGCCGAAAGTCGTCGGCCCGGTCGTCGCTGCGGTCCTCCAGGTAATAGAGCAGCAGCTGCTGAAACGCCTTGCGGTTGAGGTCGGCCGGGGCCAGCATCTCCTGGGGGTTCTTGGGGCCCTTCACCTCAATAATAACGCCCACCGGCGAGGCGGCCGTGTCGCCAAGGTGCAGGGCCAGGTCGCGCTTGCCGTTCACGTTGCCGTAGCGCTCGGCGGCCGGCCCGGCCCCCAGCGCGGGCGTAGTATCACGCAGAAAATCAAGGATATGCGTTTCGCCGTGGCGCTCAATCTTGGTCGGGTCGAGGTGCTTGAGCAGCTTGGTTAGCTGCTTTTGGAAGGCGGTCAGCTGGTCGGCGGTGGGCTTGAGGCGGCGCAGGGCCGCATCGGCCGCCACGGTTTGGGCAGGCGTAAGCGTAGTAAGGGCAAGCATAGCGGCAAGATAGGGGCGGGGGGAGCGCGGGCTGTTTGCGCAGTCGGGTCGCCCTCCGCGGGCACCCCACCCCCTAGCCCCACGCCGCTTGATGCGCGGAATC
>CAXTFI010000216.1:0-8542 GCA_964243255.1 uncultured Hymenobacter sp.
CCATGCGCTTGGGCTCGGGGAAGTGCTGCGGGTGCCAGGTAAAGCAGCGGTAGCCGTCCATGTAGTCGATATCCAAGTAAATGGCATCGCACGGAATGCGGCGCTCGCGCAGGCCCTGGGCAATGTCCTTCACGTTGCGCTCGGGGAAGTAGCTCCACTTGCACTGGTGGTAGCCCAGCGTCCAGAGCGGCGGCAGTTCGGGCGGGCAGGTGAGGCAGGTGTATTCTTCGGTTACTTCGAGCAGCGTGGGGCCGTAGATGAAGTAGTAGTTCATCTCGCCGCCCTCAGCCCAGAAGCTGGTTACATCGGCCCGCTCGGCCGCAAAGTCGAAGAAGGCCTTGAAGGTGTTATCGAAGAAAATACCGTGCGCAATGCGCTGCTGCAGCACGTGAAAAAACGGGATATTTTTGTAGAGCGGGTCGGAGCCCTTCACGTAGCCGTAGGTGTCGGAGCCCCAGTTGCAGAAGCGCTGGCCGCGCAGGTTCATGTTGGCGGGCTTGTCGCCGAGGCCGTAGTAGCACACGCCGCTGGGCACCTGCTGGCTCATCTTCACCACGTCGTTGCCGGTGTCGTCGTCGTGGTGCCAGTGAAAGCCTTTCTCATTGTCCGACAGCACGTTGCCCGAGCGGTCGAGCACGCGGGTGCGCAGCGAGTCCTTCCACACTATGCAAATGAGGCGGCTGGTAGTGAGGCGGTAATGGTCGCTTTTTTCCTTGAACTCCAGAAAGCTGGGCACGCCGGGGCGCATGGTGCGCTCGGCGGCGGGGTCGGGCACGGCGTAGCTGAAGTCGGGCTCGGCCGGGCTGCCCGGCGTGAGGTAGCGGAAGCGCAGCACCTTGTCGTTCAGCGCGTGCAGCAGCAGCCGGGTGCCGTTCTCGGTAGTGAAAGTAAAAAGGTGGTCGTGGGTTTGCTCTACGCGCTGCACCAGGCCGGGCAGGTATTCCTGCCGCGCTTGGGCGGCCAGGTCGTTGAGCATGTAATTGTTTTCCTGGGCAGAATTAGCAGGCATATAAAAAATTAGGATGGGCAGCGCGGGTGAGGGGGCATCAGTCCTACCGGCCGTAGCTGGCAGCGGCCCCCCTTTAGACCTGCAAGTTACCTTTTAAGGAGAGATGCCCGCCTTGCGTAAATGCCCAAAAGCCCACGCCACTAGCCAGGGCAGTGATTATTTATTTTAAGCCCATCGGTCAACCTGGCGGCTGCCGTGCCGTTATTCGCAGGCTAATCCCCTGCCGATGCCCGCGCCCGCTGCCGTCCTTGCTGCCTCTCCCCTTGCCGTGCTGGTGCTGGCCTGGAACGAGGCCGCCCCAGCCGTGCGGGCGCTGGTAGAGGCTACCCAGGCCAGCGCGCCCGTCGTCGATTCTATTCTGGTAATGGTGCCCCAAGCCGACAACGCCCACCTGAGCGCCGAGGAGTACCTGCCCGTAACTTTGCCGGCCCTCCCGCCACCCGCGCCGGCCCAACCAACTCCGCTGCCGCAGGCAGCGGCCAGCGAGCCCGCACCGACAGTGAAGGCCAGCGAGCCCGGTTCAGAAATAGCTGAGAATCAACTCATTGAAAATAAAGGTGTTACAACTAACCTAAACCGGCTTGTGCCGGCCGCACCCGCGCCGCTAACTTGGGCGGAGGTGCGGGTGCTGCGGCTAGGCAGCCTCAGCTTGCCCCAGCTGGCGCAGCGGGCCGGCCAGCCCCTCCCCGCCCCTACCTGGACGGGCCTCACTGCCTTGCCCGCCACCCCTTACCTGGGAGCCGCCGAGCCAGCCGCCGGGCTAGAATCAACTATAACCGATTATAAATCAGCTGATTATGTTGATAACCTAGCTACGCAAGCCTTGCCGGCCGAGCTGCCAACGGCCGCCGAGCCGGCCGCCGCTGCCGAAACCGAGCTGCCGCCCGCGGAGCCAGACTATGAGCCAGTTGAGTTTGCCCAGGCCCCCGACCCGGAGGCCGACCTGCTGCCCCGCGTAGCCGATGAGCTAGCCGCTTTCGAGCTGTCTATCAGTAGCTTGCCTGATAGCAGTGAGGATTTCTTGCCTGCGGCCAGTCCCGCGCAAGCGGGTTGGCCGCAGGCGCTGGCAGCTTTGCGCCAAGTGGCCGCCCTGCCGCCGCCCGGCCTGGCGGCCGCTGAGCCAGCAGCTGCCCCGGTCGCAGGGCCGGCCGCGCACCCGGCCCTGCGGCCGGCTGCTAGCCACTACCCAGCTCCCGATTTGAATTTTCAAATCATTCAGTACGCACGCTTTGCGGTGCCGGTGGCGCTGGCCGAGCCGCCGTTTGCAGTTATCTACGCGCCGGCCTGGCCCACCTGGCTAGCTGCCCAGGAGCTGCGCCAGCGTACCGGCCGGCCGCTGGTAGTGCACGTTGCCACGTTAGCCGCGGGCGCGGGCGAATCGGTGGAGACAGCCACCGGCTGGATGGCCGAGCTGCAGCGCCAGGCCCTGCGCCGCGCCGACCTGATTCTGGCCGAAACGCCCACCCTGGCCCAGCGCCTGCGCCACGAGTTGGGGCTGCCTTTTGCGGCCGTGCAGGCCGTGCCCGCCGCCGATGCCGCCGCCATTGCGCAGGCGCTGCACGGGGCCCAGCCGCGCCCGGCGCTCCGCCTGGCCAGCTAAATTGCCCCGGAAGCTCCTGTACGCCGAAGCCGTGCTGCGCGGCGGCCAGGGCGGCACCGTCGGCACTCCGCTGCAACAAGTCAACGAGGTGCGCGCCCGCTCGCGGGCCACGGCGCTCAGCAGCGTATCCCTGCCCGATATCCTCAACGAGCGCAGCCGCGAGCTGTACTGGGAAGGCCAGCGCCGCACCGACCTCATCCGCTTTGGCGTGTACGCCACGGGCTACACCTGGCCATTCAAAGACGGCACGCTGGCCGGCACCGATATTGCGCCCACCCGCACGCTGTTTCCGCTGCCCAACACCGACCTGGCAGCCAACCCGAATTTGAAGCAAAACCCTGGTTACTAAGCAGTAAGGTGCGGGGCTTGCCCCCGCCCGGCGTTGAATGATTCACACCCATCTCGTACAACGCCGGGCGGGGGCAAGTCCCGCACTCTACTGCTAGTAGGCCGCGAGGGTTACTTTTGCAGGTAATGACGGAATTTGAACAAGAATTTGAAGCGGTGCTCGAAGCCGACCCGCACACGGGCGACTTGCTGGTGGTAGTGCCTTTCTCGGTAGAGGAGCTCTACGGCACCAAGGAGGAATTGCTGGTGCACACGGCCATCGAAGGCTTCCCCTACCGGGGCGAGCTGCTGCCCATCGGCGATGGCTACCACGGCCTGATAATTCCGCGGGAGGTGCGCCGCGCCGTAGACAAAACTGTGGGCGACGTGCTGCACGTGCGCCTCAGCCGCGACCTGGCCGACCGCGTGATAACCATGCCCGAAGACCTGGCCGCCGCCCTGGCCGCCGACGAAGCCGCCCTCAAGTTTTTCAAAACCCTCACCAAGCTGGAGCAGCGCTCCTACGTGCGCTACCTCAAAGGCGCCAAAACCCCCGAACTGCGCGCCAAGCGCCTCACCGAAACGGTGTATCGCCTGAGCATTGGCCGCAAGCGCGAGTAGGTTTTTCCATTTAACAATTAACAGTTATCAATTAACAGACTACCTAGCAGGTATAAACATCGAATGGCCTGTTAATTGATAACTGTTAATTGTTAAATGATAATACCAGCGCCGTGCGGTTGGGCACGTAGAGCCGCAGGCGCGGGGCTTCCGCCGTGCCGCCCCCGCCAAAGGTGTCGTAAATCACGGCTTCGTCGAGGCGGTTGAAACCACCGAATTCCGGCCGGTCGGAGCTGAGCGCCAGGCGATAACGGCCCGCGGCGGGCACCGGAATGCCGTAGTCAAAAAAGCTTTCGCCCACGTGAAAGCTGAACACGAACACCAGCCCGGCGCGCTCAAACGCAATGATTTTATTGACAAAGTCGATATTGAGCAGCGTGGCGGGGCCCTTGGTCAGCAGCTGCTGCTCGCGGGCCAGCTTGAGCATGGCCTGGTCAAAGGCCAGCAGCTGGTGGTAGCGCAGGCCGGGGTTGTCGGCCAGGCTCCATTGGCGGCGGGCGTAGTGGTAGCTCCAGTCGTTGCCGGCGCGCGGAAAGTCTATCCACTCCGGATGCCCAAACTCGTTGCCCATAAAGTTAAGGTAGGCCTCGCCGCCCGCGCTCAGCGTAACCAGCCGGATGAGCTTGTGCAGCGCCGTGGCCCGCGCCGCGCCGGGGTCGCCGTCGAGCACCCCCATGTTATAATAAATGGCCTCGCCATAGAGCCACTGGGCCAGCGTTTTATCGCCCACCAGGGCCTGGTCGTGGCTTTCGGCGTAGGCCACGGTTTTTTCGCCGGCGCGCCGGTTCACCAGCTGGTGCCACAGCTGGCCCAGGTCCCAGTCTTCGTCGCGCTGGTGCTTGAGGGTCTTAATCCAGAAGTCGGGCAGGCCCATGCCCAGGCGGTAGTCAAAGCCCACGCCGCCATCGGCCACGGGCCGGCACAAACCGGGCAGCCCGCTCATGTCTTCGGCAATGAGCAGGGCTGCCTTCTTAAGCTCGCGCACCAGCGTGGTAGCCAGCATAAGGTAGAGGATGGCATCGTCATCCGCATCGGGGCCAAAGTAGCTCTCGTAGCCCCCAAACGCGTGCCCCTCACCGTGGTGATGATACAGCATCGACGTGACGCCATCAAACCGGAAGCCGTCGAAGTGAAACTCCTCCAGCCAGTAGCGTAAGTTGCTGAGCAAGAACTGCTGCACCTCGGGCCGGCCGTAGTCAAACAGCTTGCTGTCCCAGCCGGGGTGGTTGCCGCGCTCGCCCTTGTGAAAGTACAGGTTGCCCGAGCCGTCGAAGTCGGCCAGGCCCTCCGCCTCGTTCTTCACCGCGTGCGAGTGCACCAGGTCGAGCAGCACCACAATGCCGAGTTGGTGAGCTGTGTTAACCAGATATTTCAGGTCTTCGGGCGTGCCAAAGCGCGAGCTGGGCGCAAAGAAATTGGCCACATGGTAGCCAAACGAGCCGTAGTACGGGTGCTCCAGCACGGCCATCAGCTGCACGGTATTGTAGCCCTCGGCCTGAATGCGCGGCAGCACGTGGTCGGCAAACTCGCGGTAGGTGCCCACGCGGCCCTCTTCCTGCGCCATGCCTACGTGCGCCTCATAAATGAGCGGCTGGCCCTTAGTAGCATCGGCGATACTGAATGACTGGTCCGTCCACTCAAACGGGGTTTCGGGCACCCAGAGCTGGGCCGCGTAGTCTTTGGTATGCTCGTCCTGCACCACGCGGCGCAGGTAGGCGGGCAGGCGGTCCTTGCCCTGGCCGTGGGCTACTACGCGCAGCTTGTAGCGCGAGCCGGCCGCCAGGCGGCGGCCCTGGGCATCGTCGGGCAAAAACGCCTCCCACACGCCGGTAATCGCATCTTTCTGCAACGGGTCCGCCTCGGGGTTCCAGAAATTGAAATCACCAACTAGGTTCACCGCCTCCGCGCCCGGTGCCCACTCGCGCACGGCGTAGCCTCGGCGGCGCGCATCGTAGTGCAGCCCCAGCCGCTGGTGCGCGTTAGCAAAATTGCTCAGCGAACCATGCTCGGCCGCAATGGCGGCCAGGCGGTCGGCCAGGCGCTGCTGGCGCGCCAGTAGCTGCGGCTCGTAGGGTTGCAGCCACGCGTCTTCCCGCGTGAGCGTGAGCACAGGGGCGGGCGGCGTGGCCGCGGCGGAAGCTATGATTTCGGCGGACATAAGCAGGAAAAATTTAGCTTTTCAAAGGTAGGCAACTGCCCGGTAGCTGCGTGGTTATGCCTACTTTGCAGAATGCATACGTTTTCCCATTTCTCTTCGGCAGTGCTGCTACTAGCTGGGCTGGCTGGCCCGGTCAGGGGTCAGCAGGCCGCCCCGCACCCCCGGCCCCAAGTAGCAGTGCCCAACCAGCTGCCGCCCGCCGCCGCGCCCGTGGTGGCCCGCCACGCGCTGGTAGTTTCAGCCCACCCGGTGGCTTCTAAAGTGGGCCGCGATATCATGCAGCAGGGCGGCAATGCCTACGACGCGGCCGTGGCCGTGCAGTTTGCGCTGGCCGTGGTGCTGCCGGTGGCCGGCAACGTGGGCGGTGGCGGCTTCATCGTGTACCGCGACAAAAGCGGGCAAGACGGCACCCTCGACTTCCGCGAAACCGCGCCCGCCGCCGCCCGCCGCGACATGTACCTCGACGCCAGCGGCAACGTGGTGCCCGGCCTCAGCACCGCTGGCCGCCTGGCCGTGGGCACGCCCGGCACCGTGGCCGGCATGGCGGCGCTTCATAAAAAACTGGGCAAGCTGCCCTGGGCCAGGCTCGTAGCACCCGCCGTGCGCCTGGCCACCCACGGCGTGGCCCTCACCGAAAAGGAAACCGCCGGCCTCAACCGCACCCAGGCCGATTTCACCAAAAACAACCCCGGCTCGCCACCCGTGTTTGTGCGGGCCACCGCCTGGCAAAAAGGCGACACCCTCAAGCAGCCCGAGCTGGCCACCGTGCTCCAACGCATTCAGGACCAGGGCCGCGCGGGCTTTTACCAGGGCCGCACCGCCGAGCTAGTCTTGGTTGAGATGAAGAAAGGCGGTGGCCTCATTACCCAAAAAGACCTCGACGCTTACCAACCCAAGTGGCGCGCCGCCCTCCACGGCACCTACCGGGGCTACGACGTTATTACCATGCCCCCACCCAGCAGCGGCGGCGTGGCCCTGCTCCAGATTTTGCAGATGCTGGAACCCAGCAACTTAAGCCAGCTCGGCTACCACACGCCGGCCGCCGTAGCCCTCATCACCGAGGCCGAGCGCCGCGCCTACGCCGACCGCGCCACTTACCTCGGCGACCCCGATTTTGGCAAAGTGCCCGTCAGTCAATTACTAGAGAACAAATATAACAAGCAGCGTTTCAGCACCTTGCGCACCGACGGCCAGGCCACGCCCAGCACCGCTATCACGGCCGGCCCCGGCCTGCCGCGCTACGAAAGCGACCAAACCACCCACTACAGCATCGTCGATGCCCAGGGCAATGCCGTGAGCTGCACCACCACCCTCAACGGGGCCTACGGCAGCAAAGTAGTGGTGGCCGGCGCGGGCTTTCTACTTAATAATGAGATGGATGACTTCAGCGCCAAGGCTGGCGTGCCCAATATGTACGGCCTGGTGGGCGGCACCGCCAACGCCATCGCCCCCGGCAAGCGCATGCTCAGCAGCATGACGCCCGCCATTCTGGCCAAGGGCAGCAAGCTGGCGCTCGTTACGGGCTCGCCGGGCGGCAGCACCATCATTACCAGCGTGTTGCAAAGTATCTTATCCGTGGTAGACTACGGGGCCAATGCCGAGCAGGCCGTGGCGGCCCCCCGCCTGCACCACCAGTGGCTGCCCGACCACCTCGACGCGGAGGCCGGGGCCCTCACCCCCGCCGCCGAGCAAACCCTTAAGGACAAAGGCTTTAACCCCCTAATCCGCAGCGCCTGGGGCCGGCTCGACCTCATCCGGGTGCTGCCCGACGGGCAACTGGAAGGCGGCGCCGACCCGCGCGGCGACGATGCGGCCGTGGGCTATTAACCTAATTGTCAGACAAAAAAGAACGTCATGCAGACCGCAGGGAAGCATCTCGCGTGCAATACTAATCCCAGTCGGTAGAATTCACTGCTGCGCGCGAGATGCTTCCCTACGGTCTGCATAACGTTCTTCCGGCTCAGTATAACAGCTCATTGTAACCAACCCGGAAAAAGCCGTATCTTTGTCCCCACAATTGGTATTCAATCTGAAAAGAGGGGACGCGCAGTCCCCTCTTTTTTTGTCCCACACCCCGGCTGTCATGGCTCAATTTGACCAAACCCGCATTCAGCAATTGCTCGCCGACTCGCTCGGCGACAGCGGCTTATACGTGGTCGGCCTCACCGTGTCCGACGCGGTAATGCCCAAGATTACGGTGACCCTCGACGGGCCCAACGGCCTCGGCATTCAGGAGTGCGCTCAGGTAACGCGCCGCCTCAACCGGGGCATGGAGGAAACCTACGGCGAGGAGGCCGCCTACTCGCTCGAAGTAACCTCGCCGGGGGCCGACCAGCCCCTCACCGACCCGCGCCAGTACCCGCGCCACATCGGCCGCAGCCTCCTGCTGAAGCTGCAGGACGGCACTGAGAAAACCGGCCCGCTCACCGCCGTTACCCCCGAAGGCATTGAGCTGGAAGAGGTTATCAAAGTGAAAACCAAAAAATCGACCTTGCCCGCCGCCTTTTTTCCTTTCGGGGACATTAAGGAAGCCACCGTTGTTATCTCCTTTAAATAAACCGCAGATTCAAACGGATTTGACGGATTTCGCAGATACGCCCACTGTGTGGGCTGGCTGTTTAACTTTCGTTTGAGTTTTTAGACGCTTTCATTTCTTTCTCATGGCTAAAAAAGCAGCAGGCCCCAGCCCGCAGGAAGTCGCCGCCGTGGCGGCCGACCTGAACGCGCGGATGCTCATCGAGAACTTCCAGGAGTTCGCCAAGAGCCGCAACATCGACCGGCCCACGATGATGTCCATCCTCGACGACGTGTTTCGGACGATGATTCG
>CAXTFI010000217.1:0-8469 GCA_964243255.1 uncultured Hymenobacter sp.
CGCGCAGGTAGGGCAGCACTTCGCGCAGGCAGCGGTAGGCCGTGCCCACCGAGCCGTCGAGGCCCAGGGCAAAGTCGGCGTCGGGCAGCGCATCGGGCTGCTGGCCCCGGCTGTAAAACGCGTTGTTGATGAGCACGCTGGGCAGGCCGTGCCGCGCGTGGCTGCGCCGATAAGCTGCCTGCACCGACGCCGTGTCGGCTACATCGCACTGAATAAAGCTCAGTAAATCAGTTCGTTCTGGAAAGGCCTGTTCAAACGATGCCTCGTGACGGCCCAGCACCACCACCCGCGCCCCGTGGGCCAGCAGGCCCGCCGCAATGGCCCGGCCCAGGTGCCCGTAGCCGCCCGTGAGCAGCACGGTTTGGCCGGTGAGGTCAAATAGATTTCGGTAAAACGGGTCGGTTAGGGGCGCGGCGGCCATGCGTAGGGCAGGATGAAGGTGTCGGTAAGTTCGGCCAGCTCCTGGAGCGCCGGCCGCAGGCTTTCGGCGGCGGCCAGGTAGGCGGCGGCGGCCAGGTTTTCGTGCAAATTAGCCACCGAGTCCACGCCAATCACGGCCCGCGCCACGCCCGGCGCGCCGGCCGCAAACAGCAGCAGCGCGGCCGGCAGCGGCACCCCGGCTTCGGCAGCCAGGGCGCGCAGGCGCTTCAGCTTCGGGGTTAGCGGCCGGAAGAAAGCGGGGAGCGTGGCCGGCTCGCGCAGCAGCAGCCCTTGCAGGAAAGCGGACCGCACGTGCACCTCCACCCCGCGCGCGGCCAGCTGGGGCAGTAAGGTGGTAAAGCGCTGGTCCAGCACACTATATGGCACCTGCACCAGGTCCACGTCCCAGTCCTGGGTTAGCAGCCATTCGGCCTCGTGCGGGTGATAGAGCGACACGCCGATGCGCGCCACCTGCCCCGCCGCCCGCGCCGCTTGCAAGGCCTGCCAGGCCGCCGGCTCGGCTCGCAACGGCTCAAACGCATGGAACAGAACGCCGTAGAGCCGCGTCCGCCGCAGGCGGGCCAGCGACTCGGCCACGTGCTGGGCAACCAACGCAGGCGGCCCCGCCGACACTTTGGTAATCAGCTCAAAAGCAGGGTTTGCACCGGCCAATTCACCCAGGCGCGCCTCGCTGTTGCCGTAGGCGGTGGCCGTGTCGAGCAACGTGAGGCCGGCGGCCGTGGCGGCGGCCAGCACCGCCGCCACGGCCGCGGCGGGGGGCTGCCCGGCCTGGTTGTTGAGCCCGTAGGCTAGGCCAAACTGCGCGGTGCCCAGGACCAGCCGGCGCGTCAGGGCTTGCAGGTCGGCCGGGGTGGGAGTGGGGCTCACGCGGCGGGGTTGTGGGCCACGAACTCGCGCACGCAGTCGATGACGTAGGCCTGCTCGGCGTCGGTGAGAGTGGGGTAGAGCGGTAAGCTCAGGCAGCGGGCGTAGTAGGCCTCGGCGTGCGGAAAATCGCCAAATTTCCAGCCGAGCTTTTCGTAGTACGGCATCCGGTGCACGGGCACGTAATGTACCTGAGTTAGAATGTTTTTGGTGCGCAAAAACTCGTAGAGCCCCCGCCGATTAGCTACCTGCACTATGTATAAGTGGTAGGCGTGGCCCGGCCGGCCGGGGGCCAGCACGTCCACGCCGGGCAGGGCGGCAAAGGCCGCGTCGTAGTGCGCGGCCAGCTGGCGGCGGCGCGCCAGGCCCGCCTCGGCGCGGGCCAGCTGGCTAATGCCTAACGCGCAGAGAATGTCGGAGATACGGTAGTTATAGCCGAGCTCCTGCATTTCCATGTACCAGCCGCCCTCGTCCTGGCGCAGCAGGCCGGTGGCCTCGCGCTCGATGCCGTGGGTGCGCAGGCGGCGCAGGTGCTGGTACAGCTGCTCGTCGTTGGTGGTTATCATGCCGCCCTCGCCCGTGGCAATGTGCTTGACGGGGTGAAAGCTGAAGATGGCCAGCTCGGCCAGCTGCCCGCTACCGCACTGCTGCTCAGCGCCTTGGCTATCCACAAAAAAGCCGCCCGGCGCGTGGCAGGCATCCTCAATAATCCAGAGGCCAAACTCGTTGGCCAGCGCCCGCGCCGCCTCCATATCCACGGCCAGCCCGGCAAAATCAACCGGAATCAGCCCCGTGAAATAACCCGCGGGGTGCGCTTCCAGTAGCTTCCTAACCGCTTGTAAATCAAGTAGTCCGGTAGCGGGGTCAATATCAGCAAAATGCACCTCGCCGCCGCAGTAGCGCACGCAGTTGGCCGAAGCCGCAAAGGTGATGGGGGAGGTAATAACGCGCTGGCCGGGCTGCACGCCCAGCGCCAGCGCGCACAGGTGCAGCGCGGCCGTGCCATTACTCACGGCCACGGCGTAGCGCGCCCCCACGTAGGCCGCAAACTGCGTTTCAAACTCCGCCACGCGCGGGCCTTGGGTCAGAAAATCGGAGCGCAGCGTGGCTACTACGGCCGCCACGTCTTCGTCCGTAAGGTGCTGGCGGCCGTAGGGCAGCGGGTGGGTGGGGTGAAAGGACATGCCAGACGGAAAAGCCATTCCTGGGGTAAAGCGGAAAGGAAGGCAGCTAGAGCCGGAAAATATTTCCGCACAGCGTTCTGAAGACAAAGGTACGCGGCGGGTATTTTCTGCACTTGCCAACTGATTTTGAGCAGCTGGAGCAGCTGGCTTATTTTGCACTATTTTAATTTATGGAAGAAGAAGCTTAGCTCCTGCCCAGTAGTTTTGCTTCAAAATTTCCGACGCGATGATGCGAATAATTACCTTAGCAGCAGTGCTTTTGCTAAGCCATCTCAACCTGCTGGCCCAGCAGGAGGATAGCAACTGGCACTTTGGCCTCCAGGCGGCCGTCTCGTTCACCACTGGCGCGCCGGTAGTGCAGCCCACGGCCCTGCGAACCTACGAGGCGGCTTCGTCCATTTCCGACGGGGCCGGGCAGCTCCTGTTTTATAGCAATGGCGAAAAAGTATGGAACCGCACCCACGCGCTCATGCCCAGCGGCGGGGCCATCAGTACCACGGGCTTCTCTTCGACCCAGGGGGTATTGATAGTGCCGCACCCCGGCGACCCTTCGTTGTACTACGTGTTTCTGACCGATGACATGGAAAACCAGCTGGCTCAGGGTTTGCGCTATACTACGGTAGATATGAAGCTGGCCAACGGGCTGGGCGACGTGACGGGGCCGGCCACCCGGCTGCCCACCCCCAACCTGACCAGCAAAATCGCCGAAAAGCTGATTGCGGTGCGCCACGCCAACGGGCGCGATTACTGGATAGTGGTACACGGGTGGGAAAATAATTCCTTTTTCAGCTTTCTGCTCACCACCACCGGGCTAGTGGGCCAGCCGGTGGTCAGCAGTGTAGGTCCTGTGCTCGATGGGGTGAGCGTGCAGCAGGGCGGGCAAGGACCGTTTAGCAACGCGGCTGGGCACCTGCGGGCCGCGCCCGATGGCCGGCACCTGGCAATGGCGGCGCTGTACCGCGACCTGGGCTTGTACGATTTTAACCCGGCTACCGGGCAGGTAGCCAACTACGTTAACCTGACGCCGCCGACCCCCGGCCAGCCGCTGCGCTATGGCGTAGAATTTTCGGCCGATAACGCCCGGCTGTATGCAGTGGTAGCCTCGGCCAATCAGGACTTTTCAGTGATACAGTACGATATGCTAGCCGGTGCGGGAGGTGCTATTGCCAATTCTTGGCAGGTGGTAGGCAAAGGCAACACGGGTATGGGCGGGCTGCTACGCGCGCCAACCGGTAAAATATACCTGGCCGCCTATAGCTCGCTCCACGTCCTCAACGCGCCTAATATCTTGGGCGCAGGGTGTGGGTTTCAGTTGAACGCGCTGCCGCTCAACGGGGCGGCAACTATTTATAACCTACCCAACCAGTTTACCCCCCAAAGCCGCAACAACGCTGTGCAGTTTACGGCCCCGCCCGTGTGCGTAGGCACCCCCGCTACGTTCACGGGGCAGCTCGCCTTATCGGGGCCACCCCTCACGAGTACCTGGAGCTTTGGCGATGCCGCCGCCGGGGCGGCCAACACCGCCACCGGGCTCCAGGCCGTGCACACCTACCCCACGCCCGGCACCTACACCGCCACGTTTGCCGTTACCATTGCGGGGTATGTGGGGGCCATCGTCAGTAGCCGTGAAGTGGTGGTGAATGCCCAGCCAAGCGTGTCGCTAGGGCCGCCCGTGCAGCAAACCTGTGCCGGCCAAGCCCTTACCCTCGTCGTTAGCCCGCAGGCAGCGGGCAGCACCTACCGCTGGCAGGATGGGTCTACCGCGGCTACCCTGACCACCCAGCTGCCGGGTACTTATACCGTGGATGTTACCTCGCCCAGCGGGTGCAGCAGCCGGGCCGAAGCCATCGTGCAGGCGCTCAACTGTGCCGTGGTTATTCCAAATATCATCACCCCTAACCAAGACGACCAAAACCAGGCCTTTCTACTCAAAGGCCTCCACGCGCCCGACTGGAGCCTGCGCCTCTACACCCGCTGGGGCCGCGAAATCTACGCGCAGGAGCACTATGACAACACCTGGGCGGCCCAAGGCCAGCCCGACGGTGTGTATTACTACTTGCTCACCAGCCCCGCCACCGGCCAGAAATACCGGGGCTGGGTAGAAGTGCGGCGCTAGCGGCTAGCCCTCAAAATTAGCATCTACGTGCAGCCGAATCTCGTCCCGAATCTGCTCGGCCGACAGCCACTCCGTGTTGTTGGCCGAGTCGTAGTGGAAATCGGTGGCCACGCGCTTGCCGTTGAAGTGCTTGATGAAGTCCTCTTCGCGCCAACCCGCTGAGGTAGTGGGTAGTATGACGTAGTACCGGTCGAGCTCCACGGTACTCAGGGCGTCGGTCTGGGTTATCATTTCCTCGTGCAGCTTCTCGCCCGGCCGAATGCCCACAATGCGCTGCTCGCAGCCGGGCCCGATGGCGCGGGCCACTTCCGTTATTTTATAAGAAGGAATTTTGGGCACGAAAATCTCGCCGCCCCACGAGTGCTCCAGCGCGTAGAGCACCAGGTCGACGCCCTCTTCGAGCGAGATATTGAAGCGCGTCATGTCGGGGTGCGTGATGGGCAGCACGCCCGTGTGCCGCTGCTGCAAAAAGAACGGCACCACCGACCCGCGCGAGCCAATCACGTTGCCATAGCGCACTACCGATAAGCGTAAGTCTCTGCTGCCCTTCATGTTATTAGCGGCTACGAAGAGCTTATCCGAGCACAGCTTGGTGGCCCCGTAGAGGTTGATGGGCGCGGCGGCCTTGTCGGTGCTCAGCGCCACTACGTCTTTCACCCCGCAGTCGAGGGCGGCATTTACCACGTTTTCGGCCCCAAAAATGTTGGTTTTGATGCACTCCATCGGGTTATACTCGGCGGCCGGTACCTGCTTGAGGGCGGCGGCATGGATAATGATATCCACGCCCTCACAAGCCCGGTGCAGGCGCTCGCCATCGCGCACGTCGCCGATAAAAAACCGAATGGCCGGGTACTCGCTGTGCGGAAATTCCTGGCTCATCTCGTACTGTTTCAGCTCATCGCGCGAAAACACTATCATGCGCCGCACCCCAGGGTAAAGCTTAAATACGGTGCGCACAAACTGCTTACCAAACGAGCCGGTGCCACCGGTAATGAGCAAAGACTTGCCGTTGAGGTCGAGGGCCATGAAAATAGTCGAAATGAAACCGCAAAAATAGGCCGCCCGGCGTTGGCACGCCGCTAAGCCCGCTTGGCCGGCCGGCCGGCGCGCACCAGCTCGGCCAGCTGCGCCGCCTGGGCCCGCCGCGCGTAGCGGGCCGCGCCCGCCTCAGCGGGCAGGTCGAGGTTGGGGCTGCGCAGCCACTGCTGCGCCAGTTGGTTTAACGTGCTGTGCATCAGCTCGTAGTCATCGTAGGGCAGGGCCTGGCCGGCGCCCGCTTCGCGCAGAATTTTATCGGCGTCGGAGCCGGCGGGACCCACGCACAGCACCGGCTTGCGAGCCGCCAGGTACTCGAAAATCTTGCCCGGCAGAATGCCTTTATTCAGTGCTACGTCCGGAATACCCATTAGCAACACGCTGCTGCTGAGCAAGTAAGCTACCGATTCCTGGTGCGGCACAAAGGGCAGAAACTCGGTAACCGCGGCCAGGCCCGCGGCCGCTACCTGGCCGCGCACGCCCGCATCTACCTGCCCCACAAAGCGCAGCCGCAGCGGCACGGCCGGGTAAGCTGCGGCGCAGGCGGCCACGGCCCGTAGCAGCTGCTCGATGCGGTAGCGCGCCGTGATGGTGCCGGTATGGGTAATGCGCAGGCAATCGGTGGGCGGGACCGAAACCCCTTGAAAATCAGCCTCATCGTAGCCATTGGGCAGCACCACGATTTTACCTTTGGCCAGGTCAGGCAGCTTGCGGCGAAACAGCCGCTCGGTTTCGGGCGAAGTCACCAGCACGGCATCAGCCCCGCGCAGCACCTGGCTTTCGTAGCGGGCATCGAGCCAGGCGGCGGCCGGCGTGCGGTGCAGGTCCTTGGTGTAGTAAATGTCGGTCCAGGGGTCGCGCAGGTCGGCCAGCCAGCGCAGGCCGTGCTTTCGTTGCAGCTCTAAGCCAATGAGTTGGGTAGAATGCGGCGGCGAGGAAGTCAGCACCGCATCAAAGGTCGCGCCCTGGGCCAGCAGCTTTTCCACGGCGGCCAGCGCGTAGGCGTTCCAGCCCCGGCGGGGGTCGGGGATAAATAAATTGCCCCGCACAAAGCGCATGGCTTTCTGCGTGAAGCCCGGCGCGCCCTCATTAGCAAAGCCGCCGTGCGGCACGGCCCGCCCGGTCAGCTTCTGGTACGAGCCAAACGGCTCGAGCGTGGCCGTGCGGATAACAGGCACGCTACTAGGTACTTCGCGCAGCAGGCTTTCGTCGCGCACCGGGTAGGTGGCTTGGTCGGGGTCCACGGTGATAACGGTGGGCGCCACGCCCAGGCCCGGCAGGTACTTCACCCATTTCAGGCAGCGCTGCACGCCCGCCCCGCCCGAGGGCGGCCAGTAATAGGTAATGACGAGCAGGCGAAGCGGAGCGGAAGGGGGCACGGTGGGCAAGGCAGTTTTGTTGGCAAAGCTAGGCAAAGCGGGCGGCTGCGTCGGGCGTACCTTTGGAAGCTGAAATTTTGATAGCCATGAACTCCGCCCGTTATGTACGAACTCTTGGCCGGCACCTGGCGGGCCTGCGCGCCACCGCGCGCTACCTGGCCGAAGCCCGGCAGACCGGCCAGGAAACGGCAACGGATGAGGAGCACCTGCGGCAGCAGCTGATGGCCTACGGGTGGGCAGTTCGCAACCGGGCCTGGTTAGTAGGGCCGGCGTATGCAACTGATGGTCAATTAATACCAGTGAATACGGAGGAGCTGCACATTCGCCTGCTAGCCCTGGAAACGCTGGTGCAGTTGCGGGTGGGGCAGCTGCCCGGCCAGCCCACCGAGCCCACGGACTTGTCGCCGGCCAGCCCCGCGCTGGTGCAGCGGCTGGCCACGGCCGAAAGCCGGCTGTTTCACTTATATCAACTATTTCCGCTTAATTGAGGGGGCCTGGCCCGCCAAAGCCCCGCTTTGCATAGCAAAGGCCAACACTACATTTAATTTTACGCTGATGTTCGATAACCTCTCCTCCAAGCTCGATAAAGCCATCAAGACCCTCAAGGGTCAGGGCAGTATCTCCGAAATTAACGTGGCCGCCACCGTCAAGGAAATCCGGCGTGCGTTGGTCGATGCCGACGTTAACTACAAGGTTGCCAAGGAAGTAACCGACAAGATTAAGGACGAGGCCATGGGCCAGAAGGTGCTCACGGCCGTGTCGCCGGGCCAGCTCATGGTCAAAATCGTCTACGATGAGCTGACCCTGCTCATGGGCGGCCAAAAGCAGGACATCGTTATCAAAGGCGACCCGGCCGTGGTGCTGCTCTCGGGCCTGCAGGGCTCAGGCAAAACCACCTTCGCCGGCAAGCTGGCCAGCTTCATCAAGAAGCAGAACCGCACGGTGCTGCTGGTAGCCTGCGACGTGTACCGCCCCGCCGCCATCGACCAGCTCAAGGTGCTCGGCGAGCAAATTGGCGTCGAAGTGTACTCGGAGCCGGAAAATAAAAATCCGGTCGAGATTTCGCAGAACGCCATCGCCTTCGCCAAGAAAAACAACAAGAAAGTAGTCATCATCGACACCGCCGGCCGCCTGGCCGTGGACGAGCAAATGATGCGCGAAATCGAGGCGGTTAAAAAGGCCATCAACCCCAGCGAAACGCTGTTCGTGGTGGACTCCATGACCGGCCAGGACGCCGTGAACACGGCCAAAACCTTCAACGACCGTCTCAACTTCGACGGCGTGGTGCTCACCAAGCTCGACGGTGACAGCCGCGGCGGCGCGGCCCTCAGCATCCGGGCGGTGGTCGAAAAGCCCATCAAGTTCATCTCGACGGGCGAGAAAATGGAGGCGCTCGACCTCTTCTACCCCGACCGCATGGCCCAGCGCATCCTGGGCATGGGCGACGTGA